>CAYHRT010000075.1:0-16357 GCA_964359085.1 uncultured Bdellovibrio sp. | reverse complement strand
TCTGGCTTCAAGTAATAAGGCGGGGGGGGCATCGAGTGAAGAGGTGCAATTGCTGAAGAAAGAAGTTCCGAGCTTGCAAAAGGAATTAGCAGCGGCTTCTGCCTCAAGTGGTGGAGATGGAGCGATAAAAGCTGAACTTGGGAAGGTGACGAAAGAGCGTGATGAATTAAAAGAGCGCTTGATGGAATATGAAATTATTGAAGAAGATTTGGCCAATTTGAAGAGACTGCAACAGGAAAATGAACAACTGAAAGCGACGATTGCCCAACTTAAGGGCGGCAAAGCAGAAGCACCCGCACCCGCACCCGCACCTGTAGCCAAGACCGCACCACCGGCACCTGTTCCAGAACCAGAAGCGGAACCAGAACCAGTTGCCGCCTCTGCCCCTGATGACGATTTACCTACACCTGCTGTGGATGAAAAACTGGTACCAGTTGAGAACGTGCCCGAAGCTCCTGTTCAGGGAGAAAATGAACAGAAGTCTGCTGAAGAATTACTCAGTGAATTTGAGAAAATGCTAGGTTAAGGAGTGTATCGATGAAGATGAAATTATCATGTTTGATCGTATGTTTTGCCCTCTTTCCTCTGCTCGGCTTTGCCAATAAAACGCCAACACCCAGGAAGGCAACTCCATCGACATCTGCTCGTCCCGAAGTTGAAGCGAACAAGAGAAAGGAGAATGAAGAAATAACCAAACGACTTTTGGCCAAGTTTCAGGCCGGGTTTAAGGAGAAGAAGGACTTGGATGCTTTCAATAAGGAGGTGCGAAGTGTCGCAGGACGTGCAGTGCCGGCCTTGATTGAAGTAATGAAGAATGCAAAATATTCGGATAAGTCGCGCTGGCTAGCAACATTTATGCTCGGTCGCGCTATGGGTAAAAAAGCTGCTCCGTTTATTGCTAAATTTACCGCCCATCCATCTTGGGTCATGCGACTTGCCGCCTTGAAGGTACTCTTGGCGCTGAAACAACACGAGATGGCCAATTTATACGCGCGTACTTTGCGAGATGATTCCATGATTGTACGTTCACAGGCATTGGCAAATGTTCGCGATCTCCAGCTGACTAAGCTCGCCCCAAACATATGGGCCATGCTTTATGATAAACGTAATTATTACGAAGCAAAAAATACCAGCAAACGTAGCAACATTATTAAGGATGTGATTACGACCGTTGGTGAACTGCGTTTTGAGAAGGCCCGGGGTCCGCTTCTAACCATGATTCAAAAAGATAAATACAGCGACGTATTTGAGGAAATCAATAAGTCCCTCGAAAAAATTACAGGACAGGATGCACCCAAGGGGGACCGTCAGGTGAAACGGCATTATTGGTCACGCTATCTGCTAACCAATAAAACGATCTAGAATGAAGCCTCTTGTTCTTTGCTCTTATGCTCTTCAATCTTTTTAAGCTTGTTGTCGATCATGACTGTCCGTTCAATGCGATAGAGGATAGTTTCTTCCAAAATTTGATCGGAAGGTGTCACCTTCCATCCGGTTAAAAAATCATGATTTACCATTTGGCGTTTAAAAACTGTAACTTTGGTGACCTCGCGAGATCCTCGAAAACCTTTAATCACGTTGACAATAACTTTAAAGCGCGCAGATTTAACTGCATCGGAAGAACCAAATGAGTCGGCAAAGTTGAGTTCCAGGGTATTATCCACCCATCGAGTTTTGATGATGCCGGCCTCTTGGTTTTGCAGTTCAAGATCATAAGTTCTCATCACAGATAAAACGGCTTGCCAGGTTTGGGCATAATCTGCTTTGAAAACCTTAGTGGGAATCTCTAATTCGTCTGTCATGTACTGGAAGTCACGGTATGAGGAACACGAAATCATGATGGTTGCGGCCGCCAGAAGGGGGGCAACAAAAAAGGCGGTGAGTTTACACTTTACAAAATTCATTATACTTTCTTCAAAGTTACACATTGATCACATTACTATCTTACCAGGCCTTGGGCCCATAAAAAAAGAAGAATTTTTATGTCGAATATGTCTAATGACTTGCTGTCTATTATGCAAAATGTTCTTCACCTAGAGGCACAGGCCTTATCAAAGGCCAGTACACGCCTTGGACATAAACAAATTGAGACACTCTCACTGCTTTTTGATGAACTTATCCAGCATGATGCCCAAGTTATTTTCTGTGGTGTAGGAAAATCAGGACATATTGCGATTAAATTGGCTGCGACCTTTAGTTCCCTGGCCCGACCTGCCTATTTTCTGCACCCAACCGAAGCTCTGCATGGTGATTTGGGACGTGTGAGATCTCATGATGTTATTATTCTGATTTCTAAGTCTGGAACAACTGAAGAGATTCTTAAATTGTTACCATTTATCAATGTGCCTTCGGCACATATTATTGGTCTATTAGGGGAGGTGAATTCCCCTATTGCCAAAAAATGTCATGTTGTCCTGGATTGTTCTGTGGACAAAGAGGCCTGTTTGAATAACCAAGCTCCCACCACGAGTTCGACTTTGGCCATGGCCATGGGGGATGCGCTGGCCGTGCTCTATGAACACAAGATCGGATTGTCGCGTGAGGGTTTTGCTCTTTCTCATCCCGGTGGAATTTTGGGCAAGATGTTGCGGATGAAAGTCCGTGACTTAATGAGGCCATTGGAGGAATGCCCAGTGCTCACCTCAACACATACGTTGAAAGATGCCATTTTGGCCATGACTGAAAAAAATGTCGGTGGATTGGCGATTGTCGATGGTGAGTCAAGATTTGAAGGAATCTTTGTTGAGGGAGATATCAGACGTACCTTTGCCAAAAGTGAATATGGTTTAGATACCATGCTGTCAGTCTTGATGAATCGGAAGCCAAGTATAGTTGGGCCTGATGCCCTTGCCAGTTTTGCACTTGAGTTGATGGAAAAAAGATCAGGGCAGATCAGCATTTTGCCTGTTATTGATCAGAGAGGGTGTTTTCTTGGACTTGTGCGGCTGCATGATTTGGTGAAAGAAGGTTTTCAAATCCGTCAAAACTGACCGGTTCTGAGCATCACGAGTGTGCAGGCATTTTCAGTCGCAATGCCATTTTTATTCAAGGTTTCTGTTAGAACGGGGTTTTCACTTCCAGGATTAAAAATAATTCGATTTGGTTTTAAATTGAGCAAATCTTTTGCCAGTCCAGTACTGATTGAAGGATTTACGTAGACAGTGACAGTATGAACTTTTATACCTGATTGCTTGATGACTTTGAGGTCCTTAAAGGCCTTCACACCATCAATTTCGGGATGTTCAGGGTGAACAGGTAAGCAAGTATGGCCGAATTCGGCCAACAACTTCAAGGCTTGATAGGAATAGCGGTCTGGGCGATTTGAAGCCCCTATGATTACCACATTTTCCTTTTCCATTTTATGGCACCTCACAAAACAAATGTTGTCGCTTATTGTGGGCCCATTTTATCACTGATAGGCCATGAGGGCCAATTTAAGGCTGGCGCAAATTTTTTATAAGAACAAAGAGCGCCATCACCCCCCACAAAATCCATAAGACGAAATTGCCAAATCTGGCGTAGAAGCTTGGAAGTTGATCGCTATAGTCAATTTTTAGATCAAGATTGCCAACTTCTCCTACTGCCAGTCTGTCACTTTCATGGCCATCAGGATGGATGACCACACTTATACCCGTGTTGGTAGATCGAATGATGGGTAAGCCAAATTCCAAGGCACGCCATTTGGCCAAGAAGAGATGTTGCTCTGGTTCTGCGCTATCGCCGTACCAAGAGTCATTGGTCAAATTGATAATGAAATGAGGATAGGCAGATACGCTGGCAAAATAGTTACGGATAAAATCGGGAAAAAGAATTTCATAGCAAATTGCGGTGATGAAGATTGTTCCCTTGGGTAATTGGAACAAGGGGAATTCAGAGCCCTTGGCGAAGAAACTAATGTTTGACAGAAGCGCACTCAACGGACGGTTAAAAGCTCCAAAAGGTAATCCTTCGCCAAAGGGGATCAGTTGATGTTTGTGATAGACTGAGGAGAGGGTAAAATCGGGGGCAAGCATGAATGCCGTATTATACTCACTTTCAAAAAAGTCGTAGCTTGCGTGATTTGTGTTCTGGTCGTAGCCACCAAAGAGGATATGGGCCCCAGACGTCTGGAGCACTTGGCGGAAAACCTGTGGAATGGTCACGGCGCGGGAGCGTATTTTTGCACTTGAGATTAAAATTGGATATGCAGTTTCTGGCCAGATAATGAGATCTGGCCCTCGTGGGATTGGATTGGTTGATAGACCTTGATACAAGGCCAACACATTATCCAGTGAGTCTGCATGGCCTTGTTCAGCAGAAATTTTAAGATTGTTTCCAATGTTGGCCTGAATAATTTTGATGGCCAGCGTTTGTTTGGGGGCCAGTTGCCGTGTGTTAATTTGCCAATGGCCCAATCCAATATTTAGCCCAAGAAAAATGATGAATCCGGCTACTATGATCCCAAGAGTTCTTTTATTTCTGACTGAAAAGAGGAAAAAAAACACCATAAAGTAACTAAAGGCCGAAAATATTCCCACACCACCGTAGGCCGCCAGGCCAGCAAATGGGGCCAGAACGAACCAACTGTGGCCAAGATGGATAGGAAATTGCTGAGGAACTAGGAGTTCTAGGAGAGCACCAGTGAGTGCTAGAAAAATCGACCATTGCAAGGGTCTTTCTCTGAGGGGGAGCTTTTTATTTAATACAAAAAGCAAGGGCAGAAGGAAATAGAATTGCGGCAAGAGAAAAATGGAAAAGAGCGTGCCCAGAATGTGGTTTACAGGGACAGGGATGGCACCAAACTCTTTAAGGGTATAAGGAATCCAATATAAACCCAAGAGGTAGAGGGTGAGTGAAAAAATAAGAAAGGCCTTACACCAAGAGGAGATGCTATCTTTATGGTGCTCAGATGAGAGCAAGGGGGCCAAGAGACAAACCAGCCCCAGAGTAGGCCCAAGAAAAAAATAGAATGTTGAGCCGAGCAAGGGAAATCCGGCAGCATACAGGAATCCTCCTCCCGTGGCCCAGCACAGATATTTCCTGTCTTTATAAATTGTATAAATTATTTTTAGCATGTTAGTCCAAATCATCGAGAATTTATTTTATACCCTAGTTCAATTATGGAATAGTCGCCCAAAGAATATTTTCTGATAGTTCTTGTGATAAGAGTTGTATGGACATACTTTCACAGAGGGCCTTGAACATTAAATCAAATTCTGACCTCATAGAAGTCGGAATACCAATAGCAATATCGCGGTAGGTTTGACCCTCGATCGAATCTAAGGTTGAGTAAAAGCATAAGTTTTCATTCGCCTCGAGAGTAAAATAAAAAAAAGCAGAATCCTCTTTGCTCGTCCGTACAATCATTTTCCAGATTTGAATTTGGTTGGGAGTATGAGGAAGTTGATCAGTTTGGCCTGGCATAGTGCCGCCCTTAGTTTACATTGACTTGAGTACGGCATCCTCTACAATAGTAATTAAATCAAGTCAAAGGCATGAGGCCTTTGTCGGGCAAGATTTGCAGTAGCTTTGCTGCATCCTGGCCATTGGCCCAAATTGGAGGGGCCTTGCATGAAATCCTGTTGGAAATCTAAAATTTTGGTGATTTTGTTGGGAAGTGTTCTCCTTCTTTCCAGTTGTTCTTGGTTGTCGAAACGGCGATCGCTCTTTTCTTCGAGCGACGATGAAACAAAAACTCCCATGGTGCCAAAAGCTCAGTACGATGAACTATTGCAAAAATATGAGGAAGTTCTACGGCAAGCACGTGGTGAACAAACAATGGCTTCGGAAGAAGCAGGTGTTCGAACAGAAAAAGTAGACTTGGTAGACGATTTAAAAAAGGCCGGGGCTGGACCGGCGCTTGATACGACAGTTTCGGTAGAGTCTCGCGATACGGTGCCAAATCAGGAATATAGTAAGGACGCCATTTTCGATGAGATGAAAAAATTTGAAAAGGCCAAAATGTTACTTGGGCAAAAACAGTTTGATGGCAGTTTGAAGTTACTACGCGAGATCGAACAATCAAGGGTGAACACACTAAAAGTGCATGCAAAATTTTATATTGGAGAGCTCCTTTTTATGCAGGGCGAGTTCGACTTGGCCATGCAGTTGTTTGAAGAGATTCTACAAAACTATGCTTTTTCCGGTGTTGTTTATAAAGCATTGGGACGTTTAATCGCATGCAGTGAAAAGTTAAAACTGGCTCAAAAAAAGGATAAATATTTTTCTATTTTGCATGATTTTTTTGAAGCGGAACCAGGAGCATAGCGAGACGTGAGAAGATTGTGGCTTATCACATTAATATTCATGTTGGGAGTTGGCCCTCTATTGATCTACGCCCAGGATGTTGATCTGGAAAATCTCGATCTTTTAGATGAGAAGGATTCCGAGGTTTTGAAGAGTGGTGATATTAAAAGTCAGGCCGAGCAAGGGGATCTCAATCAGTCTGAGCTTGAAGAAAAAGATGACCTCGAATCGTTGAAAGGGGATGTTGGGGATGTGCTGTTCAAAGACGAACCGGACGCTGAGTTTAAGGGAGCTGGGAAAGATGGGAGTGGTGATGGCACGAAAGTTGATGTGAGCAAGGTCCTAAACGAACCAAATTTGAATGAAGGTGATGGTAAGGGGCCTGTTATTTTTGATGTCGGAAATGAAGAGAAGAAGCTTTTAGAGCTTTCTAAGTTTGTAGAGAATAAAATTCCTGAAAAAGAGTGGAACACCATTGCCTCTGCTTCAAAAACTCAGAAATATGTGGTGCAAGAAGGTGACTATCTGTGGAAGATCGCAAAAACGTTGTTTGGCTCCGGATTTTATTATTCAAAAATCTGGTCCCTAAATCCTCACATCGCTAACCCCCATGAAATCGAACCTGGAATGGTGCTTGTTTTTGAAACAGGTGATTCTGACACCCTCCCCTCCGTACAACTAGGGGATTTTGAGGGCGCAGTAGTATCCTCCACAGAATCTCAAGCTGGAACTACTGATAAGCAATTTTTTGATTTTAGGGAGTTTGGTGATGATGCCAAACCAGAATGGTTGGATCAAAGAAAGAAACTCCAAGATCAGGGAACCTTCTTTCAATATTCCTCTGAAGTCACTTATGAGGATCTGGCTGCTGCGGGTGAGAGAAATTTAAATAAAGAATACCAAAAGTATGAACCCCCCGAGACCGAAATTGTTATTCAAGAACCAGGGGAAAATTATGATGATGGTGGGTTTGATAAATCTTCCAAAATTACCTTTGATGTGAAAGAAGGTTTTTTTCTTAATAGTTTTGTTACCACCAACATTGTCCAGGATTTTGGATATATTGATTCTATTGCCCATGAAGCTGTCTTTATTAATCGTTTTGATAAGGTCTATGTGCTTTTTGACGAAGAGGTCAAAGTAAAACCAGGAGACTTGTTCTCTGTTTATACTGCTGACGGTAAAGTGTCACATCCTGTTTCAGATCGTTCCGGATATCGTTTTACAATTGTTGCTCAAATTAAGGCCCTGAGAAAAATTAATAATGTGTGGGAGTGTACCGTCACGGATATTTCCGGTTTAATGGAGCGAAAAAATCGTGTGACAGTCTATACACCAAAAATCAACCGTATTGTACGGACATTTTCCAAGAAAAATATTGAAGCAGCTATAGTTGACGCTTACCGTGAAACTGCCAATGGAATTAGTTTTGGTGATGTCGTTTATCTCGACCGGGGGCGGGCCGATGGGGTGGAGATGGGAACAGTTTTTGAGGCATACTCATTTTTTGATCGTGGTACAGGTAAAAAGATTACCCCTGATCCTACTTATAAGATTGGGGAGTTAACCGTTATTTCTCTCACGGATGATTTCGCTACCGCGATTGTCTCTAATTCATCCTCGGAATTGGGCCTTGGGGCGGTATGTCTTTCCAAGACTGCTGAACAGGCAGCACGAGCTGCACGGGTACAGAGTAAGGATATGCTAAAAGGTGTCAAAAATATGGAAGGCCAGGCCTTGGATGAATTGGATGTCGAATTGAATGTTGATGAGCTGTCAGACGATCTCTTGAAAAAGGCCGATTCTGTTCAGTTAACCGAGGATGAATTGGAAGAGTTAGAAAGGCAGGAGCGTGAGAAATCAGTTATCCAAGATCAAGAAAAAGATTTAAAAGAGCTTGATCGTCTTGAGTCTGAGATTCTTGAGAATGAGGGCAAGTTAAACGAAGTTAAAGTTGATGAGGATAAGTTTCTCGAACAGCAAGATTTAAATAAAGTCGAGAAAAACAATCAAGCCAAGCAAGACCCCAACTCTTTTGAGTCATTAGAGGACATTGAGCAAGAACTCGGGCGTCAATATATGGATGAAGATTTGAATGTGAAAGATAATCCTTATGGCCTATCTGAGTTTGACCTTGAAGAAATAGACGAGTTATTGAATACTGGTTCTGATTCTAAAAAGTGATTTACAGAATGCGGACTAAACTAAATTAGTATTGAATTAATAATTCAGACTTTAAAACTAATTTTGATATTGTGAAATTAGGGTGGACTCATGCTAGTAGGACAAAAGGCTAAGATAAAAGGTAACAAGATAAAAATTAACAAGACGACAATTAAAAAGAAGGCAAAAAGCAAACCAAAACCCCTGGCCAAAGCTTCAGTTAAAAGTAATGCAAAGGTGAAATCTAAATCGAAATTGCCTTTAGTGAAAGCAGTGACTCTTAAGGCACCTTCTAAGCCAAAGGGAAGCTATGATCTGGTTGTGGTAGAGTCCCCCTCCAAGGCAAAGACCATAAAAAAATACTTAGGCCCAGGTTATCAAGTGGTGGCAAGCAATGGGCATATCAAGGATCTGCCAAAATCAAAACTTGGCGTTGATATAAAAAAGAATTTCGCCATGGAGCTTGTACCCATTACGGGCAAACAAGACAAGATTGATCGGATTTGCGAGATGGCGCTTCATGCTAAAGAAATATATTTAGCGCCTGATATGGACCGTGAAGGCGAAGCCATTGCTCATCATATTGCAGAAGCTATTGGCCGAAAAAATATTCATCGAGTGGTCTTTAATGCAGTCACTAAGACGGCGATAAAAGGAGCTATCTCACATCCTACACATCTCAATCACCATATGTATGATTCCCAGAAGACCCGTCGTATCTTAGATCGTCTTGTGGGTTATAAGATTTCTCCCCTCCTATGGGATAAAGTGCAACGTGGAATTTCGGCTGGACGAGTTCAGTCGGTGGCGTTGAGAATTATTGTTGAGCGAGATGACGAGATCAAGGCCTTCAAACCAGAACAATGGTTCTCGATTGAAGGAAGCATTGAGAAAAAAGGTATTCTTTTTAACGTCCAATATTATGGGGAGACTCCCGATAAAAAATTTGACCTCAAAGTATTGGAGGATGCAAAAAAGATCTTAAAAGATTGCCATGGACTGCCTTTTAATGTGTTCGATATTAAGCGGAAGGAACGGAGACAAAATCCTACACCGCCTTTTACCACCTCTAAATTGCAACAAGATGCTGCTAATAAGCTAAGCTTTACTGCTAAAAAAACCATGATGATTGCCCAGAGGCTTTATGAAGGTGTGGAGTTAAGCGCTCAGGGACTCCAAGGTTTGATCACTTACATGCGTACGGATTCCGTGCGCACTGAGCCGGAGTCTCTCTCTCTTGTTCGAGAATATATTGCAAAAAAATATGGAAATAATTTTCTTTCTGAGTCACCGATCATTTATAAGAAAAAAGGGACTAGCAAAGTTCAAGATGCTCACGAGGCCATTAGACCAACCAATTTAGAATTCACTCCGGAGTCAGTGCGTGGTGATCTAGATCAGGACCAATTTGCGCTCTATGAATTGATCTGGAACAAATTCATCTCATCTCAAATGTCTCAGGCGGTCATAGATCAGACGACTGTTCTCTTTGATTGCCATAAGCACTATTTTAAAGCCAATGGTTCAATTGTTAAATTTGCTGGTTTTAGAACTGTGTATTTTGAGGCCGCTCTAGAGCGTGCCCAACGAAATAATGACGACAAAAATAGTGAAGACGATGAGAGTCCCGCATCAGACCATTCTCGTGAATTGCCTGAATTGCAACTCTCTGAAAAATTACCTCTGAAACATCCACTAAAAGATGAAGAACATTGGACCTCACCTCCTCCACGTTATTCGGAAGCCAGTCTTGTGAAGGCTTTGGAGGAGCAGGGCATTGGTCGACCGTCAACTTACGCGGCCATCATTTCCAACATTCAAGATCGAAAATATGTAGAGAAAATTGAGAATCGTTTTACGCCCACAGAACTCGGAATAGTTGTTTGCCGCATGTTGATTCAGGCCTTTCCAGTTATTATGGAAGTCGCTTTTACTGCTAAGGTGGAAGATCTCTTAGATAAAATCGAAGATGGCGAGATCAAATGGAATCAAGTGCTGAAAGATTTTTGGAAAGACTTTGAGCCGACTTTAGAGAAGGCCAAAGAGGAAATGAAGAATCTCAAACGGCAGCAAATTCCCACCGGGATCAAATGCTTCAAGTGTGCCAATGGTGAATATCATATTAGATGGGGTCGTAATGGACAGTTTCTAGCATGTTCAAACTATCCAGATTGCAATTCGAGCCAAGATTTTAAAAAAGATTTGCAGGGCAAAATTCATATCTTGGACAAACAATATTTTCGCGAAAATTGTCCAAAGTGCGGTGCCAAGACCGAAGTCAAAACAGGACGCTACGGGCGCTTCGTTCGTTGCAGTGAATATCCAACCTGCGATACCACTTTGCCGTATACCCTTGATGTGACATGCCCCGAATGTAAAAAAGGTAAGTTCGCTGAAAAGAAAAGTCGCTTCGGGAAAGTCTTTTATGGCTGCTCCAGCTACCCAGAATGTAATAAGGCCGTTTGGTCATTGCCCCACGCATATGAATGTGCGGGCTGTGGATATCCCATCATGTGTGAGAAATGGTCCAAAAAAAAGGGACCGGAGCTCGAGTGCCCCCAGTGCAGACACAAAATCCCCAATCCTTTTGCCTCAGCGACAGGTTCAGAAACATCACCTCACGTGGAAGTGGCCACGGGTTAAAAATGTCTCTTCCAAATGGGTTATCATCGGGGTATATTTTTGTCCTCTACGCGGTGTTAGCTCAGCTGGATAGAGTAGCAGGCTTCGAACCTGTTGGTCGGGGGTTCGAATCCCTCACACCGCGCCATCTTCCAATTGAATAATGCCCAATCTTTTTGCCACCAAGTTAGGCCCTCCTCAAAAAAAAACAATTCTAAGGCATTAAAATTGCTTGTTTTTGTGTGTCTAGCTAGGAAATCCACAGCTTACACAAGGAGAGGGGATAAAATACACAAAAGCGGGCTAAATTTTAGTCTGATAATTGTCGAAAAGGTCGTGAGGTGGGTTTTGATGGCCAGTTTAAGCAAGAGCATTCTTTTTAGTCGCACTGTCACTGCTGCGGCCTTGCTGCTTGCTGGCCTAGCTTTACTTAGTTGTGTGGAGAATGAGGGACAGCGTTCAGGGGGAAGAAGGTTGGCTTCTGTGGCCCAAAATGCGGTACCTACTGGGGGGAATGGTGGGGCTGGTTCCATGGCCGGGGCGGGAAGTGGAGGTTTTGGGGAGTTGATCGCTAACGTGACCAACAATGGCAAATCTGAGTTGAGGCATGTGATAGATCCATTCGATGGAACTGCTCGTAAGCAAGTGACGATCCCAAAAAATTTCAAAGGTTTTTTTTATCTGTCTGGTCTCAATATTACCGCACTCTCTAATCGACTGGTGTCCGTCCGTTTCAATTTTGGTCGTGAAATGGAGGCCATAACAATTCCTGCGACGGTAGGGCGTGGTGCCGGACTAACTCCCCAGACAGACATTGAAGTTTTAATTTTGGATATGTACAACCGCCCTTTTGAAAATATGCGACTTCTCTATGATTTGTATGATTACAATGATTATCGTACATCTCCGGATGTTGCTGTAGAGACGAAGGAGCCAACTCGTGATGCTCGAAGTACGGGGCTCTATTGTCGCGGATTGAAGCTCGATCATGACCCGACATTTACGCGAACATCCACCAATAGTAAATGTGATGCCAAGGGTGAGGTCTGCCGTTTTGCCTACGCTAAAATTAGGGATAACTCTATTTTTCAGCTCTCTAATCCAGGTGATATGAGTAGCGCTTATGTGACTACTGACCCGACTTTACCCCAATTAGATTTTCAAGGGAGCGGTTTTACTAGTGATAGTGTTGCTAATAAATTAAAAAAATGTTTGCCTGATACCTTTACCGCCTCTGAGGTTAATGCCAATTTTGGTACCAACTATTCAGGCACAATGAGTTATGGTGCTGGGAGTGGAGCTCCTTTCGAGATAGGGACGGGAGGACCATCGTACCGATACAAGGGTCCTTTTCGCGCAATCGGTGCGAGTCAATGGGAGATTTCAAGTGGCGCTGTCTTTTTTGAAGCGATGACCGGCACTGGGACGGGCATCGGATTGAACTATCCCGCAGGAGTCTTTCAGAACTCTCTTGCCGGTTCCGGGGATCCTAATTTCGGTTATGGCTCGTTTCTGTTTCCTCGCTCGGGAAAAATGTCGATCAACCCCGAAATTGATCACTTTAGTTCGCTTACACCCTTTGGAAATCATACACTGGAAACTCTCGTGGCCGCTGGCGATACTGCATGGATGTATGGTTGCAATTTACGTGTTACAAACTATGATGCGTTTTCGAACGAAGGAATTGGTTCTTGTAATGTGACGGCTACGATCGAAGTAATCACAGAAGAAAATGGTAAAGAGATTATTCTTGCGACTAGTACTGATGTGAAGTTGCAGTTAATTCGTCCTAGCCTCACCAATTTTCAAGGGCAGGAAGTATTATATCAGAGTATGAAAACCTGTAGCTCAAGTCGTAGTTGTGGAGGCAATGAGTGCTGCTTTAATAATCGCTGTTGGGATCGTTCATTAGTGTCTCAATGTATTGATGATGTTGAGATCATAGGGAACCGGGGCGTGGGAGAGGCTTGCAATTCCGATTATGAGTGTTCCAGTCTCTGCTGTAACACTGCCACGTCGGCCTGTGCCGTTCATACTAATATAGGCTCGGACCCGGTTTTATGTTCAAAGGTGGCAGGCGAACAATGTGTGGCCAAGGAATGGTGCAGAAAGAACGATTTTTCTGATTGTTATGTTGTAAAGACTGGCACATCTCCTACTGGTGCCCAAGAATGTGCTCTTCGTTGTTATAATGTACCCACACACTCAAATTGTGTTGATAGCAGGTGTGTGCCTAAGGTCCAGACAGCGCCACCACCTTTCAATCCGACTAATCCTGATTGTACTACTGCGCGTGATCCTCTCCTCAGCCTGCCTAATTAGACCGATATGTGGAGAACTGGCCAAGCATAGCCGCGGTGTTTCAATAATTTTTCTTGTAATTTCTCTTGTAACTCTTGCTTCTTTAAATCATCTTTTTTTGGCACAATGGCTTCATCATAAATTGAAACCAAGGATAAGGGATTTTTCAGTTATGAAAAAGAGTATTATTTTGTTATTTTTTGTTTCTTCTTGTTTTTGGTTGACCCTGGCTAATCTTTGTCGAGCTGATGAAGGCACGCTTGATTATAAACAGTCTGTAAAAGAATTTTCGTCTAATGACCACTTGAAAAAAATGTTTGTAAAAGGTGTTGAACAGCGCGCAGGGCAACTTTTTATACTGGTAAAAAATTCCATTTCAAAGGGAGAGAAAGTGGCCATCAACGAAACTCTCTCTAAGCGAAAACTGACGGGGATACTAGATAGAATGGAGTGGGATGCTTTGGTAGATCGCTGGCAGAAGAGATTACAAATTAATAGGTGAAGATATGATGGAAGGCGAAGACCACGATAAAGATGAAAAGGACGCATGTTTGGATCACATTGCAATCGCCGTGAAATCCTTACCAATGGGCAGGCGAGTTTACGAAGATATGGGGCTTATTTTTTCATCCAGTTCCGAGGTGGTAACGGGTGAGGGAGTCGAAACACTGTTTGCCCCGATAGATGAGCATGCTCATTTGGAATTGTTAAGCCCCTATGGCGAGAGTGGGCCTCTCCACAAGTTTTTAGAAAAGAATGGTCCAGGAATTCATCATTTATGTTTTTGTGTTGCTGATGTTGAAAAAAAATGCGCAGAGTTACGAATAAAAGGATATCAACTAATTTATGATACCCCACGAATCGGGGCCCGAGGAATGAAAGTAAATTTTGTTCATCCCAAATCAACCGATGGTGTATTAATTGAATTAGTGCAAAGGGATTTCAAGAAATGAGCTATCGTTTTATATGGCCCCCGGCTGATCGTTTTATCAAAGTTTGGTTGGGGATTTATGTGGGATTTTTTATTTTAAATACTTTGGGTCAGGCCACCGGACTTTTTTCTGTCTTCTCGGCATGGACGCTCTCTTGTGCTCAAATTTCTGATTTTAAGATCTGGACAATATTTTCATATTGGCCGATATCTTTAGACCTTCTCGAAGTCCTCTTTAACGGGCTGCTATTTTGGTTCATCGGTGGAGAGTTGTATGCTCTTTGGGGGCAGAAACGTTTTTGTCATTTTCTAGCAGTGTGTATTTTGGGAGGCGGTTGCGGATATTTGGTATTAGATTTTATTTTTGGTCCTCTACCACCTTTGTATGGCCCTCATAGCGTGGCCACGGCCCTAATTTTGATTTATGCCTTTATGTATCCTGATCGCGAACTGTTTTTACTTTTTTTCCCAGTGAAGGGCAGATATTTTTGTATGATTCTGTTGGGAATGGAGGGCTATCGATTTCTCATGGCCCCTTCCAAATTAAATTATTTAGGACATTTATTGGGCACAAGTCTTGGAATTCTGTGGTGGTGGATGAGTTTTCGTCGTGGATCTCGTGGTTCTCGGTCAGGGGGTGCGCGCGGGAAAAATAAAAGGTTGAGTCTTGTAAAGACCGGTGATACTGCGCAATATTGGCAATGATAGACATACACGTGTGAGTGCTGGCTGTACATAGCTGGGCGATGTGTGTTAAATACCAGTCTTGGTATTTTATCATTACTTCGTTTGAGGGTTGATTATGCGTTTAAGCAAGGCCTTGCGAGATAAGCTGATGGATGTTCGCCTTCGTGATAAGTTGGTTGCCGAAGGCAAGATTACGAAAAAAGAGCTTGAAGAATATTTGAAGACCATTCCTGATGAAACCAAGAGTGCTGCGTACACACCCGTGGCCGATTTTCCGGCCTCTCAGCGCCATTAAAATTTCAGTAGAATTATTGAACGACAAATGATGTGAAGTATATCTCGCGTACTATTTGTTGATCAAAATCTTCATTAAGTTTTCTTTTGAGGCGGTCTTCAAACAAAATTTTACCCGAGATGGAATTGAGGTCTTCTGGAGTCATCTTTGCAGCCACCTGTCCAATGCGATCGTAAATTAACGGGGTGGCTTTTTCCAATATTTCTTTGTGTCGAAGAGCAAACGGAATGATGTGGAGGGATAGTTCTAAAAAGCGCAGTCGGGACGATTCAGATTTGATATTAACCGCAATTTTATCAATTTTTAGACCATCTTTAGGCAAACTATTTTTAAGATTTTGATTGAGAGAAAGCTTTTCTGCTGACTCATCTACGAGAGGGCGTTGGTAGATAAATTCCGTGTAGCCGTAGATACCAGCGGCCGTGGCGGTGATCAGGACCAAACTACCAATGATAATGAGATCAATAAATTTCTTGCCCGTCACCTTGATACCTTTCTTTAAGTCGCTAAACCATTATAACCCATGAAATTATGGTGGGCGTACAGGGAAAAGAAAGCTTAGGTTGCCACAAAGAAAAATACCCGACCTTGAAGATAGGTTTTGTTAGATTCATTGCGTTGCCAAGATCCATGTAAAAAAGTAATTACCACCCTGGAAAAGTTACTCACAGAGGGGACTTTATGATGCGCTGCGCTTTTATTTTTTTCATGCTGCTTTCTGCGACTCAAGTTTTTTCTAAGGTTTCACCTAAAGTTATTTATGGCGCTGATAATAGGATGGAGTTGAGCAATACCACTCGTACCTTGTTTGAAGGATTAGGCCGATCAACGGCAGCTATGGTGCGCGATGAGGCGCTTATTCTTGATTCGAGTGGCCAATCATACACACTTGCTCCCAATGTTAAGACACTCAAGGAATCTCTCAGGCTTTGTAGTAAAGAGCGTTTTGCTAGTCAGCCATTTTTGGCTTCGTGCTCAGGTTTTCTTGTTGCCGAAAATATACTGGTTACTGCAGGACACTGTTATCAAGGGATGATGAACTCAGCGTGTAATGACCATGCTTGGGTATTTGACTACAAGTTAGAAGATGAAACTCGTCCCTTCAGCTTTTCTTTTCCGAAGGAAAATGTTTA
>CAYHRT010000074.1:0-16482 GCA_964359085.1 uncultured Bdellovibrio sp. | reverse complement strand
TAACAAGCTAGCGCCAAAACTCATTTTAAATCAGGTCCGTACCCAAGCAGATGTGGACATTGGCCACTCGATGAGAATAATTTGTCGTAAGTATTTCGGCATCGAACTCGAATACACAGGCCATTTAGATTATGATGCAACGGTCTGGCAAAGTGTAAAAAAACGACGCCCTCTGCTGCTTGAATTTCCGAACTCAGGACTAGTTCATAATTTTGATCGCATCGTCCACAAACTTTTAGGAGCGAGATAATTTTTCATGTTGCCAGAAAAACGAGAAAAAAATTATTACGAGATTTTAGAAGTATCAACCAATGCCGCCCCCAGCGAAGTTTATGAGGGCTACATTCGAGCAAAGAACGCCTATTCGCAGGATAGCGTGGCCTTATACTCGCTGATGACCAAAGATGAATGTGACAACATTCTCCTTCTCATTGACGAGGCCTACTCCATTATTTCTGATCCAAACAAACGACAGCAGTATGATGAGGCACGGGGTATCTCTAATCGCTATAACGCCTTTGAAGCTGGACCGCGCCCCTATCAAGACCAGATTGCCAATCGCTCCAATGTCACCGCAACCCAAGGGAGAAGTTACAATAATGACGAAGAAAAACCTGGCTCCGCTGGCTCCATCACAAAGATAGTCGCCAATAATAAATACCAGTTGGATTACTCAAAGGCTTCGGACATGGAACAATTTATCGAACAAAATACGGAATGGACGGGTGAGGCCCTCCGCAAGATTCGTGAATATAAAAAAGTCTCTATTGAACGCCTCTCTGAATTGACGAAAGTATCACGCACTTATCTCACATGCCTAGAAACCGAAGAAATGGACAAGTTACCGGCCATCGTTTACATTCGAGGCTTCGTCTATACCTATGCGAAATGTTTAAAACTCAACCCTGACTTAGTGGCAAACTCCTTCATTCTTCGAGTTCGAAAACTCAAAGGCATTAAATAACCTAATGTAATAGCACGACGTTCTTCCCAGGTAGCTTGTGGAATACGATGATCATGAAACTACTCTTAATGCTCTGATTACGGAATCGGATCGCGAAACCTTCCGTCGACTGGATATTTTTTTAACTGAAAAATTTCCCGACTTAGGTCGTACTTTTCTAAAAAAACTCTATGAAGAAAATTTAATTGAAGTTGCCGGCGAATCGGCAATAGCGGATGCTAAATACAAACTTACTTTGAGCAAGATGCCACCAGCAGGAACCCATATCACCATTCATGTCCCCCCGCCCACACCGACGGAAACACCGGCCGAAAATATACCCTTAGAAATTCTCTATGAAGATGAAGATATCATTTTTATCAATAAACCGGCAGGGATGGTGATTCACCCCGCCCCCGGGCATATGACAGGGACCTTAGTGAATGCCCTTCTCTTTCATTGCCGAGATCTCAAGGGCATTGGACACGAATTGCGCCCAGGCATTGTGCATCGACTTGACATGGGCACGACGGGAGTCATGATTGCGGCAAAAGGACAGAAGGCCCATGAACAATTGTGCATAGATTTTTCTAAGCACAATATTGAACGATGCTATGAGGCGCTTATTCCGACCGCACATGAGATCCCACCGGCCGGAACGCTCGAAGGTCCTATCGGACGACATCCCCAAAATCGACTAAAAATGGCCATCACGCAACAAGGTAGACCCGCGAAAACCCACTACAAAGTTATGCATAATTTTGGGAAACTCACCCAGATTGAACTTCGCCTTGAAACAGGTCGCACACATCAAATTCGAGTCCACCTGGCGTCACTGCTTCACACTCCTGTTTTGAACGATTCGCTCTATGGCAATCCCGATGAACATCGGCGTCGAATGGGGACTGCCATAAGCATCATTCTAGAGACATATGCCCACCCGCTCTTGCATGCTAAAATTTTGGGCATTCAACATCCCATTTCAAAAAAAATGTTACGTTTTGAAGTACCGGCGCCCAAAATTTTTCAAGATATTCTTGCAGAGGCAAGAAAACTTAGCGCAGAATAAAGGGCCATGACGGATTCTGCGACAGACAATATATGCCCAATCATACAAGAGCGCACACCCTACGGTGTCTTCGAGGTATATACTACTACGACGGGAATTTCCCAACATTCATTCCTTGAAGTCACACAAGTGCATAGTGGCGAGGTCATCCACTGTCTCCCGTCATATACCTCACAAGAAATATCAGCTTTGCGGGCCGACGGAATGGTTTATTTTCAGCAAGATTTCTCAGTTACAAGACCAAATCTTCTGATTAAAACGGCGGACTGTTTGCCTTTATTTTTAGGTTCTAAACTTGGCTGGGCAATGCTGCATGCTGGATGGCGTGGTTTGCAGCAAAAGATTCTTCAACACGACCTCATCAAGAAATTGCGGCCTGACTATGTTTTTATTGGGCCACATATATGCCAGAACTGCTATCAGGTTGGTCCAGAATTTCAAGAACATTTTCCCAGGAGTCCGGGTCTGCAAATGAAAAATGCACATTGGTACCTCGGCCTGCAAACAGAGGCCAGCTTACAGATCCACAAAATGTTTGCTACAATCCAAATAGAGCATTCCAATCTATGTACTTATTGTGACAAGCGACTTCATAGCTATCGTCGGGGCAATGCTAAGCAACGGAACTATAATATTTTTAGACCAAATATTTAAATGCTAAAGAAGAGGAAAAACGATGGAAAACAAAAGATCAATTTTTCAAAGCGGTAATACCAACACCCACCTCGCCCTTGTCCTGCTCAGCTTTGGGATCATCGCAACCACCATCTATCTCACCAAACACTATTTTGATTCCCAATACCCAACTGGCTTAGGCGGAGGTAGCCTGTGCGATCTAAGTGGCTTTTTCAATTGTGATCCTGCCACTAATTCGAAGATGAGCAATCTTTTCGGCGTACCTATCGGGGTTTTTGGTTTGTTGATTGGCGTTTTTCTTTTATCGAATTACCTTTTTAGAAGCGTCTTAGTCGAGGGAAGCCTATATTTTACGTTGGTACTCAACGCCATCGGATGTATTGCGTTGGCCATTTACTCGCTCGTTGCACTTGGTTCCCTATGCCCCTTTTGTACCGCCTATTATCTTTTGTCATTTCTCACCCTTGCCCTGTTCCATTTCAAAAGTGATTATAAGTCACCTTCCATCAAAATTCTCATTCTGTTTGGACTTGTCCAACTCATTGTAGGTGGTGGACTGCATTTTTATGATCAAAGCAAAAAAAAGGAACAACTTTTAATTGCTGATTCTCTGATCAAAGATTTTGATAGCTATGCTAATTTAGGCAATCCAAAAACCCCTTCTCCTCATCGCATCACGAGTGCTACGACAAATTTCGAAGACTCTCCTTTGCGCCTTTCTATCTTTAGTGACTTCCAATGCCCGGCGTGCAAGGCCCTATCGGATGCATTGACTGCACTTGCTCGAAAGTACAAAGGACAAATTAATATTCAGTACTTTTTCTACCCATTAGATTCAAGTTGTAACTCTAAGATGACTCATGCTGTTCATGCTTTTGCTTGTGAAGCGGCGTACCTGGCTTCTTGTTCGGGCGCGCGTTTTCCTGAAGTCCATGATCGAATTTTTGCAAATCAAGAAGACATCACCTCTGGATGGCTGAAGCGCTACGCTGCAGATTTAGGTGTGATAGATTGCTTTAGCAGCGCAGAGACACGCAAAAAAGTGGTCGACCTCATTGATATTGGCAATTCATTTAACGTTCAATCAACACCGACACTCCTTCTTAATGGCGTGAAAATTGAAGGTGTTCTTCCTCTTAATCAACTTTTTATTTTATGTGATGAACTCCTCAAAAGACATGGACAAAAATAAAATAACCGAAGCCCTGTTAAAAACTGGAGTCGGGCAGGCCAATCAAAATGGATGGCATTTGCACCACCCCATTGTTGAAACTCATTTTCATCTTGATTACCTTAAGCAGGCCAACCCCAAAGAGATAATGACCTTTGCTCATTCTCTTGGCATCACCAAGGCCATCACTATTAGCGTCAGTGCTTCAAATATTGCGGAGGTGCTGCCCTTGGCCCTGATGCATGAAAACCTTTTTACCACGCAAGGTATTCATCCTCATCATGCTAGCGAATGGAACGAGCAGCTTGAGATAATTTTCAAACAAAACGCCACTCATCCCAAAGTGGTGGCCATCGGTGAAATCGGTCTCGACTACTTTTACAATCACTCCCCAACCGAGGTGCAAAAAAAAGTTTTCCGACGCCAATTAGAATTGTCTATCGAATTCGATCTTCCCATCATTGTGCACTCGCGCGAGGCCGACAGCGACACCATCGACATTTTAGGTGAATACATGCCCCATCTCTCTCGTAAGGGCGTTATTCATTCCTTCACCTCGGAGATGCCTCTTTTGGAATTCGCCCTGAAACATGAATTTTATGTTGGATTTAATGGAATCATCACTTTTAAAAGTGCGAATAATGTACGTCACAGCTTGGCGTCCACGCCTATCGAAAAAATACTGCTTGAAACAGATGCCCCGTTTTTAACTCCAATGCCATTTCGGGGTAAAGAAAATGCTCCCTTTTATCTTCCCTTTATTGCCGAGAGTATGTCACAACAGAAAAAGATCGTGGCCCAAGCGCTCCTCGCCCAAATTTACAAAAATACGCACAATCTATTTTATAAGTTGTAAATTGTTATTCTTCGCCTTCCGAAGATTGATTATCTTTCGAATTATCTTTGCCATTCTCTTTGAGCCCCTCAAGCATTCGGGCCATGGTATAGGTTAATGTCCCATCACTTTTTTTGTCAGACTTGCTCTTGCTCTTTTCTTCCAATTTTTCCTTTGGCACATTTTTCTCCCCGGTCTTGTCTACTCCCTTTTCTACAGTCTTGTCTGTGGTCTTATCTGCAGTTTTATCTGGAAGATATTCGGTGTAGGTAGGAAGTTCATTCTTAAACAAGACGCAGTCGAGATGTTTGATCATACCAGTCCAACGGCCAACAGTCCGATCGGCGGTAATGGCGCGGGCCACTGAATTCATCTTTGAATCCATCATATCGATCAGATGAACTAAGTAGGCCTCAGCCGTTTGGGGCACCTTGGGAGAGCCATATTCAAGTTCTCCATGGTGTGAAATAACAATATGTTTCAAATGTATTTTGATACTTGTTGGAAATCCACGAATCTTACTCGCAAAATGATCGACAATCTCTGTTGCCTTAATCAAATGCCCAATCAACTTACCCTCATCGGTGTAATCCACCAAAGGCCCCTCACTCAATTCATAAATTTTACAGAGATCATGTAAAACAGCACCCGCCACGACATAATTGTGATTGACCTTGTAAAGAGACGACAAATGCACGGCCAAACGAGTACATGAAAGAATGTGCTCAAGAAGGCCAGCTTCGTAGGCGTGGTGAATGTTTTTGCCTGCATACCAGCATTTAAGACGACGAGCGATATCGGTATCAAAGAGCATATTTTGCAAGAGATCACGAATATAGACATCATCCAACTCGGCCACATACTTGAGTAGCTCTTCCATCATAAGATCGGCACTCGAAGCTGATTTTGGAGTAAAATCTCCCTTATCAATCTCACGGTTATCAATCTTGCTAAGATTATTGATGATAAGCTGAAGACGCCCCTGAAACTGATTAATTTTTCCTGTGGCCCGTACATAGTCTCCACGAGTTATGGCATCGGCTACCTCTTGCGCATCATGCCACTTGCGCGACTCCAAATCTCCGGTGCAATCTGCCAACACGACATTCAAATAATTCTTACCGTCCTTGGCTTCCATTACTGCTATGTGTTTAACGAGAAAAAAGGAATCGACATCGTCTTTGACGTTTAAATCCCTTACAAATTGCTCTTTCACGCTATCTCTCCGAGGTGAAAAGGGAGTAATTCGGCATCATACCTGATAGGCCCAAAATGTCTACCCAAGGCGAAATGGTTGTGGCATATTTTCCAGCACCAAAAAAAACCATTCTATCTAGGAGTATGGGCCATGCCAAAATTTAGGGTCGGAATTAACGGTGTCGGAAGAATCGGTCGAACAATTTTACGAGAATATTTATTGCGTGCAAAGGAGTCCAAGGTCAGCGACTTGGAAATTGTTGCCTTAAATGATCTCGGCGATTTAAATGTCCATACTCACCTTCTCAAGTTTGATTCAGTTCACGGCACTTTTCCCGGCGAAGTAAAGTACGAGAATGGTAATTTACATATTGATAACAAGACACTCAAATTTTATTCACACAAAGACCCTGCCCAAATTCCTTGGGCGGACCATAAGGTTGATATCGTTATTGACAGCACTGGAATTTTTAAAGACAAGGAGGGCTTAGGTCTCCATCGCCGTGGGAGCGTACAAAAAGTCATCATGTGCGCCCCTGGAAAGGGACTGGATGGAACGTTTGTCATGGGAATCAACCATCAAACTTATGATCCCAAAAAACACCACATCATTTCTAATGCAAGTTGCACCACCAACTGTCTGGCACCAGTGGCGAAAGTGCTTAACGATCGCTGGGGGATTGAAAACGGGTTTATGTTAACAATCCATGCCTACACCTCAGATCAAACACTCCTCGATGGCTACCATTCGGATGTTCGTCGCGGTCGCGCGGCTTCCCTATCGATGATTCCAACCACGACTGGTGCCGCCAAATCCGTGGGCGAAGTCATTCCTGAGTTGAAAGGCAAATTGGATGGATACGCCGTTCGTGTTCCAACGCCAGATGTGTCCATGGTCGATTTCACGGCAGTCCTGAAAAAACCTGCCAGCAAAGATGACATCAATGCTGCCATGAAAGAAGCATCTGAGACTCATTTGAAGGGAATCCTTGCCTATAATAATTTAGAACTTGTCTCTCAGGATTTTATTCGCAATCGCCATTCTTCTATTTTCGATGCGACACTTACAAACGTTCTTGGCAACACTGTAAAAGTAGCGGCATGGTACGATAATGAAATCGGGTTCTCGAATCGTGTGCTTGATTTGGCCTTACTTCTTGGAGCAAAGCTGTAATGGCGATTAAATTTATTGACGAAATTGACTTAAAGGGCAAAACAGTCTTAGTCCGTTTTGATTTTAATGTTCCGATCGACAAAGCGGATTCAAATAAAATCATTGATACAACACGTATTGATGAAGCTCTTCCAACCATAAACTATCTGATCAAGATCGGTGTCAAAAAACTCATCATGATGAGTCATTTGGGGCGCCCCAAAGGGCCGGAAAAAAAATATTCTCTTCTACCAGTTGCAACTTATTTGGCACAAAAATTAGAGGAGGAGGTTATTCTCACCGAATCCGCTGTCGATGCCGGCATAAAAACACTGCTAACTCTCAGCCATCCGCGCCTGATCTTACTTGAAAATTTACGCTTTCAAAAAGAAGAAGAAGCGAACGATCCCACTTTTGCAAAAATATTGGCCAGTTATGCCGAGTATTACGTCAATGATGCTTTTGGAACGGCCCATCGAAAACATGCATCTACTTATGGTGTTGTTCAACATTTTAAAAATAAAGCGCTTGGTGGACTACTTTTACGCCGTGAGATTGATGCTCTCGATAAAATTGTTCAACGCCCCCAACATCCTTTTCTGGCCATCATGGGTGGAGCAAAAGTTTCTGATAAGATTAAAATCATTGAAAATATCCTCAGTGAAGTTGACCAACTTTTAATTGGTGGGGCCATGGCTTATCCCTTTTTGCAGGCCAAGGGTATTAAAGTTGGTAAATCGTTATGCGCCGAAGAAGATGTCAAATTGGCCAAAGGTATTTTACAGCTCCCAACTGGACAGAAAATTATTCTACCAAGCGACCACATTGCCAGTGACTCTTTGGAGGGCGAACCAATTCCAGTCGATACGATAGAAATCCCAGCCAACTTGATCGGCTTAGATATTGGCCCAAACACTTTAAAAAGATTCAAGGAATGCTTGAGAAATTGCAGGACAGTACTATGGAATGGCCCCATGGGGTATTTTGAAAACCCCAACTTCGCTTCCGGCACCTTTGCTATCGCGCAAATGTTGTCCGAGCTTCCCAATGCCTTCACTTTAGTTGGCGGGGGAGATTCGGTCAGCGCAGTCAAAAAATCAGGACTAGAACAGAGAATTAGTCACGTGTCGACTGGTGGAGGTGCTAGTCTTGAGTATATAGAGGAAGGTTCGTTGGTAGGAATTAACGCTCTAAAATTTGGAGTCCATTAGGATGGCCATGGCGTACTCCTTGTCCTCTTGCCAAAGTGCTGCGCTTTCTATTATTTATGTATAATCTCACTGGCTTTAAGGAAAAATATGATAACAATGTTGATGGTTCTACAAGCTTCTATCTCAATTCTTCTCATTCTCTGTGTGCTGCTCCAATTTGGAAAAGGGGCTGAAGTAGGACTCATGGGGGGTGGTGCTTCAGACGCTGTCTTATCAGGGTCTCAGCGCGGAAACATCCTGAGTAAAATAACCGCTGTCTTGGCCACTCTTTTTCTGATTAATTCTCTCATCTTGGCCCGTTTGCAATCTAACTATACCTCCAAATCAATTCTCGATACTGAAACCCCTGTCACCCGTCCGTTGAGTTCTGATGCAAAAAAAGATGCCACCCCCATTACCGACAAAGCGGCAGAGACAACAGCGACCCCAGCAGCTACAGCTCCTGAGACGGGCACTAAAACTGAAAAGAAATAAGTTTGCTAAGCAACTTTTTTCTTGATCTGATCAATACCAGATTTAACTGCGCCAAACTTATTTTCTTTTTCAAACAATTTATGTTCTTGTTTGTTGGGCGGAATCTTTTCCACCGGCAGGACACGATGCGGCTGACAAGGATCGAAATCATCTTTAACACAAAAATGATTCTTTCCATTGAGAATAAGATTCTTTACTCGCGAGGTAAACATTGTGAATAATTCTGGATCAATTTTTTTGCTCACTGAATTTGCCATAATGGCCAAGGCGTCTTCCGTACTCAGAACTTCATGGTAAGAGCGCTTCGTTGTAATAGCATCAAAAAAATCGGCAATCGCCGTTACACGCGCCATAAGATGAATATTCTCGCCCATCACTTGATTTGGGTACCCCGTACCGTTAAAATTTTCATGGTGCTCGTAGATTATTCTCTCAATAGTACTCAAATCAATCCCACTCATGGCCAGTTTATTTTCTCCAAACAACTCTTTTCCATATGCCGGATGATTTTTAATGATGGCAAAATCTTGATCTGATAATTTATCTGGATTATTGATAATCTGAGTCGGAATCTTGAGTTTCCCCAGATCGTGCAATAACCCACCAAGCCCGGCAGTTACAATCTCTGCCTTAGAAGCATTTCCCTTGGCCGCCTGAAAAAGGGCCATGGAATACATCGCCACATTAATCGAATGATCATAGGTATAAAAGTCGTGAAAACTTAAATCACCAATTAACTTTTGCACATCACTAATATCTTTTCCCTTAATCACATGAACCATCGACTCGATAGATTCCCGACAACCACTAATCGTGTCATGCAGTAGTTCCGTCGTAAATTGTTTTTCGGCATCAAAAAGGGTGGATAAATATTTAATCGCTGACTCTTTGATCACTTCGGTTTTTTTGGTTTCCGTAAGATTTGTGTTGGAGGAAAGACTCATCAAATATAAATCACGCTGCTCCTCTGAAACATACAACTGATGATATTTTTGGTGAAAGATTTCGAGGTCATAAAACGTTAACACTTGGCCTTTGGGAAAGATGCGCACAAAATGCTCACGCACATCATGGGTGGAAGAATTCACATACAGATCAAAGAGCATCTTTGTGTCCACCACTACAAATTCAAAAGGAATAGAAAAATAACTCACGCCTTCCCTTCCAATTCATTTACGGGCCACGATGGCCTTAGTGCTGCAAGAACAAGCTGCTGCCAAAGTAATACAAATACTCTTCGGTAAAAATACGACCAGGCCAAAAAAAAAAGGGCCTAGATAGGCCCTTGCAATATGAATGTCTAAAATCTTTACCCGACTAGAAAGGTATGTCATCCGCAGTAAAACTGGCATCGGGATTCATCTGATAATCTTTATCAAGGACTCCTCCACCATTATTATCGGGTTGACCATTGCCACGATTTGGCCCTTCTTGTAATCGTCCAGACATTCCCTCTGGGCGCTTATTGGGTCGTTCATTGGGGCGCTCCGTGGCAGAAACTTGGGCCCCACGCTCACTAGAAGCACCTAGAAATTGAACACTCGTGGCATTAATCTCTGTCATGTAGCGCTTCTGCCCTTCCTTGTCGTCCCACGAACGCGTTTGGATACGTCCTTCGAGAAAACACTGGCGACCTTTGGCCAAATATTGATTACACAACTCTCCTAACTTGCCCCATACTACGATCCGATGCCACTCGGTGCGCTCTTGTTTTTGCCCGGCCTTGTCCACCCAGTTTTCTGAAGTGGCCAACGAAAAGCTACATACAGCAGAGCCGTTTGGGGTATATTTCAATTCAGGATCCTGCCCTAGACGACCTAATAAAATGACCTTGTTCACGCTCATAATAATTCCTCCATTGGATGACAAATCATGCCCCAGACATTTTTCTTTTACAATCTGAAGTTTTCTTGTCGGAGATAGTTTGTGCAAGGATCTGCGCTGGTTATGATAGGTAACCACTTGAAATAACAATTTCTACTTGCTTGGACGAGAAATTTTAGGTGATTGAGAAGGATTTTTTTTCTTTTCCCAAAACTCACTCACGAGTTTGCGGGCCATCTTAACATCTCTTTTGTACCAGGTGGCATCAAAACCGCAATGAGGACAGGGCACCTCTCTTTTAAAGAGCAAACGTCGAGCAATTTCAAAAGTGGCCCAGACCAAAAAAGGCCAGACCAAGGCAAAGGCCTGCATTCTAGAAAATGTGAGAGTTACCAAAACAAACGATACCATCACAATTTGTACGTAATTGAAGGATGAAAGACTTACGCGGTAGGATACCTGACGTTCCATGCGGCACAGAGGGCAGTAAAAATCTAAAGCAGCATTTTTCACCTTATAAATTCGTACATCAATCCCAGGATGGATGTTTAGGGCCTTTCGTTTAGTTTTCATGGTGCTCACTCTCCTCTGTTTATTATAAGGGTGATGATCAGATGGTAGTACCAGCATAAAATTGCCTGTTGCTAGCTCTAGCGAACGCGTTCACTGTGCCTTTGCACACTGAACGTGCTCACGCCGGCACTCGGTACATCCTGTACATAGGCCGCCAGGCCCCCTTCGGGGCCCGAGGTTAAAGATAGGAAATAGCGGGATATCATTGAAAAGTTGTCGTGGGCGGGCTGCCCGATTTCATCCAACGTCCTGCTGGCCTTGGCATCGGGCCTTCCAGGGCCTCGACTGTTTTACTTCAAAAGAGAGGCCAAAGCGTCAGTCGAACTAGGCCTTGAAATTCAATCAACTATCTCTTGAATCTTTGACTTCAATTTGACCACAACTCATGGCCCCAGTAGCATTAAGTCACTGAGCAATTTTTGCCTATAATTTTTTGGCAAAGACAACAAATATGATGCAAAAACTTCGCAAAATTCGAATTCTACCGAGTTTTTTGGCCACCGCTGCGGCACAGGCCGGCCAGCTCTCGATGTTCTTGGGCGTTACATTGATCATTATTATTTGCCTCTTGGCCTTTATCATCAATGTAGGTCTCTTCGTGCGTGCCAAGATCAACCTTCAAAATGCCGTAGACGCCGCCGCCTATTCCGGCGCGGCAACTCAAGCACGGCTCTTAACTCAAATCGCCTACGTTAATTGGGAAATGCGAAATAACCTAAAAGAGTGGATGTTTAAATACTACGTCCTGGGACAATTAGGAAATCAAGTTCTGCTTGACCAAGGCGCAGGAAATGGAGACACCGGAGTGACTCACTTTCGCTTGCCTTCCTTTGTAACTGACCCTAATGCACCAATAGGCTATCAGGCCGATGCCTATGATCCATTCAATGTTCCCTCGATCTGCATCCACCCTGGAAGTAGTACAAATATCTGTGTCAAGGCCAACGTTCCCGGGATTCCACGCTTTAATACTGTGGGACTTCCCGCCATTAGTGAGAAACATGAAGAATTTTTGAATGTCGTGACAACTGAGAAATCTAAGGACTGCGCATTTCGTACCAACCTCAACTTTGGTACGGGTATGAAATGGACCTATGGTGCTGGGGCCGGGCAGGCAGGAGTAGTCAATACCGGTTTCGACATTGCCTCCGACCGTGTAGGAGCGTGGCCCAAAGCCCTGGAGTTGTCCTTCCGTATCCGCAATCTCGAAATGCTTGTGAACCGGCCCCCGGTTTCAAAAATTTGCTATGACGGGTGTCCAGGTGTTCCAGATAGCACTTTGCAGGATGGTACGGCCATGAATGAACGACCTCTCAAGGCCTTCAAATCTGCCTGGCGAAATTTAGATGGTGGAGATGACCCAAGTCACCATGATTTAAAAAGAACTTTTATCTTATTTGAACTCCCGCCAATACCAGTCGAATTTGATCAAGAATCACTCAGCGGTCTTCTTATCGAACCCTCATTCGGCTATCCTGACGGCAGTAAGGCCTTTAGAAAACATTACGTGGATCTTCAGATTGTCCCCGTCAATTATGTCATTTTCTTCACGGCCTTCGTGCCGTCAAATGGTACCATTGCAGGGGTTGTGTCAGAAGCCGATTGTATTGGTTCCAAAACGGCCATCCCCGTTCCAGGACTTCCCACGGGATTTGTGAAAAACCCAAGAATCATCACCTATTATGCGGTCAAAGGGGAAGCTAAATATATTGGACTCTTCTATCCTTTTGATAAAGATCAGGGGATCACACTCACGGCATACGCGGCCGCCAAACCTATGGGAGGAAGAATTGGTCCGCGCCTCTTTAAAACCGACGTCGCATCAATAACGCCGAGAGGGGACGCGGCCGATACGCCACGCTCGGCTGCCTACACTGTGGGATTGAAGGTTGTCGATGGCTACGCAAAAGGTCGACCAATTCCTTCAAAGGCAGATTTTTATGTCGGTGATGCCGCAGACATAATTGGTGGTACTCCCAACTCTAATGCGGGTGCAAGTGCAAAATTTTCTTTACCCAACTTAATCTACGACTATATCGGAGGCCAAAGCTCTATGGACGATCATGAAAATGCAGCAGGATCGAAGCTGGTGATTCTCGAGCCCATGACACCCGCGGTAGCCAGCAGCTATAGTGCCGCCGGGGGTCCCGGCCTTACTCCTGAAGCTACCAAAAAAGGACTTTATGCACGAGCGCAATTTCAAGCATTCTTTCACAATCTCGTTATGGCCGGCTCTCCAAGCGGTGAAGATGTTGGGGCAGGAATTCTCAGCGTTCGAAGACCCACGCTCTATGATGCCATGAACTATCTCGTGCCGACCTATTATCTTGCCAATTCTACGTTTGAAGCCCCCAGTGTTGTGCTTGGGGACATCCAAACCAGCGGGGGTACTTCTCCCGTTAAATATGTCCCGTACGCGCTCTTTGCCCCTCTCTTTGGACCGGGTACGCTTTATGAGGGTTCCGTCACTCTAAAGACCAATCTTAACAACTATATCCAGGCCTCCGAGAAATCGGTTGAAACATACCTAAAGGGCGTTCAAGAGGTGGCCACTGTAGTGCGAGACATTCAGACACACGGAAACAACACCGCCACTGATGGTAATAGTTTGGCCGATGCCGCAGAACTCATTTATCCCAATGGCGTCCTTCCAACTCCGGGTGCCCACGTCACCAAGATGACGGCCATTGCAGATTGCTCACAGGTTCCCCTGGCCACAAAATTTGCCTATTTTTTTCAAGCACAAGATCAAACCCCTCGCTGTGACATCACCCCTATCGGCCCAAATTTTGAGAGTTATTTTACAGCGGTGGCGGCTGACGAGGGAGACCGATTTCTAAAAACGACTTTTTCCCTCCCTGATAACGCTGTTCCAGTTGACGGTTCTACCGGAACGCCAGGAAAATATATGTCGGCCTATATGCCTGGATTGAGGCAGGGTGTCGCTCATTCCACCAATGTACAACTACAGCATCCCTTTACCGGTGGCGCACAAGGCGTCGCCAAGAGAAATTATTACTCGGTGAAATTTGTCTCCATTAGCAACCTGAAGAATTCAGGAAATTATTTTGGAAGCGATTTTTCGGCTTATCTGGAAAATAAAGCTGCCATGAATAGCCATACAGACTCTCCACCTTCATATGGCTCAGACGGAAAAAACGCCAAGAACTACCTCGACACAAGCCAGCATCTTTCCCTCTTTGGATCAGATTTAACTTATTAAGCATAAAATTGGCTTTCTGCTGTGGCCTCTTGTGTCCGACAATAGGCCAGCGTATAATCTCGCGCAGATTCTTCAATTGGCATTTTTATCAACAAGGATTTTGAATTATGGCAACAAAATGTAAAAGGCCCGCTTGCTCGAAAATGACAAGCAAGTCAAAAAGTGCAAAAAAAGAAATCAAAAAGGAAGCCAAAAAAGACACTAAAAAGTCAGTAAAGGCGCCAACGAAAAAAGTATCAGGTACAAAAATATCCGCCAAAATAGCAAAGGCGAGTGCAAGCAAAAGCGCCGCGCCGGCCAAAAAAACTGTGGCCAAATTAAGCAAGGAAAAAGAAATTAAGGCCAAAGCAACCGAAGTCAAAAAAAGTGGAGCAAAGACCGTCCAGGGCACCAATCTTGGTAAAAAATCAAAAGTGGTTAATCGGGAAGAGGCCATCAAAAAATACAAGGCAGCCAAAGGCAGTGTGGATATCTCAGATGAAGAGGCGAAAAGTCAAGAAGAGGAGTTCGCCGAAGACGGTGACGATGATAATGATAAATACGAGAAAGATTTTGCAGACAAAGAATTAGATGATTTTGAACATCTCGGAGATGAGGCCGAAGAAGAGGTCCTGGATGATGTAGAGGAAGATGAAGAGGGTAACTTCGGCGCCAAGCGCCAGGAAGCTAATCGCCAACTTGAGGAATACAATCCCGATGAAGATCACGAAGAGACACCTGACAACCAACGCTCTTATGGTTGGGGCTACTCCGATACTTTTGACAAGCCAGAGGACGAGGCCGTGAGCAATGAAGACGATCTCGACGAAGATGAGCTATATGCTCGTGGGGCCAATGAAGATGATGTGTAATCGCTGAATGGAAATTCGTGACCCTGTTCATGGCAATATTCATATTTTGGATCAAGAAGTTCCTATTATTAGGGCCGAGTTTTTTCAACGTCTACGAAATATTAAACAACTAGGACTCTCGGAATATATTTTTCCAGGGGCCACTCATACCCGATTTATTCATTCCATTGGAGTCATGTCCATTGGCGAACGGGCCTTTGATAAGTTATTTAATGACAAATTGTTTTACCAAGTGATTGGCAATGATAAGCTCTCCATGCAACGCTTGCGTGAAACTTTTAAATTGGCTTGCCTCCTCCATGATGTCGGACACGCCCCGCTTAGTCACTCCACAGAGAGTGTCATGCCGCAGTTGTCAGCACTCAAAATCCCCAAAGAATTTCTAGATGGAAAAGACCTCATTTCAGATCGCCAAGCCACCCATGAGGATTACACAATCAAAAGTATTGCTGACAGCTCGTTCGCCAGTTCATTTAGACAAATCGAAGAAATCTATGGTGTTGATCGGCGCTGTGTGGCCGATTTAATTGTAGGACAAACCACAAGACCAGAATATTTTACCTTGGAAGGTGTTAATTGTTTCCCACTCCTTCACCAACTGATTAGTAGTGAACTGGATTGTGACCGCATGGATTATCTACTTCGCGACAGCTATTTTTGTGGTGTCAGCTACGGTAATTTTGATCTTGATTGGTTACTCGACAATTTAGAAATTTGTGTTGAAGCAGACAGGGCCTTTTTGGGGATCTCCGAAAGGGCGGTCGTTACTTTTGATGATTTCTTATTGAGCCGCTATCATATGTTTGTGATGGTATATTTTCATTATCGTTCCGTCTGCCTAGAACAACTTTTGCTAAAATACTTTAAAACCTCTCCAGGGGAATATGCCATTCCATCAGATATTGAAAGATATGTTGAGCATGATGATCATCATCTGATGAAAGTGTTACGAAATAGTCATAATCCTTATGCTAACGCCATTGTTAAAAATAATATTCCTGCGAAAATTTATGAATCCTTCAATGATCAACAGTTGGCGACCTTAGAGAAGATTCAGCAATGTCTCTCACAAGAAAATGTAGACTTTATCCGTTGTTCATCCAGTGGCCGACTCTCAAAATATTACAATCAGGCCCAATCTCAGAAACAATTTAAAATAAAAGTGGTGCGCACGCTTGCCGGACAAAAAAATAAAAACTACTTTAATATTGAGGAGGCTACAGATCTCTTCCAAAAATTTAGTAAATCACACGCGGTTAATCGACTCCATTGCGACATCGATCAATTACCCCATGCATTACAGATAAAGATCCTAGACCTTA
>CAYHRT010000073.1:0-16553 GCA_964359085.1 uncultured Bdellovibrio sp. | reverse complement strand
GATTTTGCATGCCGGAGATGCATACTACGATCAAAACGAAATTCACGGGGATGGCCCAGTGATCGTAGGATGGAAATTATTTCAAAAAATTGTGCATGAGGATCATGCCTTGGCGATGAAAAATCAAAAACGGTTGCGCAATTTAATGCAGGGGCATGATTTTGAAGTTGAGGTTTTTTGCTCACATGATCCCAAAACTTGTCATTTTTAGGCCTCACCCTTTGTTCTAACTCATTGGATTTAGAAATAATCTAGAAAAGAGCTAAACTATTATTGTCAATGTCCGACAAGAAAGCACTGCTATCCTGATATTGGGAATTACGATGACGAAGGAAAGAAAAAAAATAAAGAACGCACAAGATGGACATGTATGGACTACTTACGCTGACATGTTTACCACGATGGCCGTTATTTTTCTTACTATGTTTGTGTTTGCCATGCTGAAAGTTGGAGTATCAACCATTGAGCGTGTTGCCGAAAAAAAGGCCCATCAAAAAGAATTGCTTGGAGTGCTGTCAGAAGAGGGCAAAAGAAAAAATGAGCGGAGGGTTGAAAAAATTGATCAATCGATCAAGAAGGTGACGGAGTATGAGGATGTCATTAACCAAAAAGTGATCGAACTAAACCAGCTAGTCAAAGACCTGGAACAAAATAAAGATGTCATGAAGGAATTGGCGCAAGATCAGGTCGATCAAGAGGCCATGTTGGAGAGAGTGAGCAAAGCGCTTGAGCAAAAGAAAAAAGAATTGGCCCTGCAGGCCCAACAAAATGAGCGCATTCAAGAGGAATTACAAGCGGAATTAAAAGACAGTAAGATTGCTGAGGTACAAGATAGCGAAAAAATTCAACACTTGGTGAATGATATTCAGACTAAGCAACAAGAGTTGCAGAGGATTGAAGGGGCGCTAAAAGACGAAGAAAAGAAAAAGCAAGATTTGAGCAAAACTCTTTCAGAATATCAGCAAAAAATAGATCAGGCCGAAATAGATACTCAGGCCATCCAGAAAGAACTTCATCAGCTGAAGACGCAGGAAGTTCAAGCAAAAAATGAGTCGCAAGAACTAAAACAGAATCTTACTCAAGTGAAGCAAGAAAAAAATCTTGAAATTGAAAAGATCCAAAAGCAAACGGCGTCTTTACAATCAGCTCTGGAAGGAAATCGAGGGAAAGGTAAAGAGTTAGAAAATAAATTGGCCAGCGCTCACCAGGAAATAGCGCAGTTGAAACGTGAGTTAAGCCAATCATCTTCAAACCAGAAAAATCTCGAATCTCGGCTGACCGAAGCAAAGAGTCAGATGGGGGCACAATTGGCTGCGGCCCAAGGAAAAATTGGAAAACTTCAAGGAGAATTAGGGGTACTGAATGGCAAGATTGGTCAGTTCAAACATGAAAAAAATGATCTCGCAGATGAGATGGGCAAGCTCAAGGTCAATTGCAGTAAAAATCAAACCGATATGATGGCGCAAAATAACAAATTACGTAAGCACATTGCTGGTATTGGGAGCAAGATTGAGGATGAAAAGAAAAACTTAAGGGCCAATATTGCCCAGCAATTGGCGCAGCAATTCAAGGCCAATAATATCAATGCGGAAGTTAATCCAAAAACTGGTACTGTTACTCTGCTGATGGAACAAAATCTTTTGTTTGAAACCAATAGCGCCAATTTGAGCCTGCATGCCAAAAATCAGCTTGCAAAAATTATTCCACTCTATGCAAAAGTATTATTTGGAAGAGTGACCGTTAAAGAAAAGATTTCTTCCTTTAATGTTGAAGGCCATGCATCGCCTAGTTATTTCACCGGCTTTATTGATCCATTTAAGGGAGATGCGGAACCCTACGACTACAATTTAAATCTCTCTTCTCGGCGTGCCTCGACGATTATTAATTTTATCTTTAGCAACAAGATGAAGTTCCCAGAAAAATATTATATGCGCAAACTTACGCGCTCTGTAGGTTATGGATTTATCCAACCAGTAAAAAATGATGGACGGCTGCCGGCCTCGATGAAAGTGGCTTCAGATAAAAATAATTGCGGCCCATATAGTTGTTCTCTAAGTCAGAGAGTGGAACTGAGCTTTACCCTGAAAGATGATCCAAAGGCATTGGAAAAACTTATTGAGTTCAAAGAAGGTGGTCTATGATTCTTTTTATGCTGAATTTTTTTGGGAATTATTTGATTGAGCTCATGAGTGCCTTGGCGGTTGTCGCTTTGGCCTTGCGTTGGATAAGCTTTAATCATTCCAAAACAGATGAAGGATATTTTTCTCAGTTTACCCGCGAACTGGCCGCCACCATTGATGAGGACAAGGTGAGGGGAGTTGAATTTGAAGATGTTGAGGGATATCTGAGTAATATGTTAGGTCGAGTTAATCAGAAACTCCCAGATCGCAACATCAGATATCAGATCAGGGGAAGACGGAAAAGTGACCGTGAGCGCAAAGAAGCGGTCTCCCTGAACGATTATGTGGGAAGCAAGCATGGTCTCATCGCCTCTATTCAAAATGAATCGAGCGTTTTCAATAGTCGTGTCCCGCCCAATTTTGGCCAGCTCACAGAGCGAATTCTCAACGATGATAAAAATTGGAGTAAGGTCTTTGGATTTTTTCCGGTCGATGGTGTCACTCGTATTCTTGATGTCTTGCCAAATATCTTTATCGTTTTAGGCGTATTCGGAACATTTGTAGGGATTAGCATGGCCCTTCCGGAAATCGCCAAAATTAATTTTTCGAATTTAGAAACTTCAGGTGAAATCCTTTCGAAATTTGTGTCGAACGTGGCCTTTTCGATGAATACATCAATCGTCGGTATTATCTATTCCCTTGGTCTGACTTTGTTGAATACTCTCTTCCCTGTTGATGCCTCAAGACATGGGACTTTTGAAAAAGTTGAGAGTGTCATTGAGACACTATGGTTTCACCTTCAGACAGATCAACACAAGCATAATGCCGAGAAGATTTTGCCAAAACTTTTGCTGACTCTAGAAAAGATTCTACAAACGATTGAGACGAGCAAAGGCCCTGATGAAAAGATGAAAAAGGCCGGATAAGGGGTAATCGTATGAGCATCCTACAGGTAGTGAAAGGGTGTCCTCTTTTTTATGAGCTATACGATGAGGAAATTCTTAACATCGTGGGAAGTTGCCGTGTCCTGAATCTCTCTCCTGGGGATGTGATCTTTAACAATGGTGACATCGGTAACGAACTTTTCCTCATTCTCAATGGCAGTGCGGTGGTGAAGCGCGGGAATCTTGAGCTGGCGCATTTGCACAAAGGTGATTTGTTTGGCGAAATGGTTTTGCTCAAAGACAATCTTCGTAAGGCGGATACTGTAGCTGACGACTTTTGTGATATTTTGGTGGTCGATTACGAAACTATTTTTTGTCACTATCAAAATGACTCAAAAACCTTCGCTTTGCTTATTTTAAACCTGGCACGAATGTTGGCCACGCGGCTGCATAAAGCTGGCGGTATCATTGAAAAGTTGGTTCTTGAAAATGCCAAGCTAAAGGATAAAAAGGCGGCTTAATTCATCAGGATGCTTTTTTGAGGGGAATGACATTTTCTGTGTTAGATGGCCTGCTTGCTTTAAGATCGGAGACGAAATCCACTTGTTGATTGTAGACCTGAATTAACTGTTGGAAACTGTCATTCTTACGAGAATGCATTTTTCGAGGCCTACCGTGGGCAAAATCCTCCATGTGCAAACGCAAGCGATAGAGTGGGCCAGAGATCTGTCTTGACAGAAAAAAGCTGACCCCGCTTCCGCTGACTAGAAAAGCTATGCCAGTGGCCCACAAACCCAGGCCAAAGAATGAGTGCACACACCATGAACTTGCCAAAACAATCGCCGCACCTATTTGAAAACCAATCCAGTACCTGATTTGAAAAGCTTTATCATTAATGGTCATTTTTCTGCGGTCTCCGCCTTCTTCCTCTGGTGAAGGCACCATCCCAATGGGGCGACCCGAATGAAGAAAATTTGATGAGTTTTCGTGCATATCAACCTCGCAAAAAAGCGTGATTTTGCTCACAATCGTGTCGACATAAAGTCGAGGGAACCTTAATTTTTATGGCCGAGCGAATTGATCTTTCTCAAATGATCTAAATTATGTAGCATGATCTGCGAAACCATTTTGGCCATTCTAGGGGAGGAACTATGTTAAAGCATATTGTATTACTGATTCTATGCATGCTGTCCTCGACGGGAGGATTGTCAACCGAACAAGTTTGTGTGTGGTCAGAGGCAGATTCGGTTTCCTTTGAAGAAATAATTTCCCCTTCTGTAGTCAAGAGCAAACTCTGCTCCCTTTCCCAAATCTCACCGCAGTTGATTGCCCAGACTAAAATGGATAAAACCTTTACCAAACTCATCCCAACCGCCAAAAACACGATTCGTTTTGCCCTCCTCAGCTTTATAAAGACGACACCTGAAAAATTCCTCGAACTGGTGAATGACCATGCCACCATGCTTCGTTTAATCGAGAACATCAAGGAGTTGAAACGACTTGATATCAAGAATATGGAAGAACTGACCAAACTAAATGCCAAATATGCCCAGAATCATCCCGACCTCGATTTTGAAAACTCTTCATTTACCAAGAGCAAGATTTGGTACGGTAAAAGGCCACCGATCGGAGTGACAGTTGATCGAATCAACCATACCTATGATTTTTATGATGATGAGAACAACTTAAATTCTGTGTCCAACCTGATAGCCGCCGATAAATATTTCGAAGACTCCTATATGATGTGGAGCTTTATTCCCTTTGAAGGAGGGACGCTCATTCAATTGTATAGCGAGGACCGGATCAACGTCTCATTTCCAGAATTTGTTTTGAACATTATTAAGAAAGAGGCCCCTGAAGAAACTGTGAAATTAATCAACAAACTCAAACATGAGTTCTAAGGTGATAGCATGAGTACCATAAAAGCCTACGCGGCCCAATCCGCTACTTCAACATTGCAACCATTTCATATTGAGCGGCGATCACCACGTCCAGATGATGTGGTCATCGAAATCGCCTATTGCGGAGTTTGTCATTCCGACATTCACACCGCTCGTAGCGAGTGGGGGCCAACGAGTTATCCCTTTGTGCCGGGACATGAGATTGTCGGTCGTGTGATGGCAGTTGGAAAAAAAGTGAAGCGTTTCAAAAGTGGTGATCTGGTGGGTGTCGGCTGTTTCGTAGATTCCTGTGGCAAGTGCCCGAGCTGCAAATCTCATGAGGAACAGTTTTGCGTGGGCCATACGGTGTTTACTTACAATAGTGTGGAACTCGACGGGAAAACTCCCACCTATGGTGGTTACTCTTCGCATATTACGGTAAAAGACAAGTATGTCCTCAAAATCAAAAAAGGCCTTGCACTCGAACGTGTAGCACCACTCTTATGTGCTGGCATTACCACCTATTCTCCGCTCAAGCGCTATGGGACGAAAAAAGGTAAAAAAGTTGGTGTGATCGGTCTCGGGGGCCTCGGCCATATGGCCGTGAAAATCGCTAAGGCCATGGGTGCTGAGGTGACCGTGTTCAGTACTTCTCCCGGAAAGGAACAAGATGCCAAAAAACTGGGTGCCAAGAAATTTGTGCTAACTTCCAATTCGGAAAACTTTGCGGCACTTGCCGGAAAGCTGGATCTGATTATTGATACGGTTTCTGCCAACCACGATTTTTCCCCCTATATGAGCACGCTAAAAATTGGTGGTATTCATGTGCTGGTGGGTGTTCCCTCTGAACCAAATCAGGTGGACGCCATGGCACTCATCTATGGCCGTAAGCATTTGGCCGGATCTTTAATCGGCGGTATTAAAGAGACGCAAGAGATGCTGGATTTTTGTGCCCGCAAAAAAGTGTTGGCCGACATTGAACTCATTTCTGCGACACAAATCAATGAAGCTTATGAACGAACCATTAAGGGACAAGTGAAGTATCGCTTCGTGGTCGATGCCAAGACTTTTTAGACGGATACTCCAGTAGCATTCTTTACTGGTTCCTTTTCCTAATATATTTCGAGACGACGCTGGCCTCGATACAGAAATAATGAAGAGAGCTTGGATCGGGTTGCCAATTGATACCGATCAAGGTGTGTGAGTAACGCAATTCACTGGCAATACAAACCAATTTTCCTTCATCATCAAAAATGGGCCCGCCACTAAAGCCAGGCCGCACGGGCACACTAACTTCCAGCCTTCGTAGATCGGTTGCTTGAGGGGTTGACGGTAGGAAAAGACGTCCAGCTATTATATCAAAATCTTTATCCACAGGGTTGCCTATCAAGTAGAGGGAAGTATAAGTCGCAGGCAATTTTATTTTTAAGGGAAACCAATAATGTGGTCGTATGTCTAAACGTACCACGCATAAATCGATTCCTGGTTGGTCATCACATTTAATGAAAGTCGAGCTGTGTATCATTGTTCCATTTCTAAGGTAATAGGTGACTTTGACCTTGGGGTTGTCTCGCAGAGGTTTGAGGACGTGAAGGTTAGAGATCAGATGTCCCTCGGCAGAAAGAAAGGTGCCCGTACCAAAGGACGCAGCACCATTCTCATGCATGATCTGAATTTTCACCACTCCATGTGCCTCACGGGAGAGAATCTGATTGAATTTGGCAGGTGAGATATTGCTGCCTGGACGTTTCAGAAAGTTCTCAGGCAACTTTGGCATATCAAGGTCATCCGCTCGTAGGAATGTGAGCAGGCAGGCGACAAGAATTAATAACCACCGGATGATCAAGGTGCCACACTCCCGCACGTAGCGACAATGCATCAATCTTATTAAAATTTCAAATCTTGTTCAAACGAATTAATTTCATTGAGCCAGGGCCGCTGTTCGGACTTGATTGCTTGAATCGGCCAGGTCAAGTTTTTGTCTGTCATGTCCGCTACCTTCTTGCAAGTCGATGTTGTACGGCCTTGATAATGAGTAAATCCCGTCACGGCACCGCTTTCATTGCGAAAAAACTCCTCGGCCGCGAATCTTTCAAGATCAAAACTGTCAACATCATTAGGTCGCATCTTATAGGCCCGTTGTCCATCGGGAAGAAGGTAGAGGGTTCCATTCTGAATTAAAAGTTTGATTTTGAGCGTATCACATTCATAGGCACCGACAAATTGGTTGAGTTGATTTTCTGTCATAGCATAATCATCCAACTTGATGGCCTGGGCCTTACCTTCTGTAAAATAAAGCAGGAGAACATCTCCGATCCCTGCAACGGACCCATCAATATTATCGAGGCAGATAATGCTAAGTTTGGTCTTGTCTAGGTAAGTTACATTTGAAACGAAACCAGGAGTTCTTCCTCCATGAGAAATCATTCTTTCGTCTTTAAAAGGCTTCACTCCAATACCCAACGCATAATCTCGCAAGAAAGGTGTTTGCATTTCTTTTTTGGACGAAGCACTCAAGAGATCAGTTTCATCATAGATTGCCATCCATTTTAATAGATCATCGACGGTAGAATAAAGCGCCCCTGCCGATTGGGCCCAGGAAAGATTGAAGGCCGTAAAGGGAACAAGTGTTCCGTTTTGCATCATGTGGCCAACGGCTTGTGAAACATTTTCAAAATAAGTTGTTGTGCCCGTATCAGTCATGCCTAGCGGGATAAGAAAATGATTTTTAATATACTGGTCCCAGCTTTCATTGCTTACGATTTCAAGAATTTTCCCGGCCAGAATATATCCTGAATTGGAGTACTTCCATTGTGTTCTCACTTCAAAATCGAAGGGGAGTGGGAGAATAAAATCAATAATCTCATCGAGAGTTAATACCCGTGAATATTCAACCATATCCCAGAACTTTTCTTGATCGGTATAATTGGCAACGCCCGAGCTATGGTTTAACAAATCTCTGATTCGAATATTTTTTAAGACTGAATTGTATGCTGAATTGTATGGAAGATACTTTGTGATTTCATCATCGAGCGAAATCTTTCCTTCTTCCTGAAGCTTCAGAAGTGAGGCGGCAACAAACTGTTTAGTGATCGATCCAATTTCAAATTTGTCCGACAGAACGAGCGGCCTTCCGTTCTCATTATTAAGAGTCGTGTCTCCGTAGGCCTTTTTCATGAGAATATTTTTTTCTTTCGCCACAAGAATGACCCCATTGTATCCACTCTTTTGGATGTAGGAATCAACCTGCGTATTTGTGGTAAGAGTAACCAGAGGGCCGGCAAACACCGGAGAGCAAAGAAGAAGCAACAGTGTGAAAATAATGATTTTCATGGTCCGACCTCCAAATGAGGTCGGAAGCTAGCACTTTAGGGGTCTGTTGTACAGACGACCTGGCGATCGCCCTTTGGTGCACACGAGAATCCAGAGAAACGCTTCTCAATCGTATAATCACCACCGCCACAAATGTATGTATAGTAGCATTGGACTAAATCTCGTGGGCCGCCTTGAGCATTCGGCGTCATTCCTTTAAATTTAGCCGCACAGGGATTACTTACCCAGCTGGCGGGAATTAATAATTTAAATTTTACTATTTCGGGACAAGTAATGAGGATTCTATTTTGCGAAACCTCTTCGATGGGTTGATCTTGCAATTTTCGCACAGGTGCTTCATCGAGAGCAAAAACTGTTCCGGTCAAACAAATAAAAAAGGCGATCAAATATTGCATAATATCCCTCATCCTACCTTGGTCGAATTAGGCGTGCAAGAGTATGATTGAATATTATTCGTCTTACCGTGGAGAACCATTATGAATTCAATTGAACTGCTTAATCAATTAACGACTGCTTTCGGACCGTCTGGTTTTGAGGATGATGTTCGAGAATTGGTTAAGAAAAATCTAAGTGATCTTTGCAATTTTTCTTATGATAAAATGGGCAGTGTGATTTGCAATTATAAAAAAACTTCTAAACTAAATGCTCCCAAGGTTCTAATTGCTGGTCACATGGATGAAATTGGTTTCCTGGTTCAAAATATCACGAGCGATGGTTTTATTAAATTACAAAATCTTGGAGGATGGTGGGAGCATGCCTTGCTGGCCCAGAAACTGATTATCCGAGGGAAAAAAGGGGATGTCACAGGAGTTATCGGTGCCAAACCCAAACACCATCTCTCCGATGTTGAGAGAAATAAAGTTCTTGCCTTGAAAGAAATGTTCATTGATATAGGTGCAAAAAACAAAAAGGAAGTGGTGGAATTTTTCGGTATTAACTTAGGTGATCCGATCATTCCCAAGACTCAATTTGAGCAGATGAAACATAAAAACTTGATCATGAACAAGGCCTTTGATGACAGAGTCGGCGTATCACTGATGATTGAGAGTATGAAGCTTTTATCCAAAGAAAAACTTCCCTGTCAATTAATAGGAGCAGGAACCGTGCAAGAAGAGGTGGGAATAAGAGGAGCGGAGACGACTGCAAGACTTGTCATGCCCGATGTTGCCATAATCTTAGAAGGCCCTCCGGCGGACGATACCCCTGCTTTTAGCAAGGATGATGCTCAATGTGTAATGGGGATGGGCCCGCAGATTCGTTTTTATGATCCGAGCGCCATCATGAATAAAAAGCTGTGTGAACTTGTGGTTGATACCGCCAACAACAAGAACAGGAAGATCAAACACCAAATTGCCATCAGGACAAGTGGTGGTACCGATGCTAAGGCCATCCATCTGAGTAAGATTGGAGTTCCATCGATTGTTTTTGGCGTGCCGGTAAGATATGCCCACGGCCATGTTGGAATCATTGACATGGACGATTACCAATCCTGCTTGAACCTAGTATTAAATGTCATTCGAAAGCTGGATGAGAAAACAGTCAAAAGTTTTACTGCATATTAAGAGTAGAGTGCATCCTCCCTATAATTCCAAGCAGTTAGCTTATTTTAAAAGCGATTGAATTTATCTCTATAATTTCCCGAAAAGAGATTGGGTGTTGTTATGAAGAAAATAGTTTGGGGAGTGCTCCTCATTTTTACTCTGACCTTGCAGGCACAGGAGGCCAAAGTAGTATTAGAAAGCTGGCGCATAGGCGCTGATTATGTGATTTTTGTAAATTTAAAAAATAAGGGAATGAAGATCAATAAAGGTTGCGAGGAAATACAATCGCACTGTCAGGTATGGGCCGTTCTCGCCGAAGTTTCGACTAAAGAATTAGGGCCTTCTGATTTATCGGGTGGGAAAAATATCGGAGCTTCCCTTTGTCACAAGCAGGAAAATGCACAAGTTTTATTTGCCCGTAGTGCCAAAGGACGCCAGGCGACCTTTTGTCTTTTTTCTGATGGTTCAATGGTTGATTCGGGCGGACTTTTACTGGCTGCAAAAATGAACGATGCCAAAAAGGATGCCAAGAAAGATGACAAGAAGGGGGGCCGACTATGAAGTCGGTTTTATGCTTATTTCTTCTGAGTTTTCTGGTTCTTGATCTTGATCATCCTGCCTGGGCACTTCAATGCACAGAGACTGATTCAGGTACAACCTTATTGAATGGACAGGCGCCAAATGGCCAAAGTGCTTCCTTGAGTGGTTTTGAACTGCAAGATCAAGATGGCATGGGAACTTGTTTCGCCAATACCATGTCGGCCATGTTGGAGGCCTCACTTCCGGGTCACCCTCATCTCTCTTATCAGCAGATTGCTCTTTATTACGGAGTGAACGCTCATCGGCCAGAAGGAGGGAGTGGTAGAGGAAGTGCCTTATACACCGATGCATTTAATGGTAGACGGCAGACCGTATCCGAAGGTGGTTTTTTATGTGCAGCTTTTGATGCCGTTAAATCACGAAACGCGCTTTGCGCTCGCGATCAAGTTCCATTGGAAAGAGAAGGTTATAAACAAGGCGCTTTAATCCGCGGACTGGCAGAATTCTATGACGCCTATGGTGACTTAGGTGATGATCAGAGACGCTCCATGCGGGAACATTTAGTGGATGTGATGCATGCGACTTTTCAAAGAGGCGAGGAGGAATGTCACTTCCCGAGGGTTGATCCGGTTCCTCCCGTTTTGACTAGGGTCTTGCAAGATCATTGTTTAGAGCAACATACGCTCAAGCTTGAAATTGATAATAATATTGTCCGATTGAATGCTGAACGCCATTCTTTGACCGGCACGGACGCTGAGACCCGAGATCGCAGAGAGGTCATAGGTCGCGAAATCCGTGAATTACAGCGACAAAAAATTCTGGTTGAAAGAGATTTACAGCAATTGGGAACCGTATCTACCCTGACGGCAGAGGCAAGCTCCCAACAAAATTCTCGCAACGGGGGCAAGGCATCCCGACTTCGCTGCAATCTCGCACCGGCGTTAGTTGGCGATGTGGCAAGTTCCTATTATAGAGGCCTGGAATCTCATGGCGCGGATCAACTGAGAGTGGCCTTGCGAGCAATTGAGCAACGACATCATTTGAAAGGTACTCTGATTGAAGATCGTCAAAGTGATGCGGATTTAAGACAGAGGTTTGAAGGTGACCTGGTTTATGCCAGTGAGACGCGTTGTCGGCAAAATCAAGCAGCGCTGGCGATTGGCAAACCTCAACTCTTACGAAGCGAGTTCTACCGCGTGACCAATATGTGTCTGAGCGCCGACGTCTTTGGAGGATTGAGCACAGCAGGGCAGACGCTGATCGGACTCAATCAGGGGGCCTTGCCAGCGGATAGTGTCTTGGGTGCATTGGCCCGATTGGACCAAAATTATGATGATTTTTTATTGGGAGCAATCGGCCCGCAATGTCTTCAGCAGATTAATACTCCGCCCGTGCCAGATACACGTCCTCAAATTCCGTCTGATTTGAGTTGTAATGCCACCTACTTTCCCGTCTATGTCCCAACCGTTTTTGGCGCTGATGGTGAAAAGGATATGGAGGAAACAGCTCGACGGTCCCGCAGCAGAAGCGAGGAATTATTCAGGAGTACAATCTGGAATTCGCTGCAAAACAATAAACCCTTGGGAATTGATCTTTGCACCGCCTTCTTTTCCAGTCCAACTGCGGACACAAACTATGGTGCGAGCTGCGATACCACTCAGATGCACGCCTATCATGCCATGACCATAACAGGCAGAAGATGTGTGAACGGAGTCATGCAGTATCAGGTGCAAAATTCATGGGGGCCGACTTGTAGTTATGTCGCCAATCCTGCTGCGAGTTCTGCCACCATAACCTATTTCTATGAATGCAATGAGGAGGCAGGATACATTTGGGTGCCAGAAGATGTTCTCTTAAAAAATACTCGTTCGCTTGCCGCTCTTGGGGCCGCGCCTCCGCCGCCCGTTCAAGGGCCTGAAGCCACACGCAATAGGCAGCACTAAAATTCGGCGCACAGGGCGACTTCCTGTGCCCGGGGTAGTTTTCCATCGGAGGCGGCGTCTCCATGATGGGCCAAGGCCGCACCACTGTAGAAGAGAAATTGTTTTTTACTCTTGTCTGTATTTGTAGGGAGAGAGGTCTTTATTTCATAGGAAGCGGCAGTCAAATCTCTTGAGAGCATCACGTTTCTCGTCTTGGGAGTGCCGGTGAATGAAATCTTGGCCTTTCCTTGGAGAAAAAAGGCCTCACCAGCAATTTTTGGAATGAGGAGACGAAAAGGTTTCATGCCGAGGTGTGAGAATGTTACACGGACTCCTTGGGAGACTTTCACTGCTTGCATGCGCACCCCTTGACTTGGTGCCAATGTACTTCGTAAGTAGGCTAACTCCTCATTTAAGGCATCCATACTCTCGGTGAATTCATTAATAGTGATTGCGCGAATTTTTCCACCACTTTCGAGCGTTAGACTCGTACTCACTTCACGAGATTTGGGTGGAGCTTGAGTACTTTTTGTAACGCCTTTATCATTTTCAACCGTCTGGGCGAGTTTGAAAATTTCCGCAAAAGTTTCTTGCGACACTTGTCCTATGAATGTTCCGGCCTGGTCGGGACAATGCGTGCCTTTCGAAGCGGTCTGCCAAACAACCTTCAAATCAGGAAAAATCTCAATGCGATCGTAAATGATGATACCATCAGCATCGCGGCCATGCTGGAAAAGACTTAGTGACCTATTCTCGATGGTACTGGCTGAAAAGGTTATTGAAAAAAAAAGACTCAAGAAGAATCCTAAGGAAAAAAAGATTTTATAATTCATAACTCAACCTTCGCCCCCCACAGCGGAACAGTTCGCAACATCTAAAATTGTATCGAGATGTCTTGGATAAATTCTAGATTCCAAATCGTTCGAGTTGTTCATAATTGAATTGTGCTCACCCAATTGAGAAAAAGGTTTTTCCTCTGAACGATATTCATCGGGAAGCCCCATCAAGTGGAGCACTTCGTGCCGAACAGTTCCAAAACCTTCCGAGAGAACATAATTGCCTGAGTCGGCACGATTGGTCCAACCTCCACCGTCGGCGATATTAGTGTCAACCTCTTTGGTACATTTCTTTTTGATTTTCTTTCGACATTTTTTGTTGTTCATCCCGGCCTCCGCCAGACAATCGGTCATTTCTGTATCACTCCTGGCAATACACTTATTAATATTCCATTCGCGGACTTTATTGCATCGGCCACCGCCGACACCGGGAATATCAGCATTATAACATTTATGAATAGTAACAGCAGGCTCACCCGGCGATGTTGTCACAGGATTGAGCGTGATGTTAAAGCGTATATTCGGAGTTCGTTGCATTCCAGGATTCAGCGGACAAGCTTGGGGTGTTGTGAATGGGATAAGTTGTGGATCAATTTTGGCCCTGGCTGCACCGGACGTTCCAGTGGCATCGCATCTCACCTCTTCAGTTATGGGGGCTTCGATTTGAGGCACGGCACCGGTAGAGCAGTTTAAATAATTATTGGCGTCCGATTGCCAGGCCTTAACTTTACATTCCATTTCATCGGGAATGTGATTACGGTTTCGGTCGGTCATGCCAGCAAGGCCTGCTCCCACCACCATGTTCACCGCCAAATTGATTGTATAGGGAGCATTAGCGGGAGTGGCCGGCCTGTCGATATTAAAGGTATTTTGGCTCCCATAGGGGTAGTCATTCACTTTTCTGCGATTGATACTAATCGGATTGGGGCCTGGAAGTGGGCCACCTGTCACTCCTTCACACTGAGGTTCGCGTTTGATATTTGGCATGACTCCCGCATCGCACAGAACTCCTTTGGCCAAACTTCGCATCGGTTCGTTCATATCTAAGAGGGCCTGTCTTACAATATTCGGACGCATGGTTGCCAAGTTAAAAATTGTTTGGGTGGTGCCATTGGTTTGCAAGGCCCCAGTTCCGCCGGAGGCGTTAGTGCAGATATCGGCAAGCTCGCTGGTCATCTTGGTTTCATGATTACTTCTTAAATTTCCTAAGGCCGTATTGTATTCCGCTAGGGCCTGCTGCAAGAGTGATCCTGCCGGTGCTGCCTGGGCCTCAGTCAAGGCCTCATCAAATCGACTTTCAATATCGGAGTAAGCGGTAATGCCACTTGTCCCTGGATTGGCACCACCTGTAGCGGCAATATCAATAAAACCCTCACCGCGAGTTTGGGCATCCGCTAGACTGGTACCTGCAGCGGCCCCCCGTGCTCCAATGAGGCGCGCTAGTGCGTTCTTAAATGCCGGGGTGCCACTTCCTTCCGCTCCAACATCGATGCGACTGCCTCCTTCTCCTTGGCCTTGCAAAGAGAATTTCCATAATGCCGGAAAGGAATTTTGCATACGATATTTTGTATGCTGAAGAGAAGTACAACTGCGATCACGTGATGTGGCACTTGAGCAATCATTGTCGTCTATTCCTTTCTGTAAGCGCTTTGAATATAAGTAGGCCTTGGCCAGGTTGGGGCCATTGAGCGATTCTTCTACCGCCTCTCTCTTGGCATCAAATTGTGTTTTAGGGGTAAAGGAGTTGGCGTTGACTCGTCCCCACACGGGAGAATTGGCAGGAATACAACTAGGCCGAGTGAGAGCGGGCATGGGTTGCCCTTGCGCTGTTTTGGCCGCTCTTATTTGTAAGAAGTAGTATTCCAGTGCCTGCTCGCGCAATTGTCCCAGGGCCATGGCGCGCATTGAATTGGTGACAATGGTTTGTGGTGCTACAGTTTCAGCAAAGACCCTATTACAAGCTGCACCAAGATATTGACGTTGCGCCTGGGCCGAACAAGAAAATTGAAATGCCGTCCCGCCCTCAGCTTCTGAGGTACTCAAAAAACCATAGCCACCATGATTTTCACCATAGACTCCGTTGTTGGCACTGGCATCGCCGAAGAGGACGCCAACACCTTCGGCCCGCTCCCCATCAGCGCTGGGGCCATGGCCGTAAGAAGTTGAGATATTTGTGAAAAGAGAAAGCAAGAGAAAAAAAAGGCAGACAACAAAACTCAGTCGTAGTTGACTAGAATATTCCACAATCCACCACCCATAAGCATAAGTAATCCCCTCAAACATTGTTACTTAAATTGCAAGTCAAACCAAGAGGAATCCTTTGCTTATCACCAGTTTATCAGAGGAAAAGCTATCACCTATAACATTTCGATAAGTTAGCACAAGGTCGTTGAATTATGAGAAAGGATCTCGAGTGGCACATTTTGTTGCCAGTTAAATTTAAACACCATTTGGTCGAAGAGGCCGTATGAATATGATTAATCTTGTGGCCTTCATCATAACCTTGACCCTGGCCCTAGTTTGTTCTCAAGCGATAGCTATCTCGTTGCCCGATTCCGTATCTCGCGTCGAAATGGGTTTGAGCGCTGTTCGCGAATTTTCAAACGATGGGCCCATTCCCAACCGCCATTGTGCTAGCGTCTATCAGGAACTCTTTCAGGATGCCCACTCGGAGGATGAAGATCACAAACCGAAAAAGAGGAATCGCTTCCGCGATATTTTCTTGAGAATGAGAAATTATGCTATTAGTAGATTAGATTGCCAGGCCTTTGTTAACGAGGAAGCTGATCAATGTGAATCGGAGGATTGCCGTGCCGTTTTAAGTCAGGATGGCACCCTTTGCGAAAGTAGCGATTGTAAGGCCTTGCTCTCAAACAGATCGGAATTGTGCCAAAATGGTTCATGCCAGGCCTTCGTTTCTCACGACTCCACGGCATGTTCGGGAGATTGCGCCGCTTATTTACGTAATGATGCCAGCTTGTGTGAGAGCGGTGATTGTCGTGCCCATCTCGAACGACGTTCCCTCCATTGCCGTACCAATGTCTGCTTTGCCATCATTCAAAGAGAAACTTTCTTTTGCTTTCGTGAGGACACAAGTCCCCATTAGGGCGAGGTTCGAAGCTGACTACAGAGTAGAACGTCCATCTTGAGTTCCGAAATATATCGATGATAGAAGAGGGCATTGTTTTTAACTTTGTATCCTTTCGGAAAGGCAAATTCCACCATGACTTCAGGAGAAGATGAATCCAAAGTAAACAAGCGAGAAGAGGGAGGCGTGGCATAGATTATGCGGGCACGATTTTTGAAATAGAATGCATCGCTGGCAGTGTCAGGCAGTGCCACTGAAAGTTTTTTCTCGCCTATTAGGGTAAACTTGGCAAGGACTTTGGCGCCTTCGATAATCTGCGTTTTCAGAGCAAGTCCCATCTCGGCCACGAGGGCGCTTTTGATGAAGGCCAGCTCAGTCCCGAGCGTGGTGTAATGCTGACCGATGTTTG
>CAYHRT010000072.1:0-16659 GCA_964359085.1 uncultured Bdellovibrio sp. | reverse complement strand
GTCATGCGAGTTCCCTGTCCCAGCTCAAAGAAACGCAAACTGCCATCATTATAATTCGAAATTTACGCGATGGATGAGGAAGCTTGAGGGCCCCGGTACTCTCGATTATTAAATTTTTAACAAGGTCTAAATCACCGGCGGTATCTAGGGCGCGAATTTGACCAGGGCCGGTACCCATATTGACTGAGATCATCCCGCTCGTCAGGATAGTTCCGCCCGAACCAACAATACCTCCCCCGAGGGCAATAGAAGTAACACCGCCACCACCGCCTCCCCCACCAGTGTCATCGGGGGCGGGATACCACAACTGATTGTACGAATCCCACTTGATTACATCTCCATCGTTGGCACCTGTACCAGAAATTTTATTAAGCGTGACAGTTCCATTAGCGATCTTGTCTCCCGTCACTGCACCATTGGCGATTTTACTGTTGGTAACCCCATTCGTAGGAATAGTGAAAATTATGGGGAACACTGTTTGCCCTTCGGCCGTATTAATCAGCAGTTGATAGGTTGACTCTGCAATGACGGCCAAGCTAGGAAGATTGCCGATAAAGGCCACTAATTGGTCGCTCGTTTGTGATTCAATTATAAAGATTTTATTCGTACCGTTTGGCCCGGTTATTTTGGCCGATTTCACAGCTTTTAGATTTGTGCCACGGATGACAAAGCGATCGTTGGCGACCTGGACACTCGTCACGCTGACTGAGGAGGATGGTGGAGTGCCGGTCGCCGCATCCGTTTTAGTCTTGATCGCAACAGCGCCCTCTTTGGCGCAACCAAAGGCCAGAACAAAAATCAAAATAAATTGCAAGCTGAATCGCATCGCCATCTGCACTATGCTCATCCTCTCCTTAGAGTAAATACTCAACATAAATTCTTGCCTCGGTCTTATCGGCGTTTAATTTATGGAATTTACACTTTTCCTAAAGGCCCACCGATATCCATAGCCCTATTGTAAGGGGTGATTTGAGGGATCGAAGTTGAGGACTGATAATCAATGGGTTATTGCAATAGAAGTCGACTGCATAAAGTTGGGCCTGTCTAGGAGTGACTGAGAAAGTGGGCAGGTGCTCTACTTCCTAGGTAAATTAGGTAAAAGCTCCTTTTTCCCAGCCAAGGCCTGAACGACATCTTGAAAATTCTGGGTAATCTGGGCACGCACTTTTTCCTCTAAAACCGCTAAGAGAGGAAGCCCCTTTTCATAGGCGATCTTGGCATCGGCGCTGTCGTTGAGTTGGAGAAAAATTCTTGCCAAAAGAAAGTATGCTGCGGGCTGGGTAAAGGACTGAGTGGCCAAATTTTTAGCAACGGCTAAGGCCTGCTCATTGGCCTTCAGATCCACCAAGGCACCGAGGGCCTTAAACTTGATTTCAAGGTTCTCGCCCGCCAATCTAAAAACGTTCAAATAGGCCGCAGCCGCTCCTTGTGTATTATTCATACGCGTAAGAATCTGAGCGGCGGTCAAAAAATAATCAGGATCATTGGCCGCTGAACCACTCCCACTATTACCTAGTTCGGCACCAATAACGCCCAAGGCACCGGCAAAATCACCACGCAACTCGCGTGCTTTACTCTTGTGTAAAATAACACTTTTGTCCTTAAATCCCTTTTCCATACACAGCTCGGTAATGTAGTCCACGTTCCCAAGATCGTAACTTTTCAGATAAATATCCAGCATTAACTTACAATCTTCCAAGCCTTTAGGAGAAAGGCAGCTCATCTTATCCAACTCATGCTTGGCCAACGCAAATTTTTCTTGCTTGGCGTAAGCACGCACCCGCTTCATATGAATTTTATTTTTTACAAGAAAAAAAATACTGGGCACAGCAATGAGACAGATCAGGGCAATGATAATCTTATTTTTGTGGGCGTTCATAAAAAATCCTCAGATGGTTGTCATTTACATTTTAAGGTCATCTCTCAATTACAACAACAAAAAAGATGGTGAATAATTTGGGGGCCAAAAAGTCGCTGGGCCTCCTGCCTAAAATATTCGGGCGGCGGCACCTGGACTGTCATGAGCACTTCCGTTTCGGGGTGGGGAAATTGCAATTTCCAGGCATGTAAGAAGAGGTGGGGAAGGCCTTTGTCCTTCCCATAAATAGCATCTCCTATAACAGGGGCCCGAAGTTCGCTTAGATGAACACGTATTTGGTGCATGCGACCGGTCATGGGTTGAGCGCTGATCAACGCCATTTTCTCATGCTGGGCCAAGAGGTGGAAGTGAGTTTCAGCACTCTGTCCTTGATCCTGTGCTTTACAGCTCTCCATCACCATAGGAGATTTCTTGGAACGGCGTAAAAAATTTTTCACCATCGAGGGGAGTATTTCATTTTCCAGATGGGCCAACGCCACATAGGTCTTATGAATCTTTTTATGCAAGAAGAGATCACTCACGGCCTTATTAAAAGATCTTTTTTTACAAAAAAGCAGCAACCCACTGGTGTCCTGATCGAGGCGGTGATGAATGGCCAAATAGGTGGCACGCCCCTCGCGCAATTCAAGATATTTTTGAAGAGCGCCGTAGAAATGCATCTGTTCTTTTTTCAAAGTGGCGGAAGAGGGCATCCCTGCAGGCTTATTGGCAATGAGTAAAATGCGATCTTCAAAAATAATATGCTCTGGAGTGATACGCATAGGTCTCGCAGTTGACTGATTCAGAAAAATCTTATCTCATAAAATAATCTCATAGACTAAAAACATCGCAAGGAGCATAAAATGACAACCCCGAACAATAACCCCATGGCGCCTTTTCTTCCCATCATAACATGGGGGAGCATCTTAGGTTCCCATGTCATCCTCTTCCTGGCCACCACCCAAGTGCTCATGAAGAGCTTCCAAGAAAAACCTGAGAGTTCACTCATGGGTACAATCGCCTATGGTGCGGCAATTGTAGTGGCCATTATTGGCCTGCTTTTTTTGAGGCATTCAAAAAAGGTTTCCAATGGACAACCCTTTTTTATTGTCTCCATGGCCGTTTTTGAAATGATCGCGGCCATCGGCATGGTAGCAGTTGTGCTTGGCGTGTCTGCCAGCACCTACTATGGGCTGGTCGCCAGTGGCGTGCTTCTTCACTTAGTTGCTTTTCCCTTCAAACGCAGCAAGTAGACCCTGACTTCCCAAGGCCAATGCCGTTATTTTATACAAGAGGCGCATTCCAACATTGGCATCCCACTCATCTTTTGGGCCTGAACCAGGAGCGACTTCGCATAAATCAAACCCCACGATTTTTCTTTTAGATCGCACGATTTCCCTCACGATGGAGATCAATTCCATATAATCAAGGCCGCCGGGGACAGGGGTTCCGGTGTTGGGGCAATAACGAGGGTCGAGAGCATCGATATCGACAGACAGATACACCAACTCTGGCAGATGGGCGACGATCTGCCGCGCTACCGTCTGAAAAGGTATGCCTGTAAACACCATGTCTTTTAAGTCGCGATCAAAATAAACTTGAAACTTAGAATTCTCCCTGGTGGTGTAGTGATATTCGGCCTCACAAAAGTCCCGAATCCCCACTTGCACAATTTTGCTCACACCGGCACATTCCTGGGCCACATTGTACATGATTGAGGCATGGGAATATTGGAACCCCATATAGGCCCGCCGAGTATCCGAGTGCGCATCAAAATGCAAAACACCCATTCCAGGAAATTTCTCAGCATAGGCGCGTATGGCACCTAAGGGAGATGAGTGATCTCCCCCCACCACCACAGGCATTTTATTTTTCGCCAAAAGTTTTTTACTTTCGTCATAGACCCATCGGTTGACCTCTTGACTAGCGCGATTAACTTGGGCGAGCACTTTTTGCAAGGCCTTGGAACGCGCCACTTCTTCCTCCGAAGCCTGGATAATTTTTTCGGCCAAAGGCCGCATTTTTTTATTTAGTCCCAGAAAAAAACGCGACTCTGGCCGCAAGTAAAGTCCCGCTCGAAAGGGATCAACGTAATCCAGATCAAACAGGTCAAGTTGTGGGCTTGCCCGCCGGATTGCGCGCGGGCCCTTATGGGTGCCGATTTTATAGGAGGTGGTTACGTCCCAAGAAACTGGAAGATAGACCACTTGCGCCTCGTCCTCGCTAAAAGGGAGACCGAATATCCCCTCTTTAGCGTCGGCCTTGGCGTTGACATCAATATTATGTTTCATGCTAGACAGAAATATAAGACAATAAGAAACAAAAAGCTACCTCGGGGGCTGCAGAATGATTCATCTCTTTAAGAAATTGACCAGTGCATTTTGCATTCCTGCCATTTTTATCATGAGCTTTGCACCTCTCGCTGAAGCCAAAGTCACGGCCGGTCAATGTGTTAACGGTTTGACTCAACAGCAGATCGACCGCCTCTATAAGATCGGAGTGCAAGAATCTCGGATTGCAGAAATGTGTCAGGATGCGGCCCTGAGTCCCAGCAAGCTCGACGAGCTTATTGCTCCTCACAAAGTCCCTTCTGCTGAGGAGATTGATAAATGTATCGCAGACGTCGATGCGCTCTTGACTGAGTTTGATACCCTGATCAATAACGGTTTTGATGTGGCTCAAGATGCTATTACATTTGAGGATCAATGCAAGACTATTGTGACTCCCGCTCAAGTGGCAAACTGTGTGGCCCGAGCGCAAAGCTTGCAGGCGAGGAGTCAGGCCCTGCGCGATCAGGGCGTTGTTATCAACAATAAAGCCGGCCCGGTCCAGCAGCAATGCAAGAATGCGCTAACCAAGGATCAGGCCTCAGTGCCCGAATCCTTTGTGCGGAGAATTTTAGATAATAATAAGGCCTCTGATGTTCTTAATACTGATTGGAAGAAGGCCTACGCTGATTGGCAGGCCACGGGGAAACTTCCCGATGGCATTACTCCCTACTATCCTGAAGAGCGGGATGCCCTGAAAATGTTGGGATTAACCGACGAAGATCTCCAGTATATGCCTCCACGAAATTTTGCCGAAGCGGCTGAAGATTTTGCAGTAACTGAGTTGAATAAAGGTCTGGATGAAGCCACGCCATTGGCCACCGGCCTCGGTTTATACTACCTCATGATTTTGGGCTGGGCCCTTAGTTCACCCTTTCATCTCATCAATTGCCTTATACCACCTCACCCCTCGGTCGCCGCTTATGTTGTAGGCTCTGGCATCTATATTGGCGTAGAAATTGACGCGGCTTTAGAATACGAGGAACTGCTTAATCGAATTAATAAATTGGTAAAAGGCGGCCAAAAATCGCTCCAGGTCACGTTAGATGATGTGAAAGCATTGCAAAATGAAGGACAAGGCATTGCTGCGGATGTACAGGCGGATGTACGGGACCTTTACAACACTTGCAATAATCTTGTTGGGCAATTGCAAGGTGCTGGCAGCGGTGCCGCTTCATCGGCAGCAAACTGTCTGCCAAGCATACCAGGAGTCAGCAGTGGGGGCGGAGGTGGCGATTCTCAACAGTGTCTTGATGATACTCAAGCAGATTACAACGACACCAGTAGTGCCATTCATGATTGTATCGCCAGGGCGCAAAGTGATGGCCTAACCGCGACCGACCTGAAAAATAAGGGCGTGGCCTTTCTTGATAAAGTCGATAAGGCCGGGAAGGGCGCAGTGAACCAACTTAAGATGCTCAAATTTGTCCGTGACATGATGCAAGATGTGACAGACATTATCAATGTGAAGGCCAACAATGCACTCGTCTATGCCGCCTTCCTGACGGTTGCTGCGGGCCTGGCCGTGCTCGAAACAGTATACCCGCCGTGGGGGGCTTGCGCGGCCGATATCGGAACACCACCGCATCTCCAGACTCCTGGTCGCAGCTATGCCCAAATGGCCCAACCGTCTTTGCCTACGTTTTCACAGACCTTGGCCCAAACCCTGATTTCCGAAGCCAAGGCCCAAGATGATGCAGGAGATGCTACAGGGTCAGGCCCGGGCCAGCAGAGTACTCGAAATTATAAAAAATTTAGCCAAAAAGAGGTGGAAGACAAGCTTGATAAAATGATTGGTCATGATGTCATCGCCTTGGTGGTGGGAATCGGCATCGGCTTGCTCGTCAGCATCGTCATGCAAATTTTGATTGCCGTTCTAAGTAGCAAGACTAGTGGTATTGTGCGTTCCATCTTCTTAGGTGCCGGGGCGGCGATCGGCTATACGTCCGGGGCCCTATTGAAGAGCGGTAGGGATCTTATGCAAAGCTATACCGATAAGGTCTCGCTCATCATCAGGGCGATGGAGCGCACCATGGGCAATGAGGGCTGGAGTGATGACGGTACTGAATGGCAACCTCCTGCTGAAAAACCTCAATCTTACTGGGAACAGGGGCAAGAAATTCTCAAAAAATTTACCAAGCTGGGTGATGAAATCATGAGTATCCCCTTGAGTTATGCCGCCAGCAATCGCAAGAACTGTCTGACGGGCGGAGGAAGTGACATCCGTATAGACAAAACCTGCAACTGCGCTTCTCAGGGAGGCTGTAAGCAATTTGATTTTCCCCAAGAAATAACCATCCCTAAAGGAATTTCTCCCCAGGCCTTGCGTAATCATGCCGGAGCAATCAAAGATTTGAAAAACTATTCCTACCATATTGCTCACGGTGACAAGGATCAGGCGATGGCCTATGGTTCGAAAGTCATGGCCAAGCAAAAAGCTCTGAATGCGGAGATGAGTTTCCTACAAAAGGTGGCCAATCAAAATTTGGTAAAAAACAAGCAACAACCTATCGATTTTTCACGCGAGACAGAAAAATTAAAAAACAATATGAGCAATAAAGTGCAACGAACTTTTAATAGTTTCCCGGCAGAAGTGCGCAATAATTACAATAAGCGCATGAATGGTATTACCACACCGCCGCCCGTGGCGGGCAAGGCCTTGGATTCTCGCTCCCAGCGAGTGAAACCGATCATCGCGCGCTTGAAGGATTTTTTCAAATCGCTTGGCCCCCTGGGGCAGCGTAAGTTCTCGCGCAAAGTAGAGAACTTAAGGACAATGGCTGTGCGTAGCGGTTTGAAGGCAGTCGGTGGTGCGCTTAGTTTAGGCGCTCCTGAAGATGCTGATGGGCCGGCCGGAGGAGTTATTGAAGATCTGGAAGTCGAGGGAAGTGACATCGTTCAAGATAGCGGAGCATCTATTTTTCAAATTATCACCAATCGATATTTGAAGAAATTTATGGCCGAGTAGGACCTACTGTTGCTTTGGACTCGTCCTGTACTATACCGCGAATTTCTTCCGCATGATCTTTGGACAACTTCTGGCATTCTTCTGCCACCAATTTAAGGCCGCGGGCATGAAGAACGGTCATACAGCCTACAAAAAAACTTTTTCCCATTAACTGGATTGCTACAGCTTCCGAAACATATCCTTCGGGAATCGGATCACACTTGGGTTTTGTCAAAGAACAGCCGAGGCCGCTTATCAGCAGGATGAGGATCACACATTTAAGTGGGAACATAAGCACGCCCCTAAAAGAAGGTCTTGGCATCCATCACCAACAAATGTTTGTGTATGGCCTCTAAAAATTTACCGCCCAACTCACCGTCAATCACCCGATGATCATAGGTGTGAGTACCGTACATCATGCTTCGAATGGCGATGACGTCACCAGGAAGAACGACCACCCGTTTAGTGATCATACCTGCGGCATAAATCCCGAGTTGAGGTTGCAAAATCACGGGAGTGGCCAAAAGAGTGCCAAAACTTCCCACATTGGTAAAGGTAAAAGTTCCACCTGATAAATCATCCATGACCAGCTTGCGCGCACGGGCCTTGGTGGCCAGAGTATTTAACATGCGACAAAGTCCCAGCATATTAAGATTGTCGGCGTTCTTAAGAACAGGAACGATTAGTCCATGGCCCGGTACGGCCACCGCGCAACCTAGATTAATATCTTTTTTTATGATGATCTTATCACTATCTTTGTCACCACCAAGAGAAGCATTCACCATAGGATGTTCTTTCAAGGCCTGGATAATGGCGTATAAAATAAAAGGTGAATAGGTGAGATTAAAACCTTCCTGCTTCTGAAATTCCGCCTTAAAACCTTCGCGAAATTTTACCAAATGGCTGAGATCAACTTCACTAATAGAATTGACATGCGGGGAAGTCAATTTTGACTCCACCATATTGCGGGCAATGGTCTTGCGCATATTATCCATCACCACAATTTCAATCCGTCCCTCAGCAGCGACTGGTACCGCAGGGGCAACCTCACGGACCGTACCGCGCCCTTTTAGATATTGCTCCAAATCGGTCTTGCTCACCCGGCCGCCAGTGCCCGTGCCTTTAACTTGTGCCAGTTCCTCAGAAGAAACGCCGGCCTCTTTCGCCATCGCCTGAACTAATGGGGTATAAAAATGGCGGGCATTCTTGGCATTTTCCGGGGCAGCCTTTTCTTGCACACCAACTTTGCTTTCCGACGTGACCGCGGGTACAGGCACGGGCACAGGTACGGGGGCCGCTTCAATTTTGGCGTTCATATCGTCATCAATTTCGGCAATCTTTTTGTTCACATCGACAGTATCACCTTCCTTGTAGAGTAAGGTCACGACTCGGCCCTGATACGGCGACGGAATTTCTGATTCCACTTTGTCTGTGGAAATTTCCAACAACATCTCATCGACTGAAACGAGATCACCAACCTTTTTATGCCACTTGGTGATTGTCCCGGTGGTGATCGACTCTCCCATTTGCGGCATAATAATTTCATGACGGGCCATAAATCTACTTCTCCTACGCTAGAAATTAAGCGAGCGTCCTTTTGAGGCCAGCACCGCTTCTGCCAACCACTCTCCCAAGGTCGGATGGGGATGAATAGTGCGGAAGATATCTTCATCAATGCCTTCCATGGTACGAAAGAGAACATACTCATGAATCAACTCAGTAGCCTGGGTGCCAACAATATGGGCCCCCAGAAGTTCACCATGGACCCCCATCAAGGTTTTAACGAATCCATCTTTTTCATTGCTGGCCTGGGCCTTACCGTTGGCCAAAAAAGGCAGCTTGCCGACTTTATATTCAAGATTTTTTGCTTTCAACTCGCGTTCGGTGTATCCGACGCTGGCCACTTGCGGTTGGCAATAAGTACATCCTGGGACATTCAGTTTTTCCAAGGGATGGGGGTTGAGCCCTGATAAATGCTCGGCCGCAATGACACCCTCATGCGAAGCCACATGGGCCAAGAGTGGTGGGCCACAGAGATCACCGATGGCGTAAACATTGGGCAGGTTAGTTTGATAATGACTATTGACACTGACGAAGCCCCTCTCGGTTTTCACACCAACTTTTTCCAAACCAATATTTTCAATATTCCCAGTCATGCCCACAGCGATGAGGGCCATCTCAAACTTGTATTCCGTTTTCACACCAGATTCGACGGCAAAGATCGAAACATCATCGCCGTTATTTTTGGCCTCGACACCTTCCACCCCCAAAGAAGTCTTGATACCGTATTTTTTATAGGCCTTCTCAATTTCAAGACTGCATTCCTCATCTTCAATGGGTAGGAGATGCTTTTGTAATTCGAAAAGATGCACCTCGACACCAAAAGCATTCCAAAAATAGGCAAACTCAACACCGATAGCACCAGCACCGATAATGCCGATACTCTTGGGCAACTTATCCAACTTTAGGGCCTCCCAAGCACCAATTAAACGTTTTCCGTCATGAACCAGTCCGGGAAAAGTTTTGTAATGGGCGCCAGTGGCCAAAATAATAGTTTGGGCCGAAAACGTATCGGTGTGCCCGCGAGCACTCTTGACCTCGATAGTATTGTTAGAGCTTAAAGTCCCCTGGCCTTCCAGCACCTCTATTTTGTTTTTCTTCATTAAAAAGGCCACGCCTTTAGAAATGCGATCAGAAATTTGGGCCGCTCGTTTAATCGCTATGCTTGCGTCCAGACCTTTTAATTCTACCTTGATCCCAAGGGCCGCCATCTCGGCCACGTCATGCACAGCATGCGCACTCTTAAGCAGGGCCTTGGTGGGAATGCACCCTCTGTTTAAACATACTCCACCTAATTTATCGGCCTCAATGACGGCCACTGTTTTGCCAAGCTGGGCGGCGCGAATACCCGCAATATAACCACCTGGCCCACCACCGAGCACGAGAACATCAAAACTTTTCATAAAATCCCTTCTAACTAGATGTTTACCTGTAATTAGTGGATTTTTTAAGCTATATGCAACGAAAATCCAAGAAACTTTAAGCACGGGATTAAAAAAGTGCCTACCGCCATCCATATTGAAGCATGTCCGAATCTCTTATCAATCCCAGAACGAGAGGCCATCTTTAGACATTTTCCAGACGGGGTTCTGGTTTTCGATCTGGAGACCACGGGATTGTCCCCCTCTCTTGATGAAATTGTTGAAATAGCGGCGATTTTGGTGACTCCCCAGGGCACTTCCACTTTTCAAACTCTGGTCAATCCCCTGCGTCCTATTCCGGCCATTGTCACCGCCATTCATGGAATTACAGACGAAATGGTGCTGGACGCACCCCCTTTTCACAAAGTTCTTCCAGAATTCCTGAAATTCTCCTGTAGTACCTCTCCCATCCCGGCGTGGTTTGCCCACAACGCGCGCTTTGATGTAGGTTTTATCATTGCAGCTCATCAGAAATTTAATCTTATCCCTCCCAATGTCAGTATTTATTGTTCATGCCAACTCTCACGTCTGGCCTTTCGAGGCGCGCCCAATCATCGACTCAAAACCCTGGCCACCTATCTCGGCATTGCTCTGGAGCAGCATCACCGCGCCTATGCTGATACACTTGCAACAGTGCATGTTCTCGCGCAAGGGCTTTCACGCTACGAAGAGATGCTGGCCCAACCCACGACCGAAAAATCCAAAAAATATCCCGATATAAAATCCCATTCCTGGGTTTATGCCTTAAGCGAATTTAAACGATTGGGACCAAGCTCTCTCCCATCACATCTTCAGGATTTGGTTCCACTCTTAAATGCAGGCCAACCCACCATCGAAATTCTCTACCAAGGAGGAAGTCACAAAGGGAAATATCGCCCTATCCGCGCCGTGGCCTTTTTGCCCATGCCCCAAGGCCCGGTCCTCTATGCCCATTGCTTGCTCACTGATCTTTACAAATCATTCTCAGTGATAAAAATAGTAGCATGGCGTTTGGCAACAGTGCCCGCTCCTTCTGAACAAGCTCCTAAGGAGGGTCTATGAATCAAGAATTACCCAAAAAGAAGTCATGGCGACGATGGCCTGAACTTTTCTTTGTCCTCTTCCTTTATTTCTTTTTTTGGAATTGGACCGTATCTTCTTTCAAAGAAATGGCCCGACGCGAGTTGGTACTCATTGTTCTGCATTTTTCAGGTCTCGCCGTTTTCATCGCTTTATTGGTTTACGGAACAAGAATTTGGTTCAAAAAACGCTTTAGGTAGGGATTATGCTTTGGAAACAATCTCTGCGCGAGGCCCTAACCACCACGGATCAACTCAAAGTTTTTTTTGACCATGATTTTATCGCGACTCCGTATCCGATCTTAATTCCTCTCGGCCTAGCAAAAAAAATTCGCAACGCCGGCCTGGATTCTCCTTTGGCCCGTCAGTTTCTTCCCAATCAGCAAGAACACATCCAGACCAAGGGTCTACGCGACCCCATCGGGGATTTATCTCACAAAAAAGGCACTTGCGCTGTCCATCGCTATAAAAACCGCATTCTTTTTTTGCCCACCACCCACTGTCCTGTGCGCTGTCGCTTCTGCTTCCGCAAAAATATTCTGGCGGCCGATGGGCCATTTGCTGCCGGTGCCACACCGGATAGGGAATTTTTTAATTATCTCAGCGATCATCCTGAGATTGAAGAAGTTATCTTCACTGGCGGCGACCCTTTTATGCTGGATGACCAGAAATTACAAAGCTATCTTGAATCCCTCTCAACCATCTCAAGCATAAAATACATCCGCTTCCACACGCGCACTCCCGTGGTCCTGCCAGAAAGAATTACCCCCGCTTTTTGCGCCCTCCTAGAGGTCTGGCACAGTCGCTTCCCCATCATGACTGTGGCCATTCATATCAATCACGCCAGCGAACTCGATTCCGAAGTTGTGGCCTCTCTCAATCTCCTCAAAAAATCAGGTGTTCAACTGCTTTCGCAAACAGTTCTGCTTCGCGGGATTAATGATAATCTGCCAGATCTTAAAACCTTATTTATGGCCCTGAGCAATTTGCACATTCGCCCTTATTATTTACATCACACGGATCAGGCCCTCGGCACCGAACATTTTTGGCCCGACCTGACGAGGTGCCAGGAGCTTTATCAACAACTCAGGAGAATCATCCCAGGTTGGGCATTGCCTCACTATGTCATCGATCTTCCTGAGGGCAAAGGCAAAATTAGCATCTCTCGTTTCCCCTAACACGTATCCACATCGGTGATTTGCCACAAAAATGTGGCATTTGACAGGCAAAATCAATTCACAAAATTTTTTCACCTTTCGTTCAATCTTCAAACACTATAACCTCTTAAATTCCAATTTTCAGAGAGTTTGCCTGTCTAAACTTTAGATATTGCTTTTAACAGACTGTAAAAAAAATAAAACCAGGATATTTGTCGGTTTTTAAATTACAAAGCGAATTACATTTAAATTAGGGAATACAAGGGGTGCTAAACAAACGGGAGCGTCATGTGAGAAAAATTGGTAAAAGAGTCTTTATAATTTTTTTTCTGACTCAATTGACTTCATGTGATTATCTGACTGGCTTTATTGGCCATGGTGTTCTCGGATTTCTAACGTATCCTCTCGTACGATTGGTCGAGGCATTTGAAGATGGAGTGGATGATTTTTATGAACGGGATCTCACTGATGCCCAACGACGGCAGCTTGAAGAGGCATTACGATTGGTGAATTACTGTAAATTCGTTTCAGGGGTGGAACTTCCCGCTAGTTTTGGTTCTTTGGCGACGGCGATCAATCAACGCAATTGTCTTGCTTGTGTACCGTGGGGTAAAATCTATGAATGCCGCGCTTTTCCTGATAATCGCAGTAATGCAGAATTAATAACTTTATTTGGTAATCATGCCAGCGACATCATGAGTTCTTATACTCATCTCCCAGGAAACTGTTGTTCAAATTCTTGTGAAAATCGCTGTCAGCTGATGTGTCCAGAGAGCGCAGAAATTCTGGCCCAATCCAGAAATTCAAGTATCCCGTTCAGAGAAAATACCATTCCAATCGGTAATTCATCGGCGACATATGGCAATCCAACCGGGTTTAATGGCGCTTGCCATGGCCATGCCACTGTTCGCCACAACATCTCGGCCTTGGCCCAATGGGACCCAAGTGCCTCTCCTACTCGTGATGACGGAACGGTTATAACCAACGCCGACGAGTTGGATAGTTATTATTCTGAAATATTGCGTGCCTTGTCCCGCGGTGAAGTTCGTCGTGTGCCTGGTTATTCAAATGTTAGGGATTTTACTCTTCGTCCTGGGCTTAATACGGCCCTTCACGATGCCGTTATGGAGTCTTTCCACACCCAAGCGGCCCTCAATCCTTTCATGCTTGAAAGTGCTACGGTGGCATACCGTCTTAATCAAGAGCGATTTAATGATGCCCTACAAGATATCGACCGCAGCATTGCAGTTTCAGGCTCGGCACAAACAACTTTTGGATTAGGTGGAGTTTCCGGCCATACGGTGGAAGTCTATCATCATTTTGAAACCACTAATTCCGACGGCCGTCCGCTTACTCGTCTGTGTGTCATAGATTCTAACAACGATGTATGTACATATGAGACAGGAACCCCGACTACAGCTTGCACCCCTGATAGTAGTTCTGCTTCTGGGGGGTCTGATTATTTATCACGCACAGATACCATTCCCGGTTCTTTAAGTAGTACTAATGGCACTTATTGTCCAAGATCTGTTGATGTCTATCATGACAACTGGTCCTATGATTTCCCTGGACACGGCAATATCTCTGGTAGTTCATTTCAAGTCGACAGACAACAAGACCGCAATGTTCGTGAAAATATCAGTAATTTATCACGTTACTGCAAAGAAGAAAGAGGTTGCTAATGAAACCATTTATAATATTACTGGCCTTTATTTTTGTTTCTCTTTCGGCCCATGCCCTTAATCCAATCACTAAGAAGACCATTTCCCAAAGCGAGATTGCTAAAATTGAAAAACAGGTCAATGAAATCATAGAGCGTGAAAAAGTCCCAGATGAAAAATTATTTTATCTCTATTTGCTGGGGGCCAGAAACTTGCGCAAACATGGTCTATACGATTCGGCCTTTCGATACTACCGGAAGGCCTTTGATTTAAACGTGGAATATAACCAGAACCGATTACAAGGAATGCTTGAATTAGCATGGTTGTATGCTTCATTAAAAAAATACAAAGAACTTACTGAATTCAACCAGAAACTCCGCAAGTTTGCCATTGGCTCTGGATTGTTTCAAAGCATGAAATCGCTGCCCTGCACTTTGGATTATTTTGATGTCATTGTCACTGATAAACTGGTTAAGGATGCCATTGGTAAAGAGTATTCTTATTTTTTTGATACCAACTATAATAATCTGATTATTGATCGCGAGTTAGAACTTCAATTACGCAAAGGTGATTTTGTTGAAGCACAAGCAATGTTTAAATTCAAAGTCATGGATCAATATACTTATTATCAATATCTCTTAAGTTTCGATTTACTGAATATCATCAACAAAAATAAGCATGCCCAATTAATGTGTAAAAGGCGTATCAATGGCAATCTTGGAATAGAAGTTGATATTTGTAAGATGTTAATAGATTATAAAAATACAGGGAAAATCGATTTATCCCATTTGCCGGAATTGTCCTTAAGAGTTAAAAGAAAGGCCGGTCTGGAATTCTTGTTCTCTGCCGTCGATGCCTTGGCGAAATTGTAATCGTCTTATATTGCCACAGACAGATTCAATATGGATGTGAATCACATTTTGCAAGTGCCTTCGTCGATTTGTTCTAAGTTGTCGAGTTGTTTTTCAAATTCCTTTTGCTTCAGCTCCAACTCGGCCTGTTGTTCTTTCAACTGACGGGATTGTTCGGGATCGATACCCTCCTTCTTCAGTCGAACGTACTCGCCACGAAGCTCGTTGCGGCGACGTTGAAACTCTCCTGGATTGGCTGGATCGAACTGCAGTTCATTGTATTCCTTCAGTACTTGGAAGATGCGCTCAATACGGCGCTTTTCCAGTTCCTGTTGTTCAGCACGATTGGTCTTAAGCATTTCCTCGTTTTTCTTTACTAATTTTTTGATTTCTTCCCTTTCTTGCAATCGCGAGATTAGTCGAGTGACATCAGGAAGGCGCCGGTCCCATTGAATGGTTAAGCGTTCATATTTTTTATGTGTGGCTTGCGCCTTGTTAGTAAAGGGTTTGTAGTATTCGCGAGGATCACCATTGAGTGTTCCATTATTATCAGTTTCGGCATAGGAGCCTATGTAGGCAACGAGTAGTTTGACCATCATTCCAAAAACGTCCACCCGTCGTTGTAGGGCGGGTACCACATTTTCGGTCAAGTCTTCATTAGTTACAGTAAGTTCATTGAGACGATTATGGACACCTATTTCATCGACCGGGAAACCTTCGGAATCTATACCTTCGCAAATTTCGCGACGATAGCGCGCTACCAACTCATTGAACTCAGTTAATCCAGATTCACGGTAGTCATTGGCATAAAGGTTTTCGGTCTTTTGCGCCCACCTCTTTAAGGCCTCAATGGTTGACTCCCAAGCTTCCGCTTCAATTGCGTTTTGAAGATTCCAGCCACTGGCCCAGCTTCTGATATTGGAAAGGACGCGTTCGATAGTGGACTGGTTGGTATGCACTTCCTCATGAAACAGGGTTTGAGCTAGCTCAACCATGTTTTGTATTTCAACCAGAGAATAACTTTCAGGATTCAAATCCAACACACTGGTGGTTGCTGTGAAATTAAAAGATAACCAGCTTGGTGCGATGATAGGTCCGCCCACTCCCGCAGTTGCATCATTGATCTCATTATCAACCTGGATCAAACCATTATTAAGCAGTCTCTCCAGCACCACAGCTTTGTTGAAATCCTGGTCCTCCATACCTCGTAGGAAACGGATGAGAGCTTCTGTGGCCGTTTTTTCGGCAGGAGTAAGGGTACGCGGCTCCGCCATTACAGCGGTGGTGCCAAGAATAAACCATGTAATGGTTAATATAAAAACTCGAAACATAAAAAACTTCCTTTTTAAATTTGACCTGTCCTTATCGAAACAGTGCTGTTCCGTCAAGATTTTCATTGACTAGGTGACTAGGTGCCAGGAGCTTTATCACCAGCTCAGAAGAATCATCCCGGGTTGGGCATTGCCTCACTATGTCATTGATCTTCCTGGGAGCAAAGACAAAATTTGCGTCGCCGATCCCCTTCAATTTATTGACAATTAAGACGCCCAGTGTTTTATTTAAGCAACTTTTCCGGGCGGCAGTAGCTCAATGGTAGAGTACCACCTTGCCATGGTGGGTGTTGAGAGTTCGAGTCTCTTCTGCCGCTCCACTTGAACCCGTAAGTTTTGGCGAATTCCGATTTTCCCCTGATAAACCATGTACTTGTAATAATTAGGACTGATTAGAGTTCGCTTTTCTGTATTTCTGGAAATTTCCCCGTCTTTCATCATCCACTTACCAAATCCTTACCGGCCAGGCCTCTCTGTCGCTCGGGTAA
>CAYHRT010000071.1:0-16694 GCA_964359085.1 uncultured Bdellovibrio sp. | reverse complement strand
CTCAGAAGTGTCTTATAGCCCTACTTAATGGCCCCTCTTACATAGTCTCTCTAAATGGCCCACTCGTGGCCCTGATTGACCCTATAAAAAGTACCCGCTCTCTATCTGTCTCCATTAAATCTGCCATAATTACTCACTTTTAAGCGTGGAGTGGGACGATGAAATTTGGCAGAAATATTTTTGACATCTCTCTAATTTCAATGCTGCTGGTGCTGGGTGCTTGCGGTAAAAAATCGGCAGACTATGGTGATATCACTCCCATTCAAACCGACACCAAACTCCCTAATCTGACCTATGATTCAAATGATACCAACAATGATCCCAGCGTCCTCGACAATAACAATCCCGATGATCGATTAATTTTAGCGCAGAACATGGATGATCTCTTGGATCGTTTTTATAAAATGGGAGTAAAGGTTGATGAGGGACAAACCTTTGTTACCAAAGTGAACTACGAGGGTCTCTATCAACTACGCAACGGACTCGATTCAAAATACATGAAATTGGTGGAAGCTATTCGGCTTAAAATAGAAAGTCCAACAGCGCTCGACGGAAAATCGGAAAACTTTAAGAAAGCTTTTTTGATTAATGCCTATAATTTTAATGTCATTCAAATCATCGTTCGCAATTTTATGAAAAATGGCCAACAGATTGACTCTATTCGCGATATCCGTGGACGCCTGGACTTCGACCAAAATACCATTTTCAAACAAAAAAACCTGCTGAAAATCGCTGGCAATCTTTTAAGCTTTGAACAATTAGAAAATAATATTCTTGAAATTTCGCCACCTAACACTCCCAATACCAAGGATTCTCGCGTAATTTTTGCTCTGGCCAAAGGATGTCGTACCTGTGCGGTGTTATTGGATGAGGCCTATCGCGAAAGAAAATTGCAAGAACAATTAAGCGAGATCACCCGCCTAAGCATGCGTCTCGCCACGACGGTCACCAATGATCATGTCAATAAGATTACAAACTTAAACCAGCTTTTCAAATGGAATAAGAGCATCTTCGACCAGGTCAAAATTGGCGGTATTGCAGCATTCATGCAAGTTTATGGCATTCTTCGCACCTATGACAATCTTACCTATTTACCCTTTGATTGGAATCTCAATCAAATCAGTGCGCCTGCGCCTATTAACACGAACGACATTCCCATCATCACCGCCCCGAAGGAAAATCCTTGTCTCACCTTCATCAAGGGAACAAATTTTAAATCTCTGGCCAGCTGTCAAAAAGTCATCAACGGACAAACCTCAAATTCTTACAAATACACCACTGAGCTTGCGCACTTATGTGTCCTCAGTAAAACTGATAGCAACAAACAGACAACCATACGTGTGGTCGGCCGCCTTGAGGAATATGACAACAAAAGAAATGACCAAGAAGTTCGACTAGACCTATCCACTACTGAATATACGATGGATAAACGCACAGGAATTCTCAGCTATAGGCATAAAGCGCGTGAAATAAGTGAAGTCGAATATGATACGCAAAGAATGGAACTCAAGATCTCGCAAAGATTCCGCTTCTGGTCGATGGATATGTTCAAAAAGAAACAGCAGCGGTCTTTCATTCTGTCTTGTATCGCCACTGAGTAATTTTCTCTTCTAAAAAAACCTCGATTCTTGAAACTTTTCTCCGAAGAGTATTTAAACCATCATGGATTGTAACTGCACATCCTCCCTTAACTGCTCTCAATTTAGGCCAGATTTGGCCGCGAGTAGGAGGAGCGACCGAGGCGTGGGTTATCCACGCCGCAGGAAGAGACGACGCAGGAGCGGTCAAAGATGGTCTAAAGTGAGAGCAGTTACTATGGATTTACAAAACAAGATCGCTAAGGCGATTCATGCAAATGTTGCTAAGGTGATCGTTGGCAAAGATGAGCAAATCACCACTGTCCTGGCAACCTGGCTAGCAGGGGGACATGTCCTTCTGGAAGATGTACCGGGAACGGGTAAAACTATGCTGGTTCGGGCCTTCTCAAAATCAGTAGATGTACCCTTTACACGTGTTCAGTTTACTCCCGATCTTTTACCTTCTGATTTGACCGGACATTCATTTTACGATGAGGCAAACAAACGCTTTGTTTTTCGAAAAGGTCCGCTCTTCACTACCCTTTTCTTGGGTGATGAATTAAACCGTGCAACTCCACGCGCACAGAGCGCCTTACTTGAGGCGATGGCGGAACGACAGATTACGGCAGAAGGAATTACCGCTGTGCTGCCACCTCTGTTCTTTGTCATTGCTACCCAAAATCCAATCGAGCAACAGGGCACTTTTCCTCTCCCAGAGGCCGCACTTGATCGTTTTTGGATACGCCTAGCTTTAGGTGTTCCCGATAAAGAAAACGAAGTGAAAATGTTGCTGGCCCGAACTGCCGCGGACCCCTTGGAACACATCGATAAAGTAATAAGTTGTAAAGAATTGGAATCTGTTCAACAGGAAATTGGCCGTATCCAAGTCGCCCCGGCCATGGCCCAGTACTTAATCGGCCTGCTCACGACCTTGAGAAAACATCCGAAACTGGCACTCGGCCCAAGCCCACGATCAGGCATCCAACTCCTAAAACTCTCAATGGTGTGGGCCTTTTTGTCCGGAGAAACTTTTGTGCGACCGGAATTTGTATACGAGTTAGCACCTGTGGTCCTTGGACATAGATTAATCTTACAACCCGAGGCACGTTTTGAGGGAATCAAGAATGAAGAAATCATCGATGAGTGCTTGAAAAAAGTCAGAGCGACGGCCAGATGAACTTAAAGATCATCCCCTTTTGGCCTGAGATAAAAAAACTAAATCTGGTTTATAGATTTGGCTATGATTCTGATAGGATTCTTTATTACCAAGGTGCCAAATTCTCCTCATTCCCGATCATTTGTTGTTTTTGCCTAGTGCTTCTTCTAAGTAGCTTTCTCATTCATAGCATTGAAAGGGGCACTTTGCTCATGGCCATCCTCATTCTTCTGGCGCATCTGTACTATAAAATAAAAGTTTCTACCCATGACTTTCGACTTAAAAGGCAATTTGCAAAATCGGGCCGCGAAAAAGAAATAGTCTATGTAACCTATCTTCTTCATGCTCCCACAGGACAAAAAGAAATTGATCTGCATGTACATGATCGGTTCAGTGGAGATAAAAATATCAATCTAACTTTTCAGACTTGCCTTGGACAAAGATTGATTCCACTTAAACAAAAGATTGAGTTGAACAATGGTATGGGAGTACACCGTTTTTACCAACTTGAATTAAAATTTTCTGACCAACTCGGGATCATGCAAATGCACACTAGTCTGGATCACTCTGAAAATATGACTGTCTATCCTAAGATAGAGCGGATGCGCCCTTGGCCTCTGACTCCTGATGTATATTCTTTTTATCCCGGTCCACTCGAAGTGATTAAACGAGGTGACTCACAAATCTTTCGCGCCATACGTGAGTATCGTTATGGTGATTCCTATAAACATATTAATTGGAAAAAATCGGCAAAATTTCGCAAACTCCATACCAATGAATATGAAAAGTGTGTCAACTCCAATGTCAAAATAATACTTGACCTAGATCAGACACTGCATTTTGGCAGTGGCGATCGCAGTACTTGGGAAATTCTCAAAGATTATGCCATGGCACTCGCATCACAACAACTCCAGACTTCCAATTCGGTAATGGGGATTACCCAGAATGGCATTATAGGTCCAGGCCGAGGGCAAACTTTTCTTAATCAGATGGAACTGATTTTACCAAGGCTAGCTTTGGTGGGTACAAATAAAATTCCAATATTGAAAAAAGCTTTTCCTCTTCTCGCTGCCGGCGATGCAGTTTTTTATCTCACCCCTTTTATCCATTCCAAAATCCTCTACGAAAACATGACCTATTTATCTCATCTCGCTTTTCGCATAGAAAATCGACCAACCCTTGTGGTGGTCGATGCCTTGGCCATTCTCTGGTCCGAGAGTCTTGAAACTGGCAACCTAGGTATGAAGGCCTTAGTAGAAATTTCCAATAAAGGTCTCATTCAATTAGTCGCGGACAAGGCCAAATATCCTTTTGATATCCTTGTACTGACAGTACCAGCGACCAAAGAATTTTCCTTTATGTCCATTAAAAATGAGGTCTGCAGTGTCAGAGGAAGATAAACAAAAAGATAAAAACAAGGATGAAAGTATAATTCAACTCAAGCAACGAACCATGGTACTTTTTATGGCCATCGGCATGGCTTTGGCTTCAGTTACCACGCTTGAAGATTTTGTCATACTGGCCATTTTGGATTTTTTCCTCTTTGCTATCGCCACTTACTTGAAAGATAAAAGTCTTCTGGAATCATCTTCAAGATTGCAAGAAACAAGCGATGTCAGTAAACATCCATTTATCTTTCTTGGAGAAGAAATTAAAAGTGAAACAACACCAATCTCTAATAGTCCTTTGAATCGAAATGTCATCCTGACGCCCGACGACAGATATACAATCCTGGCATCACCCAACCTTCATTTAAAACGCATCATCTTCACCTTATTCTTAAGCGCTATACACTTTTTCTTTATCTATAAATTGCTGCAAAAAAATCTTAACATGACCTCAATCGGCCTCATTGGTAGCGGGATGCTTTGTCTAGCAACACTCTGGATTTTTTTTCGTATCTGGCAAAAAGGCCAATTTCAACTTGTCATGCTGGTAAACTGGTGCGGGGTTGCTTTGTTGACAAGAGCACCTACGCTAGTGATCGCTATCGTCATCCCCATCTACATTGCACTGTCATTTCACATTTTACAAGGAGAGCGCGAAAAATTCAGTGCCCCCTTATGGGCCACGAGTTGGAGCTACTGCCTGAAATTTTGTGCCGTATGGTGGCTATGTTTAATGCTTATGGGCTCCATCGTCCCCAATAAATTATTTCACTCTCTCAGTATTCAGTACCATAAGATGAGCAATCTCTTAGGCAAACGTGGCCATGCGCCTTCACCTGTTTCGTTGCCCTTAAATCAGGCCAAGCAATCTCTTGAACAGCTTTCGCAATCACTATCCCTCTCATCCCGATCACTCGCCAAACAAATGGCAGAAAACCCATCTGCTAATACGGGAGAGCAATTGGAGCAAATCACAAGGATGCAATCCCAGGCCCAAGACTTGGTAAGACAAATTGATCAGAAGACCATCTCCCCAGATCAGTTATCGCAGCAGCTCAAACAGTTTTCAGAAGAACTTGAACAAGCACAAATTTCGTCCGGTAGTTCTCCTTCCCAAGAAAATTCCCAAGAAAATACTCAAGGGAATATCCAAAAAAATATAGACGAGCAGTTCAAAAAACTTCAAGCTCTCGCTCCGCAACTCTCAGAGCAAACAGAGCAAACTCTCGTGGAACAGCAAGATATCCCAAAAGAAACTTCCCCCACACGAATTTCCTCTGAGTCTACTAAAAAAAAGGAACAACAAGCTCAAAAAAGTTGGGAGCGCTATAAAAATCTCCTTTTCAAAGTTGCAATTTTTATACTGATCTTATTGCTGGCGAAATTGTTTGAAAAAAAGGCGAAGTCTCATGAAAAAGAATCAGATCAGCTTATCCTTCGCGAGAATTTCAAAAAGAAATGGAAATCTCTTCTGGCAAAAAAACAAGATGGTAGAACTTTAGTTATCGAAACTTATCAATTATTGGCCGAAGCTAATCAAGCTTTTCTAATTACCGACAAACCATTCTGTCCCCCTTATATCGTTTATCCCGATGTTCCAACTGGTCCCTATCAAAAGGAGTGGCCAACTGTGGCGAATCTTTTCCTGAAAACCTTTTACGGGGAGAAGGCCATTGATCGTGGCGAGCTAAAATTATTTGCAAACTCGGCCAATCGACTTTTTAACGTTTACTTTACAAAAAGTTTAGATCAGGCCATAACTGGCAACAACGATGAAAACAGCTAATCTTTCAATTCTCAACTTTAAGGAATCTATTTTTGCCACGATGACTAAGATGGCGCAAAAGAATGCCGCTATTAATCTCTCTCAAGGATTTCCTGATTTCGATGGCCCGGCGTGGTTGATGGATTTAGTAACTGATGCCATGAGACAAGGTCATAACCAATATGCTCCCACCCATGGCATCCCAGAACTTCGCCGAACCTTGGCGCAGATATTTAAAAAAATCTATGGCCTTGAGTTCGATCCCATGGATGAAATAACCATCACCAATGGCGCAACAGAAGCAATTTTTTGCACGATTATGGCCTTAGTTAATCCTGATGATGAAGTTATCGTCCTTGAACCTTTTTATGATTCTTACGTTGCGGCACTCAACTTGTCGCGCGCAAAAATTATCCCTGTAACCCTTTACCGCAATGACTTTCATTTCAAAGTTGAAGAGTTAGCCCAAGCCTTTAATGACAAAACAAAATTAATTATCCTGAATAACCCTCACAACCCAACCGGCAAAGTCTTTACCCGAGAAGAGCTAGAGGTTATTGTTGATCTAGCTGAAAAATATGATGCTTACATCTTGTCTGACGAGGTCTATGAATTTTTAACTTTTGATGGTGTTAAACATTTACCTGTCGCAACTCTGATGAAGGCGATCGAGCGGACTATCACAATTTCAAGTGCGGGAAAAACCTTTGGGGTGACTGGTTGGAAAATTGGTTGGGCCTTGGCCCGTGGTCCTATCTCACACTCTATAAGAATGGTCCATCAATTTAACACTTTTGCTGTTTGCACTCCCATGCAATGGGGAGTTAATCAGGCCTTGCAAAGGCTTGACGAATACCTTCCAACATTTCGGGGGCTTTATCAGCAAAAACGTGACTTTTTTTGTAAAGGCCTCAAGGAAGCCAACTACTCGCCTATTCTCCCGCAAGGAACATATTTCACGGTGGCTCCCATTGGGCACCTTACGCAACTTCATGATGTAGGCCATTGTATGGAATTAATTGAGAGGAAAAAAGTTGCCGCAATTCCTCCCTCCGTTTTTTATTTAAAATCGAGTGAAGGACAAGAATATATTCGCTTCTGCTTTGCAAAAAAAAATGAAACGCTTGAAAAGGCCCTCCAGAACTTAAAATCGCGTTTATAATCAGAGGAGCAGGTTGCGGAGAACCAGGAAATGAGAATTTTTTACTTCGATCCCGATGATAAGCGTCGTCAAGTACAAACTGTTTACTTAGAAAATATTTTGAGCGAAGTCGAAGTCGAAGTGGCATCACAACTATCAGGGCCTCTAGGTGCACTAGAAAAAATTGCTCATAACGCACCTTTCGATTTAGTTCTCGTGATGGCACCTCCCTCCGTGGCCGTTTTTGAATTGTATCAACGGGCCCAGCAAAAAGATGCTCACGCCGCTTTTATCCTCATGAGCGAGAATGCCCTGCAAACCTTTGCCGGCATGGAGGGTTTCAAGAGTCAGAATCCCAAAAATGATTTTGTTCAACTTCCTATAACTCCCGCTGATTTTCGAGAGATCATGCTTAAGTCTCTCTCCCCATCCTATGGTCAAAGGGTAATTCCAGCGTTTCAAAAAGTTCGCCTCATGCATTTTTTGAGATCGAGCAAAGCACTCTGCAATGTTTATGTGAAACTTTCGAATCATAAATATGTCAAAGTCATCAATGCTGGCAGCAGCTATGACCGCTATGATGTTGAAAAATATCGAGAAAAAAATGTTTCACATCTCTATATTCGCAATGATGATTTCGAACATTTTCAAGTCACCATTCATAAAACGCCATTCCTGATCTTCCAAAGTGAAAAGCTATCAGATGCCGACCTGCAAAAATGCCTTGGGAATACTCATGCCATACTGAAGGAAATGATTCTTGAAATTGGTATTACGCAAGAGATTGCCGATCTTGCAGAAAAAAGTGTCGACGAAATTATCAATCTGGCGCAACAACAACATGATCTTGGGGCACTTCTAAAAAATATGCAGCAACGGCTTGACTATATTTATGACCATAGCTTTCTGACAAGTATCGTTTGTTGTGAAATCCTCAAACACATGCACTGGAATACAGAAGACAAGGTCAAAAAATTAGTCATGGCCGCCATTCTTCATGACATAAACCTTAGTGATCCCAACCTTTGTAAAATCGACATCGCTCATGACCCTAGACTACAATCATATTCCGAGAAGGAAAAGAAGGCGTTTCTTGCTCATCCCATGGAGATATCCCTCCTTATTACTGGTGTCGATTTTATCTCTCCCGAAGTTGCGAGCATCGTACTTCAACACCATGAAACTCCAGAGGGAGATGGCTTCCCCAATGGACTTCATCATTCAAAATTATCACTCCTTTCCTGTATTTTTATTGTGTCCCATGCTTTTGTCCAAAAGAATCTTGAAATTGATTTTGATCCTGACCAGCAAAATAAAATTTTTGAAGATCTAACCAAACGATTTTCACTTGGAAGTTTTAAATCTGTCTTAGATGCTTTTGCTAATCTCCGTTCCAAGTGAAAACTAAGCACCCTGAGTATAGATTCGATGATAGATAAAATGTAGAATCTCTAACACTGAAATAGAACCTACTGGAAATTTCTCCTCATCGACGAGCACAACATGGCGATGACCATGCTTAAACATATTATTGATTCCATGGGCGATTTTATGTCTGGGCATCAAGGCAGTGGGTTTCTTGTTCATCACCTGATTCACGGGAACTCCCTTGCCCCATAGTTTTTTTCCAATCACCTTGGTGATAAAATCGCGTTCAGTTAATATGCCTACCAGTTGGGTATCGTATTCCACAACTAAAACAGTTTCAGCTTTTTCTTTAATCATTCGCTCATAAACAAGATCGAGGGAAGTGGTTGGGGGTAAAAAAAGTGGCGGGGTGGTAATAATTTTTGCCAAAGGAAGAGAAAAAACTTCTCCTGGAAGATATTGGCCTCCGGCCTCCTGCAATTCCTCCTCGAAAGCATCATCATGGGCATCATCGATCATGATTTCATCAGCGGTTGTTGTCCCAAGTGATGCTACCGACCTTGGAAACCACTCTATGATAAATCGCAAAATATCACGGGCCGAGATAATCGCCATGGCATCAACCGTAGTATCACTAGCATCAGAAGGGAGGCACCCACTAATCGGAATATGTCGAATTTGTTTTTTAACAACTAGTTCAAAGGCGTGACTGATAGGGGCATGCGCAGATAATGAAAGGGGTGAGTTGGTCATCACATTTTTGATAGGGAGTTTTTCCAGTTCTTCTGTGGTATTTCCTACTCTTACCAAAATATCACGTTCCGTAAAAATCCCAGACAGTTTGCTGTTCTGGTTCAATACTAATACTGCACCTATATTTTTCTCAAGCATAAGAGCTAAAGCATCTGCCACCGAGGCATGGTCTTGAAGACAATGGGCAGGAGACGGCTTCATTATCTCAAGAAGTTTATTAAAGGCATCTTTAGTGAATATTTCACTCATAAACTCATGCTTATATTTTTAGCATCTCGGATATGGCACCAATGACCTTGCGATAAGGAGAAAGCGTAAATTCAAGTTCCATTTTTTTTAATATTGCTCTAGGCCCAAGCTGTAAAGTCGGATAGTCGAGCAACATAAGGGTAAAGTATTCAATGACAATAAATAAAATGGCCAAACCGGAGAGAGAACTACTGGCGGATTCTGCAAAACCTACTCCATTGGTAGTTCCGTGATGTTGTTTTAAAATAATATCAACTCCGGCGGGAATTCTGGACATGCTCTGTGCCAACGTACTCACATGATTGGCATGATAGGCCACTAGTTCTTTTTCGGCCGCACTCAAGGTTTCCTTCTCAAATGACAATTTATTATTAATGCGCACCAGCTTTTCGTCTTGCAAATGAAGATCGTGCAAGAATGAAACGTAAATCATTTTTTCGATATTTGACTTCACCTGATCATTTTTACCCCACTCCATCTTGGGAATAACGTGGGCACAAAGAAAGGCCAACAGAAAGCTGTGCTTGAAATTATAGCCCCCTTTTACTGCCATGAGCGCTCGGAGTAATTCTCCAAAACTGTGGACTCCAACTGCGTCATCTAACAGCATATTTGTCATGGCCTTAATATTTGTATCCACAATCCTGATCGTGACCTCCGAAATACCCAATTTTAAAAGTAGATCTTGGCCAATTTCAAATTGTTTTGCCCCAATCTGAACTAACTCGCTTAGAGTAGATTTTGCATCGAGTTGCGCGAGGGCCTTATGCTCAAAAGCAGTTAGAACTAAATTAAGGTCATCACTGCGAACGTAAAATTCGCGCAGCCCCATGGATTCATACTTTTGCAATGTTACTGAGTCAAAATTATCTCCCATGTGTAAGCGTTTCACATACTGATCTTCACAATTCTTCTTTGTAATACGTATAAAAACATCACACTGACACTTGTCCAGACCATAAAAATTTTTAATACTAATTCCCATATAGGGCGGTCTATGAATCGCTTCCAACTCTTTTCTGGAAAGATTCATGGCCTTAGGGACTACCCTGGCTAACTCACTGACTTTAAAACGATCTGGCAAAGAATTAAACTGCAGACCGGAAAACTCAACATTACCGAGAGTAATAACGGGTGGTCGATTGACCTGTTCATAGACAAAATTAAGGAGCCCATAGGCCACCGGAACGTCATCTAAAATAGCGCGAACTACGATAAGACTTGGGATTCCCTTTCCCAGATTATCACTCAGAAAACTCTTGGCCTGATCCAAATCGGCGACCAAATGCACCTGCGCCTTTAATTGTTCATCAAAATGCTTAACCAGTGCATCGATGACAGCTGCATTTGTTTCGACTACTAAAATTGTAAACATAAATCGGCCAAATTCTTAAAGTTCTTTACGCGAAAATAAAAACGACAATACAAAGAATAATCCCAACAATGTTATCCCATAATGAGGGATTTCCCATGTATAATTTATCGAAGGCGTTTTGCCACTCACTAAGCTACTGGCAAATGATGACCACACCCCGATACGGGGCAAAAGATAATGGGCCAGGAGTCCTATAATTTTTGCAAGACCTAAATTCTTTATGTGATACATCAGATCATCTGCAATGAACGCTTGATTGGCCAAACTAATAATTGTACAACCCACCATGGTGATAATAAAGGCCACAAGTTTATTGAGAGACAAAGAGATCAATGCACTCAGTGTAATGACGGCAATATTGACTAATAACGTAGCAAATAAGGCCCCTATAATTTGGACATCTAAGTGGCTCGTCCCATCTGAAATATAAAAAATAATTCCTGCCAAAATAATGGATAGGAGGTAGTGACCAAATACAATCGTGGTAGCACCCAAGATGCGCATGAGGAGGTACCACCAGCGACGCAATGGCTGGGCCATGAGAAGTGAGGCCACCCCAGTTTCTACATCCGACTTGATACAATCCACACCAAAAATCACCGAAAGAACAGTGCACCATATATTAATGAGAAAATAAAAGACGACGGCCTTCTGTCCATGCAAATTGAGTAAATTCTGTTCTTCTACCGATTTGATGATGAGATCAATACCCGAATTGACGACAAAAATTAAACCCAGATTGAGGAGAAATACAAAAATGATCGTCTTACTGCGAATTTCTTTTTTAATAGTATTAGTATAAAGGGCGAACAAGACTGAAGGTTGCACTGTAAATTGCATAGACTCACTCCCTAATAAATAAAATTAATTATTTCCGCGCACAAGGCCTGTAAAAAAATCCTCCAGAGTCACACCCGGAAGCAAAGACTTCATCGAATTCTGGGCCAAACATTTTCCCTTATCGATAATGGCAAAATCATCCGCAATTTTTTCCATTTCGGAAAGACCGTGAGAATTAATAAAGATTGTTTTACCTTCTGTCGCCTTCAGCTTGTGAATCAGATCTTTAAAATCTTTCGTGCCAAGTGGATCAAGGCCAGAAAAAGGCTCATCAAGCAGCAAAAGTTTTTTCTGACCAACCAAGAGCGAAGCCACTCCAACTCTTTGTAACTGCCCCTTGGAAAGTGTGGACAGCCGTCGCTTGGCCAACTCGTTCATCCCCATGAGTTCTAAGGTTTTTTCTGCCATTTCCTTATGTGTCTTTTTCTGCACACCATTTAATGCCATAAAAAAAGTAATGGTATCTAACACCGTGTAGTATGGATAAAAATAAAAACGCTCCGGGAGATAGCCAACTTGAGCACGCGACTCAAGTTCGAGAGTCGACTTACCAAAAATACTAATGCTACCACGTTGAAAATGGACTAATCCGAGAATGGTTTTAAGAAATGTTGTTTTACCCGCTCCATTAGGGCCAAGAAGGCAAAAAATTGTATTGCCTTTAACCTGTAAATCAAGGCCTGCCAGGGCCTCAGTCACGCCGTAAAACTTGTGCACTCCTTGTGCCATAATGGCATACTCTGCGTCCGATGCAGTTACCGTCGTCCCTTCAAGCATTGCGACCTTCTTTAGTTAAGAGTCCAGTTAAGAATCAAGTAAAAAATTTGTCACCCCATTCTTCAAATCGTATAGAATAATTTTATCCTATGAAAGCGTGCTTGTTTACTGGTTTTACATCTTTTCTCAATTATTCATCCAATCCGACAGAAGAATTGGCCCGGCAGATGCATTCCAGAATCTTAGGGGATTATAAAATAACCTCAAAAATTCTTCCCGTCGATTATGCCAATGCCGAGCAAATATTGGGCCCAATTGAAAATTACCAACTCATTATACTCAACGGTCTTGCGGTGGGACGTAATTTCATCTCTTTTGAGACACTCGCACACAACCAAATCGACTCTCCACAAGCAGACGCTCAAGGTTGCACTATCCAAAATCAAGTTATTTACCCCAATGCCATGTCAACACTCACCTCATCATTTCCTCTGACACAACTCTCCTCACTCTTAGAAAATCTCGTCGGTCTAGGCCATCCTGTGCAGCTTTCTTGCGACCCCGGACGGTACCTGTGCAATTACATCTACTATAAAACTCTTTTTGCTCTTGGACAGAAGTCCCTCCCAATTCCCTGCCTCTTTATTCATTGGCCGGCACACCAGAAATTGGATCCAGCATCGCCCTTCACCGTTGGGAAATATTTGGAAATTATTTCTGATTTTTTTAGTCTACTTATGCCTTTGCCTTAATCTGCCGAAAAACACTTCATGCATCAGCAAACTTTTCTCTCACGTGACCACCAATGGGGCCGTTGGAAACGGGCCACCAGTGCACTCTTATTTGCCGGAGTCATAGGTTTGTGTGCCATCTTGGGTGTAAAGTTCACGAGCGGTCACGAATCCCTGCACATTATCACGCGCGGTTGTGTCATGATCGGAGGAAGATTCATGGCCGGAGGTTACATACAATTTTTTACTTTCTTCGCTTTCTTTTGGGCCATTTTGGAGACCCTGTATTTTAAAAAAGAATTTGATATCGAATACGCTACTCCCCTTCTGCATATTTTGAATAAATCAGAAAAATCGCTTACGAACACCGAACTACGCAATATTGAAACTCAGACGATAAATTTCGAAAGACAAAATGGAAAATCTCTCCTCTCAGACTTGATCAAAAAAGCTTGTCATAAATATAAATTACAGCCATCCGTTTCCGAGGTTATGGAAGTCATCAATGTCCAAATTGAAATTTACAAAGAGAAGGCCTTTAGCGCACAAAATATAATCCGCTATTTAAATTTTGCCATCCCATCTCTGGGATTTATTGGTACCGTTATAGGTCTGTCAGATGCAATGATGATTGCCCATACCGGAGATATGGAAAAAATTGCCATAGGTTTGGGCACGGCCTTCGACACCACTCTCATTGCCCTGGTCTTGGGTCTCATTCTCATGTGGCATATGCAAGAGTTGGAGGAACTCACCGATCTCTATCACGCGGAAACCAAGGACATGCTCTTTTCACATCTGGTGCCACGTTTAGGTGCAGGCCATGTCCCGGAAACGTGAAATAGCCACCATTTCATTGTCAATGTTAGACCTCCTTTCGGGGGCGCTTGGGGCGATGATGATTCTCTATATCGCCGTCCCTAAAGCAAAAGAAAATATGATCGAACAAGGCCCTGCTGCGACCCACATGACTTCCATGCAAAATAGCAAAAGTGAAATGGTGCCAGCGCACTTAGGTTTTAAGTTTAAAGGGAAAAAAATAGTTTTTATTCTCGACACCAGTGGAAGCATGGAAAAAGAAGAACGCATGGGACAAGTTAAGGCAGGACTCAAATTCTTCCTCACCTCGCTTTCAGATGAATACCACATTGACCTCATTCACTATCCAGGGTCTTTGGGGGAACCCTATAATTCTCTCTTCGGAGAACTCAAAAAATTTACACCGGAGATTAAAACACAAATTTTTAAAATGCTGTATCAAATCGAACCACGCGGCCCTACTCCTACTCGCGATGCCCTCTCCTTCGCTCTCACTCACTACCAAGGACTCTCGGATATTGTCCTGCTGACAGACGGCGCTCCAACTATCGGCATGAGTTACAATGCCGATGATATTGGAGGAATTCTGAAAACTGTTCAAATTCTCAATCGTGATAAAACACAAATCAGCGGCCTTGGCATCGGTCGAAAATTCCTTGACGACTCCAATCACCCTAAGTTCCAGTTTCTATTTAATTTGGCGAAACAAAATGGTGGTTTCTTTTACGGCCTATGATTGGCTTGCTTGCTTAATTTGGATGGGGCGGCGAGTGGCATCAATGGCAACGTAAGTAAACAGGCCCTCCGTGACTTTCACGCGAGTGCTGGAAAACTCCCGATCTGCCCAGGCCTCAACTTTCACGGTAATGCTGGTTCGTCCAATTTTTACAACTTCGACATAACAACCTAACACATCACCTACGAGTACAGGCAAATGAAAAGTCATGGCATCCACCGCCACAGTGACCGTTTTTAAACCGGCCAATTTTTTGCTAACAATGCCGCCCGCAATATCCATTTGCGACAACACCCAACCACCAAAGATATCACCATTGGGATTGGTATCACCCGGCATGGCTAGAGTGCGCGTTCCCAACTCTCCTTTCGGAAGAGTTGATGCTCGCCCATCGGCTCGTTCTTTTTTTATTTTTGTGACCACAAAATCTCCTTATCATCAACATTCAGATAAAAAAACATGATAGCATGAAGTTTTGGGATAATTATGCTTAATAAAAAGAAGTTCTTCCTCTTTGCTAAAAAAAATCTTATTTTTGCACTGCCCATTGTGGCAGGACAAATTGGCCAAATGCTTTTTGGGGTGGCCGATGTCTTTGTCGCTGGTCACCATTCTAATGAGGCCTTGGCGGCCTTAGGTCTTTCCAGTGGCCTTATGTCCCCTGCCTTTATGTTTGGGATTGGTGCCCTCAACGCAGTAGGACCTCTTTCTGCTCACGATAAAGGGCAGGGCATTGAAGGCCACCATTTTTTCCCTGCCGCCATTTTATCTGCATTATTTTTAGGCCTTTTGGTATGGCCAGTGACTCTTCTCATGCTCAGTTTCTATCACGCCATGGGATTAAATCCAGCACTGCTTCCCTACGTCCGTGATTATCTCGGTCTTTGTGCTCCCTCTATCGTTTTTGCTTTTCTTTTTCAAGCATCAAAAGAATATTTGCAGGCCCATGGGCATAATATTTTTGCCAACGTCACCATTCTAGTTTTCAATCTTCTCAATTTAATACTGAACTATTTATTTATGTTTGGGAAAGGGCCCATTCCTGCCATGGGTGTAAAAGGATTGGCCTTGGCAACCCTTCTCACACGTTTTCTCATGGCCCTGGTGGTTTTTCTTTATGTAATAAAAGTATTTGATCTCAAGAAAAAATTCTTGCTCACTCTTGATAAAAAATCCATCATGGCGATCTTCAAATTAGGTTTCCCCCTTGGACTGGGGGTCTTAACAGAAGTCTTAGTCTTTTGCACGGTCACGCTTCTCATCGGAAAAATGGAAATAGTTTTCTCTGCCGCCCACAATCTCGTCCTCACTTTGGCTTCTCTGACTTTTATGTTGCCACTCGCACTGTCCAGCGCGGCATCAGTCAAAGTGGCCCATTCAAAAGGCGAGAGAGATTATGAAGGGGTTGTCTATAATGGCTTCACCTGCGCGGCCTTAAGTGTTGTTTTTATGACTTTGACCGCTACCACCTACTTCCTTATCCCTTCTCACATTGTGAGTCTCTACACCCAAGACGCCCAGCTAATTGCAGTGGCAAGTTCCCTGCTCTTTTATGTAGGCCTATTTCAAATTCCCGACGGTCTGCAAATCACACTGTGGGGATCTTTACGAGGACTAGGGATTGCACGGGCCCCGCTCATTATGTGCCTACTCTGCCATTGGTTGATCGGCCTTCCGCTTGGTTATTCTTTGGCCTTTTACTATGGCATGAAGGCCCAAGGACTCTGGTTGGGTCTCACTATTGGACTAACCACCTTGGCCGTAGGTCTTGTCTTGACGTGGAGAAGGACTCTTCTCCGCGAAAAAACTTTTCTCATCTCATAAAATGAAACACATCATTTGCTATAACCTTCAAAGTCGTTACCGCTTTGCCTTGAGTGGATTTTAATAATAAGTACTATGAGATTTTTTATTATTTCCTTGCTCTCATTTATTTTCACTTTACCCTTCTATCCTTGCCAATCTTCGGAAGAAGGATTGCAGCAGGCCAAGTTAATAGGTAAGGCCTTTTCTTCCGTCGCCAGGAAAGTTTCCCCCGCTGTTGTAAATATAAAAGTAGAAATGATTCAGTTTACTTCT
>CAYHRT010000070.1:0-16810 GCA_964359085.1 uncultured Bdellovibrio sp. | reverse complement strand
GCTCTGTGAAAGTGACTCCCTCTCTCTCACGTTGTTTGATAGATGGAGTCACTTTCACAGGGCAGGAAGATGTTTAGAGATTGGTAGGCGGGCAGTAATTAATGGAGGGTACTATGGAAAAAATAATAATAAGAGAAGAGAAATCGGGATCGGGGTCGGAGGCGGAATCGGGTGCTGGAACGAAGAAAAAACGGGAGGCATCGGCAAAAAATCAGCAAGAGGATGTGGTGATTAGAAGAGAGCAGACGAAGTTTTTCGTAGATGTGTCGAATGAAAAAGAATCACTTGAGCTGATTTTAGGCCTCTTAGAGAAGGCAAATCACAAAGAGCATGGCCGCCTGATCACGTTTAAGGACGTGTGTCTTTTGGCCTTGCCTAAGCTCACTGATAAAGACATCGAACGTCTTCAAGAAGCGAGCCTCACGGAAATGGAAAAGGTCAACCGTGCCCTTATTGAGTTCAACCAAAAGAATTCCACTTCGCTTAGCCTTGGTGAATTTTTAGTGAAGAGACTTGGAATTAATTAACAAGCAGGGGGTATTTATGGAAGGAAGCAATCGTATTTTGATTTACGGACACGTCGGACAAAGACCCGAGCTTCGCTATACAGCGAAGCGGGAGGCCGTATGTAGCTTCAGTGTTGCCGAAAATATTTCTGGCAGTGAATCCCCCAAGTGGCACAAGGTGGTCGTCTGGGGCAGGCAAGCTGAACTATGCACAGCTCAACTCGACAAGGCCGCGCAGGTTTTTGTGCGAGGCCGCAATGTTGAATGCGAGTTAAAGACAAAAGAGGGAGGAATCAAAAAATACACAGAACTTCGAGCGGATTTGATCGGGATTTCATTAATTTAGCAGATGTGTCCTCTGAGGAAACCATTTAATTCATATGGGGAGATCAATCATGCCAGATAATGCAAACACGGGTTACAAAGTGGATACAGAGAAGTATAAAGAAGCTGGGGGCAGTTCCCCCAGGCTCTTTAACAATTTACCAGATTTAGTAAAGCCACATGTGGTTTCGGAACTCTTAGGTGTCTCTGTAAAGACAATCTATGACTGGAACTACAGGCAGCAGACGAGAAACATCCCAAATGATTTGTTCATTAAAGTGAACAGACTATTATACCTCAGAACAGACGTGCTTCGTCGTTGGATAACCTCACAAAACCCTTTCATGGGTTAGGAGGAAACGAATGTCTGTACAAAAAGTAAAAACAAAGATCGGTGACAAGTGGGAAGTTTGTTTTTGGATTGGAGGAAGAGGCTCATCCAGAATAAGAAGGCGCTTTGATCGAAAGGTTGATGCTCAAAACTTTTTCGATACCTTCACTAAAAAGCAGAACGAACTTTTTGACAATCGTTCTGCGATAGACAACCCAGAAGATGTGACTTTTGAAAAGGAAGCCATTTTTTGGCTCAGCAACTCTCAAATGAGATTCACTTCGAGCCACAATAAAAGAGTTACAGGAATTCTCAACGTGCTTCTTCCAGAGATGGGTAAAATTACGATTGATAAAATTGGCCCAACCTTCCTCACCTCTTTTCAACAAAAGATGCTTGATAAAGGCTTAAAGGGTGCCAGTGTCAATCGGTACACAGAGGTGATCACAGCGATTATCAATCATTCCTACCGTCACAGGAGGATCGCCTACAACCCCACGATGGGATTTAAAAAATTCCCTCCTTCCAATATCGAGATGAAGTTTTGGGAAAAGCATGAGGCCGCGAGTTTCTTAAACTTTGCGAATCTTAAGTATCCCAATGACTCTGAGTATCGCTGGGTTTACATTGTCTACCTTCTCGCTTTAAATACGGCCCTTAGGGCAGGCGAAATCTGGGGACTCAAAGTTTGTGATTTGGTTGAAGATGGCAAAACTCTTTTTATAAGACGCCAGTACAATCGGGTTACGAAGTCCTTTGATCTCCTGAAGGGGAAGAAGAATTCCAAAAAAGGAAAATCTTCTCGACACGTTCCTTGCAATACCGCTTTAAGAACGGAGCTTAAATTACTCATTCAAAAAGCGCGATTAAACTCAGACCAGACATTCTTTAGGGGAAAGACAGGGAACCCTTTTTGTCATGATGCTTTTTCAGAGAGATTTGAAAGAGATCAAAAACAGTGGGGCGGAAAGATGATTCGGTTCCATGACATGAGACACACGGCAATCACTCTCCTCATCTCTCTTGGAGTTGATTTGAAAACCGTTCAAGAGATATGCGGTCATGAAGACATCTCGACGACCATGGGCTACACGCACTTGATCGGAGAGAGCATAAAACGAGTGGCCGATGTCTTTTCAATTGGACCGATTGGGCCTGAAAAAAGTAATCCTGAAGCACCAAAACTCATGCTCGTTGCAAATGATTTTTAGGCGATTACGGTTGAGTTCTATTGGCCGTGACACATCGGTGACACATTTGCGAAAAATTCAACCCCAAAAACAAAAAGGCCCCTCTTGCAAGGGGCCTTAAGTATCTAAAACAATTCTAAAATTTTTGGTTGCGGGGGCTGGATTTGAACCAACGACCTTCGGGTTATGAGCCCGACGAGCTACCAGGCTGCTCCACCCCGCGATAATTAGGCTAAATATAGGGATATAGATACGCTATGTCACGTCATTTTTACGACAAACGTTTCAATGAACGTATTTTTCCGCTCATATTCGGAAAATAATTGCTTTATAACAGTGCACCATAAGGGTATCTTTTCGGGATTAAAGAACCACGCATGAACAATCAGTTTTTTCAAATTTCTCATACAGCTTTAGTGATCATTTCTGGATTGGTTTTGGCCCAGGGATTCTTTGCCCTTCAACCTGCGCTGGACTTAGGCAAAACAATTATCTTGTCGGCCATCAAAGGTGCCGTGCAGTTGACACTCCTTGCGACTGTTTTAACCTGGATATTCGCCCACCCTACCTGGTATGCCCAAGCTCTCGTTATTACCATCATGGTGTTCGTGGCCGTGCGTACTATTCTCAAGCGTATGAATAATCATTTTCCCAACAAGAAAAGGTCTGTGACTCTTTCTTTGTGCCTCTCTGTTTTTCCAGTAGCACTAGTGGGGGTTGCTTTAATTCAACCGAATTTTTGGAAATATCCTTCACTTTTCTTGCCCCTCTTTGGCATGATTCTTGGGAACTCAATGAATGGCATCGCGCTCGGCATTGAGCGCTTCATGGAAGAAATTAAAACATCTCGTCTTGGTTTAATTAATCAACTCTCCCTCGGGGCCACCCCCCAAGAAGCCACTGCTGAAGCATTTAGAAAATCGCTCAGGGCCGCGACCACTCCTATCCTAAATACAATGTCTGTAGTTGGGATTGTTAGCCTGCCGGGGATGATGAGCGGTCAAATTCTCGCTGGCGGTTCACCACTTGAGGCCTCAAAATACCAAATTTATATTATTTTCCTGGTTTTTTTGAGCGTCTTCATTGGGTCTCTAATGGGAATGATGATGGCCAGGAATAAAATTATGGGCCCTTCTTCTCGATATTTTTATAGCTGGAAAGCGAGATAATTATGCCTTTACTACTACAGGCCCAAAATTATTCTTTGCAATTTGCCGGATTAAACCTGGTGAAAAGTCTTAACTTTTCTTTTGAACAAGGTGCCACCTATCGCTTAATCGGTCCAACTGGCCGAGGAAAAACGCTCTTTTTTTTATCCCTGACCCAGCTTATCGAGGCCCATTATTCGCAACTAGAACTGATCGGTGAATCTTGCTCCAACTTTTCCCCCGAAGCCTGGAGGGCCAAAATTTTATATCTGCCACAAATGCTCTCACTCTCTGGAAACCTGGTCCGTGATGTTTTTGAACAGGCCTTCTCACTCAAAGTACACCATACCAAAAAACTTGATTATAAAAAACTGGACAAGTATCTGCAATTTTTGGAATTTGTACCATCCACATTTCTCAATCGGGCAGTGCTCGGACTATCCGGGGGTGAAGCACAGATTGTGTCACTTCTCCGAGCACTTCTGCTCATCCCGGATATCATTCTTGCAGATGAAAGTTGGAGTGCAATGGACAAGGATTTGAAACAAAAAATTATTGCACTCCTCAAGCATGAAAAAGGCTTGGCCTTTCAATCTTTGGTATTCATCTCACATGATGAAAATAGATTCTTCCCAGATGAAAAAATTTTTGATCTAGATTGTGGCGTCAGACAATGAAAAGGCCGGCCACTATTTGCCTCCACCGCCTCCGGCCACACCACCCAACGCGATTTTGTTCTCACGCAACAATATTTTTAATTCATCAAAAGTAAAAAAAAATTCTTTCGCTTCGTTGGGTTTAGTGATGATATTGAGAGCGCCAGAATAGACAAAACGCTTTTTTTTGTGTCGGAAAAATATCTTCTTTTTTTCTATTTTAATTTGTGAAACTTGCAGCTTCACGCCGGGAGCAATGACTGCGGCTTTGGCACTCCAAATATAAAAACAAAGAGCAAAGAAAACACCCAGCTTAACGCTCGGTCCCCATACCATTGATACTCCCCTCTTTTAATTTAACTTTTTCAGAATAATGGGATGGCCAATCCTCGGGCCAAGCTGTTTCTGTTTTAGACAATGAAATACTATTATCCAACGCACACTCTTTTGGTTCTGGCCGATCATGCGCCTCTGTCCTACAAGCGACGGCCATGCGGATGTCTATTGCTCCGCAATCGCACAAGATATTCGCCAGCAACATCATACGATTCACCAGTTGATCTTTCACCAACTGCTCGCGCTCGTAGCGACAGGTACATTGACGCAAAATTTCTTTGGCAACATCATGCAATCCAGCTTCTTCTGCTATGCCTGTTTGAGCGGAAAATAGCGTTGTCATTGCCAAACCCAGGGCCAAACTTAAAGATAAACCTAAACGGAAAAAAACTTTTTTCATTGACAAGGAACCATCCCGTAGCATTGTCTCAAAACATCCAACCATTTAATATTATTGAAATAAAAGGCAAAATTTTCCGACCAATTGGCTTCTCAATGAAATGCTCCAACATAAATTCCTAATATTAAAGGGATTTAACTCGATAAGTGAAAGGTAAACGGGCCTTTGGGCCCCCAACCTGAGGGATGAGTTATGGTTCGTTTTTCAGAAGATACAAATGGCAAAGTAGTGGCAGAATTTGATAGCAAAGATTTAGACCCGGCCAATGTTCGGCTTATCAAGTCTCTCAATACTCTGCTCTTTCAATTATTACGAACCACGGAGGAAGCAGAATTTTTCAATAACTCCGCTGAGGCCTTCAGAATGTGTGCTGCTATTATTCAACAATCGAAATTTCCCAAATTGCATAAAAACGATAAAGTTGCCTTTGCCCACCAGGCCCTAGAATATTCCATGGATCTTTTACAAGAACAAATGCTGAAAGCAAAAATTATTAATTACGACAATTAAGGGCAGGCCCTAAGGTATAACTTTGCTTTCTGGCTTCTTCCGTCCAGCTTGTTCGATCGCAGCCTTTTGTTCCTTCATGGCCTGTACTGTCTGAAAATATGTATCCTTACGAAACTTCCTAAAACCAAAATAATCTGCAGGCGTTGTCGGCTGTGCCCCCTTCTTATGAAGATTGACGCTCTTTTTGCTCGATAAACAAGCTCGCATATCCTTGAGGGGACGACCTGTGGCATCGACGCCAATTGCGCGCAGGAGTTCTTTTTTTGTCAGCAGCATAAAATTGCCTGGAGCAATGCCCTCAATAGACAATCCACCAACGGCCAGATGTCTCAATTTGTCCACGGTCATCCCTACACCTTCAAAAAAGTTTCTGATATCGCGATTTCTTCCCTCATCAAAGACAATTTCAATCCAAGTTTTGCCTTGAAGTTGCTCAATCACTCTGACCGACTGGGGTCTTATTAACCCATCGCTCAATTTAATTCCGTGGCGCAGCCTCTCTAAAAGGGCTTCGGTGACAGCACCAAAAACTTTGACTTGGTAAGTTTTCACAAGGTTGGCCGGTGGGTGCATCATCCAATTGGCCACTTCACCATCATTGGTTAATAGCAAAAATCCTTCGGCCAAATAATCTAGACGGCCCACGGGATAAATACGCTCTTGAATTTGCTGGCAATAATTCATGACCGTATCGCGCCCCTCAGGGTCACTGACTGTCGTCATAACACAGCGAGGTTTGTGCAAAAGCACATAGACTTTGTCACTGTCGACTCGTGTGATTGCTCTCCCCTCAACCAAAATGGCATCGGTGTTTGGATTAATTTTGGTGCCGAGAATAGTGATGATATGGCCGTTCACGGATACCATTCCTTTGGAAATGAGATCCTCGGCCTTGCGACGAGAAGTCACTCCACAATCGGCAATATACTTTTGTAAACGAACAAGGGGACTTTCACTCTGGTGATTTTGCTTCGGCACGATCTACCTCCCGGCAGTTCTAATTAATAACAAACGCAGTTTCTAATGCGAATGTCGCTAAATGTCAACCTCCGAATCTGCGCTTTGGACGTTCTTCAGGAATTCGAGATCAAGGTCGAGAGATTTTGCCTTGTCCACAACATGGGCGGTGACTTTATCGAATTTTTCCTCAGTTTCATCGAAGAAATTTTGGGCCTCGACCAAATTAAAGTCGGCGTCCTCATTGCTTGGAAGTTTATTACCGGTTAATTCAAAAAAAGCACGATCGAGGGCCTCGGCCAAATCTTTTTCCTCATTTTTAAAGAGCAGATCCTCTTTTTCTTGGCATGGACTTACCGCTGGAGCCACATCTTCAACAGGAAGACCTGTATCGAGATCAATCATTTGAAAATCATCTTCAGCAACGGTAGGAGCATTAAATGGCCCAGCCGTCAGATCATTCACCACTTTGGGGACTTCTACAACACCGAGCGATTCTGAAGAGAGTGATTTGCGGTTTTGCTCAATGACTCTCTGCCTTTCAATATACTCTTCGAGAATTTCAAAAGCGCTCTTCACTTCAGGGTTTTGGCCTGCAATACGTTTCTTTTCCTCTGAAGCCAAGTTGCGAGTAAAATCCGTTTCGCTAACAATATTTTTAATACTCTCAGACAGTTGATCCAACTCGGCCAACTCGTCAAACACAAAACGTTTCTTATCGCCACCAGAGCAAATTTGCCGAATATCGGCGATTTTTCCCACATCAGAACTTTTGGCCAAATCTGTTAACTCATGTTCCGGTGGGAGAGATTCAAGTGTGGATAAATTAAAAACCTCTAAGAACTCATGAGTTGTTCCATACAATGAAGGATGCCCAAGATCCTCAGAGCGTCCAACAATTTTTACCAGATGCTTTTCCATGAGAGTGCGTATCAGATGGGCGCTATCAACTCCTCTTATTTTATCAATTTCCGGTTTGGATACTGGTTGCTTATAAGCGATGATGGCAAGAACTTCCAAAACTGAAGGAGTAAGCACTAAGGCATTCACCTTAAACAAATCTTGCACATATTTCGAATATGTTGCCTTGGTACGAAATTGATACCCCTCGGCCACTTCCTGCAAACGAAGCCCATGGTGAGTAGCTTCATATCCTGCTTGTAGCTTCAATAGTGCCTCATGCAAAACATTGAGGGGCATGTCCTCATCAAGCATCTTTTTAATCTTCAACAGAGGAACGGGTCGATCACTCATAAAGATAATGGTTTCGATGGCACCACAAAGAGTGTCATAGTTCAAACCAGTTCTTGCCTGCCAAAGTTGCTCTTCTTGTTTGGCAGAGTCAAAATAATCAGTGGCAAGATTAAATTCACCTTCAGTATTTTCAGTGGAAACAGCATTCATATTTTCCATCTAATTTCTCCTCACAATGAAAGCGAACCTTATTTAATGTATTATTTTTGTGCGTCCATTGGCCCAAGTTTTTGACGCTTCCTCTTCTTTCTCTGTCGCTAATTCATCTTCAATCTCATCCATTATTTCCTCGATGAGAGGTTCTTCTTCGTCATCATCGAGATCAACTAGTTCATCCGTATCATCATTCGCCGTCACCTGCTCATCATCAAAGCCGGTAGCCATTTCCACCTGAAAATTTTCCAGAGATTCAAGAACATCAACATAGACTGTAGAATAATTTTCATTTTGAAAAATAGAAATTTTCCTTAGTCGCGCCAATTCAAGGAGTGAGATAAAGGTGATCACAATATTTTCTAAACTCGAATCACCATCATGAGCAATAATCGTTTCAAGTGCCGTCTGCTCTCCTTGCTTCAAAAAGCCCTGCAGCGATTGCAATCGCTCTTTAATAGAAAGACGATCTCTTTTTACTACTGCAAACTTACGCCTTTCCCGCTTCAGCAAATCCACCATGGTATTGGTTAGAGACTGTAAATCCATTGGGGTCAGAATCGAGTTAACAATGGCCTTACGATCTGTTCGTGGTTTAACAAAGATTTGGTGGCCCATTTTGGGAAGCTGCCACAATTTTTGTGCCATTTTTTGGAAATGCTGTAATTCTTCTAAGCGGCGAATGAGTTCCGCCTGACTAGCAATGTTAAGATTTTGATCATCACTCAATTGCTTTAGTTTTTCTTGGTCTTCGAAAGATAAACAGACGTTTGATTTCAACAGAAGAAGAGTGGCTGCGAGATAGAGATAATCCCCGGCCATATCAAAATTCATCTCATGCATTTGAGTAATAAAGCTTAAATACTGACCCGTGATAACTCGCAAGTCCAATTTTTTGATGTCCATTTCCTCTTGATCAATGAGATGGAGGAGAAGAGCAAGTGGACCATCAAAATGTTCAGTGCGGACTTGAATCGTGGTATCAATCATAAAACCTCAAAGCTTTACGAAAACATCAAGCTAAAAATAAAGACAATTCCACTACTGGCAATTCTTGCTGGGTACATAAGATAGTCAAAAGCATGAGTCATCCACAGCAGTAAAAAAAACATAAAGGAATAACGTTCAAGCCCCTCATAAAAACGGGCCTTATCATAGGATAAAAAGCTGGAAACCATTCGCGATCCGTCCAAAGGAGGAATAGGAATTAAGTTAAAGACCGCCAATAAGACATTAATATTCACAGAGAAGTACAACATATTAACCAGTGGCTCAAAGAGGAAAAAATCCTTGGGGAGAAAAGTCGACATCAGGACAAAGAAAAAGGCAGAGAGAATCATGAGCATCACATTGGCCAAAGGGCCGGCAAAACTGACCCAAAAAATGGCCTTGCGAAAACTCTTAAAATTACGCGCATCGACAGGCACAGGCTTGGCATAGCCAAAAATACCCAGGCCCGAAGCTGCAAAAATGATGGGGAGGATAATTGTTCCAAAGAGATCATAATGGACCGCTGGATTAAGAGAGAGTCTGCCATGGGACTTTGCAGTATTATCGCCAAATCTATTGGACATCCAAGCATGGCCATATTCGTGCAAACAAATGGCCATAAGGAATCCGGGAGCGGAATAACAGACACGTAAGATAAATTCTTCCATAAGCTTTTAGTCATACCAAATTCATTACTGCGGGGCAATTAAAACTGCGTCGCGGCATTCATTATAGCTGGGCGCGTTGCGCTAAATATTATTTTTTCTAATCCATAGTGTTATTTGGCTTATAATAGAATCTATGATGACAAATTCTTTAAAAAAGCATTCTTCAAAATTAGCCAGAAAGGCCCAGGTAATTGTGATGGCATTCGAATATGGATGTTGGTGGGTGTTACTGCTTCAAGTGAATAAAAAACGCGGTGAATTTTGGCAAAATGTTACAGGCAGTATTGAAGATGATGAATCATTCGAAGCTGGGGCGAAGCGAGAACTGTGGGAAGAGACTCAGTTGCAAGCTGAATATTTTTTTGCGCTAGATTTTGAATGTCATTTTCAAAATCGTCACGATCGAACTGTTTATGAGAAAGCCTTCTTGGCGGCCTTTAAATCTCCCCAGCAAGTCAGCATCAGTGATGAACACCAAAATTTTTATTGGAAAAAAATAGAGCTTGTTCAAAAACAGGATTTCGGACACGCCTCAAACTATGAAGCCTTTTTAAAGGCCACAAAAGTGTTGAATAATATTGATTAAGAAATCTGTTTCGTTTATTTTCCCAGTCTTTTGCCTACTTTTCGGAAGCGCTCACCTATGTCTGGCCCAGACAGTACGCACCCCTCATGATATCGGGATTCCCCAGCAGGCAGATGAGGACTGGCCTATCGACCTAGAACTCTATGATCAGAATGATCAGAACAAATCTGTGTCGACAACTAACCTTGATGACATTGATTTCACATCCATTGACGAACTCAAGAAACATGAAAAATACTTTGTCCCTACCATCAAAATAGAAAATGAGAAACGTGGCGGCTTTAGATGGCCGACTGAAATTTACCGTGCGGTTCTGCGAGATCACGCCATTGTTTATGACCTACATACTAAGAAAGGTAGTATCGTTTACCGGAAGGCCTTCGTCTTTGCCCAAGAAGAAACAGCAGGCGGTGAAACCATTTACATCTACGACAAAACAAAACAAAAGCGCTATAAAACAAATTCAATCAATGTCATTTCTATTGAAGAAGATCTCAATTTACAGAGCATCCCATCAGTCTATAAGGAGTATGCTCCACCCACACAGTACCATTCCAAAGATACACGTCTGTCCCTAGATAACTATCTTAATTTCCATGGCGAGTATATGCGCGACCAATATTTGGCCGATCTCTTCACATCTCTTCTCCCTGCAGGGACCACCCTGAGTTCCAATACTTTTTATGCCTACGGAAAGCGTCTCGAATATAAGTCCTTTTACGTCTGGGACTTTCCCATACAATTTGGCATCAATCTCAATTATCAGGAAGGAAATTGGCTAGGAGATGCAGAAGGATTGATTTGGAGATCGGCCTTTTTTGGGCCAGTGGCCCAATATACCTTTTATCAAAATGAAACGGTCAGATGGAATGTGCATGTAAGCTTTCAACAATCTTTTTTCTTTAAGGCCACTTCTTCTTCACAGAATTTCGCCTTTACCTATTCCACCAATGCCATGGAGGTAAATTTAAATTCCATTTGGTCGACCTCTTACGGTCGTATTGTCATTGGCGCTGGCCTCCGTCAAGCCAATGCGTCCTTAGAGAAAACGACGGTTGAACTTCGCCGTGATTCAGAAAGAGGCACTATGGATTCAGCTAGTTTTTTGCTCGGTTATAATTTCGATTGGAACATCGGTGGTTAATAAAATGAGACAAGCTTACTCCTGTTCTTCCATCCTTTTTTGTCTCATCTCTTATCTCATCTCTTCCCATGATCTTTGGGCCGCTCAAGCCGTGGTCATCGTTTTGCAAACACCACTTTTTGCCGATTCTAAACTCGATTCGACCATTCTCCAATACCTTCGAAAAGGTGAACACCTGTACATTCGCGATTCCAACATATCACCAAGCCCCCACTCTAAAAATTATGACTCCAATAACCCAGAAGAGGGTGAAGAATATTTTCCGGTTTTTCATAATATTCCCCATTCAGGTTTTTTTGAGACCGTCACGCGTACAGGGCAAAGTGCCTTTATTAAGGCCGATCACGTAAAAATCCTTTATTCAGATGAGCGAGAGAAACTAACTGAGATTAGTCCTTTTGAGCATGATCCCACCGACTATCGGCTTGAAGAACCTCTTCCCCCAAAATATCCGATTTATAATCCAGACCGCTACCGCATGGCCTTAGCCTATGCCTTCGGCCCCCAACGCAAGGTCAATTATCCCTACCCCTCACTCATCACCAGTGAAGATTTTAAAGTGCGAAAAGGCTTTTACGGACATTACATTAAAAAAGTCGATTGGGACCCTTATGATCGTTTTTACTTTGGAATTTTTTGGTTCTATTTTACCTCTGAGACACACTTTTCTCTTTTGAGTGGGACCTTTGCCATTGAAGATCAAAAAATTGTATCTTTAGGTCCGTATTTTTCTTACGACACTTTTCGAATAGAAAAACTCACTTTGTCGTTTGCAGGAGGAATCACACTCAATCGTCATGTCATGGCAATTCAAGCGAAGCAGGGAACGACTTTAGATCAACGAAAATTTTCAAATTGGACATACACTCCCAGAATTGGCTCCAATCTCCAAATTAAAAAAATTTTTCCTAACACCGATTTTCTTACGGGAATCGAACTTCAAGCGGCCCACCCTTTTCGCCTTACATCAAGCGACCAACAACTTGATCGCAATAACTGGAATCAAGAAAAGGATCGCGTCTATTTTGCGCCTGGCACCCAGTTCACCGTCTATATAGGAATTCAGAGCAATTATGAGTAGAACTGAAGAAATATCCGATAATATTAATCTACTCTAGTTTCTGCGCTGTTATAAATTTCAACATGTTGAAGTAGAAAAAATGTCTAAAGTTTATACATTCGGGCCCGATAAGTTGTTTGTAGGCCGAGAGACTGTGCAGGAAGTACTGTTTTCGACATACATCAAACCGAGAAGACCAGGAGGTGTCACATGAAAAATAATCAACATACTGAAAATGAAGTTCTTTTTCAAAAGATGGGAAATCGCTGGTACGTTTTCACTGAAATTGAGAGCGAATTCTTTTATTCACCATTACCTGAAGGAATTGACCCACGCAGTACAAAGTTAGAGTTGTGCCAGGTTATCGAAGAACATATGTCCAAGGTTGTTCGCCATACCCGTCATGATGTCGAACCGGCAGCTGCATAATGCGAGTAACAAATTATGAAGCAAAAATTTACTCATTTTAAAATCAAAGACCCGGAAAAAGCGAATACCCAAGGGCCCAAGCAAAAAGAATTAACCACGATGGAAATGCAAATCTTCAAACAGCAAATAGAACAGTTTCGCAAGGCCTTGGGTGAAAAAATGAGAGACCCAAACCTAGCAAAAAAGGCTGCACATCTGTTATCTATGTGGATTGCGGGGGAAACCGTCTGCTCGACATCTTCGACAGTTGAATCAAAGAAAAAAAAGAAAGCGGCTTAAAAGGAATTCAATGAGATGGCGCATTAACGCGCAGCATGCTCAGGTTGCCGAGTCGTGGACCTTTTGATACACAGCCCGTTCTCATGGATCATACTTACAAACCAGATTTTGTGTACAAGCATGATAATCCCTACCACGACCGTTTGGGGGAGTTTCCAGATTTTGTCTTACGCGATAGTCAGGGCGAGGCCTTTCGTGGGAAATGGAACAGCGATTTTTTTAAACGGGAAGCTCCTCTCTACTTAGAAATCGGTACAGGGTTCGGCGATTTCATGATGGAGTTTTGTCACAATCATCCCAATGTAAACTTTGTGGGGTTAGACTATCGATTTAAACGCAGTTATCAGGTTGCCAAAAAACTTTCTCGCTTTGATATAGAAAATTTTTGTTACCTTCGCGCGCGTGGGGAGCGAATTGCTCATACCTTTGCTGAAAATGAATTGGATGGCATTTTCTTTTTTTTCTCCGATCCCTGGCCAAAACAGCGACATCATAAAAGACGTCTCTTTCAAAAGGAATTCCTAAATAGTGCATTTACCATCCTCAAGCCTGGTGCAAAAATTTATATCAAAACCGATCATGATGGGTATGCCGAATGGATGGAAAATCTTCTGCAAAATCAAGTGCAAGATCAAGGCCAGTTCGCTATTGAATTTCAAACAAAAAATCTCATCTACAATATGTCCGGAGCAAACATTGCTTCAGTCCCTTTCCTCTCTACTTTTCAAACCAAATTTGAGAAGATCTTTGTTTCCCAAGGAACAAAAATAAAAGCATTTGAGCTGACCTCTACAAAAAATGCTATGCCGATAGTCGGGCGAGGACAGGTTCAGTGAGTGATGATTTAATTCGCCAAATTAAAGAAGCGCCTATCTCATCGGTGGTTGGGCATTTTATCTCACTTCAAAGACGTGGCAGCAGTATCAAAGCTCTCTGTCCTTTCCATCGTGACAGCTCTCCCTCACTCCATGTCAGTGATAGCAAAAAACTTTTTAAGTGTTTTGCTTGTGATGTTGGAGGAGATTCCATTACTTTTGTACAAAAGTTTAAGCATCTGGACTTTCGCGAAGCCTTGCGCGAATGCGCCCGTATTTTAGGACTTAGTACCGACGAGCTAGATCGGGCCCAAAATGTTGACCCCGAACGTCTCCTGGCACGCAAAATTTTACAAAAGGCCCTGCTGATTTATGGCAAAATTGCCGCTGATGGACCTCACCCCATTTTCAAGGATTTTCTGCAAGTGCGCGCTCTTCGGCCTGAAATTGCGCAACAATTTCAACTTGGATTTGCCCCTCATAATTCACCATTGACCCATTATCTCCAAAGCATCCCCAATATTTCTGATCGTGATCAGGCGCTGCAAATGGCCTTAAAAATTGGACTGATCCTTGAAGACAAGAACCACAAAAATCACTACTATGACAAATTTCGCGACCGCATTATGTTCCCAATTTGGGATCATTTTGGTCACATCCAAGGATTTACCGCTCGGGCCATTAGAGACGATCAGCAACCTAAATACATGAACTCAAATGAATCATTCGTCTTTAGCAAGAAAAACCTGCTCTATGGCCTGCACTTTGCAAAGTCCTCTATCCGTGAGTTTGACCAACTCATCCTATGTGAGGGCAACATGGATGCAATTGCACTTTTCCAGTATGGTTTCAAGCAATCTGTCGCGATCATGGGTACGGCCATGAATGAATTTGGTCTATCACATATCCGAGGTCTCACAAAAAACATGTGGCTGGCGCTTGATTCTGACGGTCCAGGTCAACTGGCGGCCCTTCGCACTGCCAACCTTCTCCACAAAACTGGAATCATGCCGAAGTATCTGGACTTCTCTCCATACAAGGACCCCGACGAATTATTAAAAAATGAAGGACCATTGGCCTTGCAAAAACGCATAGATGAAGCACCAATCTTCATTGATTATCTCCTGACCAAAGAATTTCCTGAAAAGATGCCAGAATTAATTGAGCAAAAGCAGGCTGTCCTGCTTAAGGTCTTCGCCCTCTTGGCACCTCTGGGAGACTCACTCAGCGCCAATGAGCGTCTCTTGACCTTTGCGCATAAAATTGGTCTGAGATCTGATCCCCAGACTATTCGCCAAGAATTTCAAGGCTTTCTCAAGGGAGATGTCGCCCGAATAGGGTCGTCGACCCCTATCAATTCTCAAACTGCAGTAAAAACACCATCGCACGCTCCTGAATCTTCACCTGATTCTGGGGTAAACTTGCAGACGGACTTGAGGCCCGAACTCAAAATTACTAAATGCCATATTTTGATGTTGCGATTACTGCTTGAGAATCCCCTATGCCTAGCGCAAGAAAAACTAAAAGAAGTACTTGATTTACTTCAAAGCGATGAGATAAAACGATATGTTGGATCTTTGCGAGATCTCTTTTTTGAAGTTGAAGAGGCCGAGTTTGGAGATATGGCTTTGGCCCTCTTGGTTGAAGAACAGTGGCCAGTCTCATTAAAAGAAGTTGTGGGAGCAATTCTTTTTGATCTTGGCCCAAAAGCAAATGGTCACAAGAGTCGCAGTAGAACATTGGAAGAAAGAACATTGGATGTTGGTATCGCAGAGCTATTGCTGAAAGATCTAGCTCACCGCCTTGAGGAAGAGCAGCACAGACTAAAGCGAGACTCCATCAAGGAACGACAGCGGAATAACGAAACTTTAGAAGAAGCAAACAGCTCACTTCTAGAATTAAATGAAGTGCAAAAAACGTTGCATCAACTTAATAAAAAGAGAAGGAAAACTTCTCAAGAAAAGGAATTGTAAATGCTAGCTGACATCTTTTTACAATCCAAGGAATTTCAGAAACTCATCTTCAAGGGGAGAGATCAACAGTTTCTCACACCAGAAGAGATTAATGATGCAATTCCTGCGAGTATTGTTAATCCCGATGACATAGACAAAATCCTCATGAAAGTTTTCGAGATGCGCATTGAGGTTCAAGCTGCGGGCACTGAGGAAGTGGTGGCGGAAGAAGGCATTCGTCTCGATGGTGCCGAGATCATTGAGGAAACACTGTCACGAGAAGAAAAAGCAGAACTGCGTTCCGCTTCGACTGACCATGTGAAGCTCTATCTTAAGCGCATGGGTTCCGTCGCCCTGCTCACCCGTGAAGGGGAAGTAGAAATCGCAAAACAAATTGAAGAAGGCGAACGCGAAATTATTACTTCTTCCTTAACTTCATCTCATGCCCTTAAAGAAATTATCAAACTTAAGGATAAAATCGAATGTCATGAAAACCCTACCGAGTTTGTTAAAGAGTTAGTGCGTGGCTTAGACGATGAATCAGCGCCTCAGGAAATTAAAGAAGTTAAAGACGCTATCTATGCGGTCATTGACGAACTAAAAATTTTCCTCAAAGAGACCGAGCAAGAAGACGGCACCCTCCGAAAATTTACTGTCCAAGAGAAAAAACAATTCGAACATATTTCTGCCCAATTGGCTGATTTGACATTTAACCGCAAGCTGATCAATAGCTTTGTTGAACCTGTTAAAAAATACTTCTTACAGTTCAATGAACTCTATGAATCCGAAGATCGAATTTATAAATTTCTCGAAGTCAAAAATACTGATGAATATAAAATCCTCTACGAGAGAATTATAGAGGACGATAATTTCAAGCGTAAACTGTCGAAAGATCTTTTCACGACAGAGGCCAAGATTGAGCAGCTTATTCGTAATGAAGAAGATGTTCTCAGAAAATTAAGACGCCTAACCCTTGAAGCCGGGATGGAATATCGAGATATTGAAAACGTCTACAACATCATTCTCAAGGGTGAAGAAAAGGCGGATAAGGCCAAGTCTCAGTTGGTTGAGGCCAATTTACGTTTGGTTGTTTCGATTGCTAAAAAGTTTGTTGGTAAATCT
>CAYHRT010000069.1:8640-16870 GCA_964359085.1 uncultured Bdellovibrio sp. | reverse complement strand
GCTATCGTTAGCGGAATGATACTTCTGAGCGAACGCCGCACCAAGCAGAAGGGAGGTCACAACTAAAAATACCATTGACGAGAGTACGAACGATCTCATGGGGTAACTCCTGAAAATGATGCTAGCCGGCCAACTTTGAGGCCAGATAAGTATTGTTACGACCTTGCTCTTTTGCTTTGTAAAGGGCCCTATCGGCCTTTTCCACAAGAGTCTGGGCCACGGCCATACTTGGGTTATACTCAGAGACTCCGAAACTGGCCGTGACCTTGAAGCTCTTATCATTCATTTTAAAGGTAAGTTTTTCTAATTTACATCGGAGGCGCTCGGCCAAAAGATAAGCATCTTTTTCGGTGGTCTCAGGTAAAATGAGCGCCATCTCTTCGCCTCCGTACCTGACTGCTGTGTCTTCGATTCGCAAGACTTCTAAAATGATCTCACCGACTTTCTTGAGAACTTCGTCGCCGATGACATGTCCAAAAGTATCATTGACCTTCTTAAAAAAATCTATGTCCAATAATACAAAACTTAAAGGCCGCTTATAGCGTTGTGCTCGTTTAAATTCAAAATCCAAGTGGCCCATGAAAAAACTTTTACCCAGAAGTCCAGTAGTGGCATCTTTTTTTGCCAACTTATAGAGAAAAGTTTCTAATTCGATCTCTTCCGGAAATTTGAGATAGAGACCAAAAATATTGGGGCCAATTCTGATATGATCACCGTTTTGAAGCAAAGTAGGTTTATCGCCAATCTTTTCGCCATTCACCCGAATACCGTTGCGACTCTGCAAATCTTCGATGGTAATTCTAAACTCACCACGTAAGGCGCTACGATAGCAAATAGTGATCTTGCAATGCCGCCTGGAAATATTGGGATCTTTCAAGGTAATCTGACACAAACTATCGCGGCCAATTTCGTTGACCTCTCGATTGAGCAGAAAATGCTCTCCGATATAGGGCCCACTAATGGCACGTAGGACTGGCACTAAATCTCTATTGGCATCGCCCATCTCATTGCGGTTTCTCTTGCTACTCATTTCATCAAAGAGACGGTAACTCGCTTCGGTTTTATCTCGAATGATGGTTTCATCGTCAAAATGTTTAATTTTAGTGCTCATAAATAAATAATTATACTACACCTGATAAAGAACTCTTCGGATGGGTGTGAATAAAACTTGAGGGAAATAGTCTCGGGGAAAATACCAATAATTACTAATCATTACAAACAGCTAGCTTTGACTAGCTAGAGGCATTTTGAGCAGTATCCGTAAAAAACAATAGAAAGATTGGCCTTGGCAAATCCATGGATATCCTTAAGTGCTCTTTCTATTTTGCTAAACAATTTTTCATTGCCAATGCTGGCCTTGCCACAGGACTTACAAATGTAAAAGTGATGAACCTTGCAATCGAGGACATATTGAAAAAAATTGCCGCTGGGTAAAGACACCTCTTGAATAATGTCCAGTTTTTTAAATGTCTCGATATTGCGGTAGATGCTGGAGCGGTTTACGCCGGGAAGAATTTTCTCCATAAATAGAGTAATACCTTTTAACGTAAATTTGTTGCTATCAAGGATAAACTGCAACATAAAGCGTCTCGCTGGGGTAATGCGCATATTATTGGCTTTTAAGATTTCCAATAAGTCTTTATGTTTTTTCATGCTTTTTCATCACCGTGCTATTGCAAAATGTTGCAATAAAATTTAGCATTGAAGTAGAAACTTTGCTAGGAAATCTGGAGTTTAATGATGTCGAATCGATATAGGCAGAGTGCGGATAGTTTTCTTCCCTTTGTTAAGCTTACCCCGTTCGTTGCTCTCCGTGAGAAATTGCGTGAGGGATATACTTTTGGCGATTTTAAGGCGGATGCCATGTCGGGAATGGTTGTGGCGATGGTGGCCATCCCTCTCGGTATGGCCTTGGCCATCGCCAGCGGAGTTCCCCCTCAATATGGTCTCTATACTGTCATTATCGGGGGTGCCGTCGTCGCACTCTTGGGCGGTTCTCGTTTTCAAGTTAGCGGGCCAACCGCAGCTTTTGTGGTTATCTTGGCACCTATCGCTCATAAGTTTGGATTAGGCGGATTGCTTGTTGCCGGATTGATGGCAGGCGTAATGTTGTTGGCCATGGGTTTAGCGCGGATGGGGCGACTGATTCAGTTTATTCCCTATCCCGTCACCACCGGATTTACGGCAGGCATTGCTGTCGTCATCGGGACTCTTCAATTAAAAGATTTTTTTGGGCTAAAAGTGCAGGAAATGCCAGAACGTTTTTATGAAAAAGTTGTGGCCTTATTTCACGCCGGTCCAACCGCCAGTCTGACAGAGTTTTCCATTGGTGCCGCAACTCTGATTATCCTCATCGTGTGGCCTAAAATAAATAAAAAAATTCCGGCCCCTTTAGTGGCCCTGACGATCGTTTCGGTGATGGCGGCTTGGATTAAAAGCAAATTTCCTTCCCTTGATATTAGTACCATCGGTAATCGTTTCACTTTTGAAGTGCATGGAGTTGTTGGCCATGGCATTCCTCAAGCTCTGCCTCATCTTGATTGGCCATGGCGTTATTTGGCCACCGGGGAGAAACCTTTTTTAATTACTCTCGAATCCATTGAATCGCTGATGCCTGCGGCCTTTGCCATCGCCATGCTCGGTGCCATTGAATCACTCCTTTCGGCGGTGGTTGCCGATGGTATGGCGCAAACCAAACATGACCCGGATACAGAATTGGTAGCGCTTGGAGTGGGAAACATTCTTTGTCCTTTTTTTGGAGGGATTGCGGCCACTGGTGCTATTGCCCGTACTGCTACCAATATTCGTTATGGTGCTCGTTCACCACTTTCGGCAGTTTTGCATGCCCTATTTTCTCTGATTGTGATCCTCTTGCTGGCACCTCTGGTTGCCTATCTTCCCATGGCATGTTTGGCCGCACTTCTCATGCTGGTTGCCTACAATATGTCTGAGTTAAAGCATTTTTTTCATATTCTGCGAGTTGCTCCCAAGAGCGATGTGGTTGTTCTCCTGATCTGTTTTACTTTGACTGTGATGTTTGACATGGTGGTGGGAGTCACCGTCGGGGTCGTGCTTGCCTCCCTTCTTTTCATGCGACGAATGGCTAGCATTAGCTCAGCTCAGGTTTTCACAGTAGATAATCACCCTTATTTGGAGATCAAGCTTCCTAAGGAAATCCTACTCTACGAAATTGCTGGCCCACTCTTTTTTGGAGCGGCCGAAAATGCGGCCGAAGCTGTGGGGGATATTGCCGATAATATCAAGGCCGTGATCTTCTCTCTGCGTGATGTCCCGGCCATGGACATGACGGGCCTGGTGGCCCTTGAGAGTGCTATTAACAAACTTACATCGCGGCATTGCTTAGTCTATCTTGTCAGCGTACGGCCCCAACCCAAACAATTATTGGATCGAGGCCATTTGCTGGAGAAGAACCCGAGAGTTCTTTTATGTGAAGATCTTAGGTCTGCTATTGATCAGGCCCGTGAGAAACTCTCGCTTACTTGATCATTGTCTCGACAATTGCTTGCATCTGTTCAGGAGATACATGATTGAATTCCGCTGCCTTATTGATCAAGCTGTCGAAGCTTGAGGCATCGCCTTCAGCGCGAGCTGTTAGTGCGGCCTCAAAATCCTGAAGATCTGAACCAACCAGTTCTTGTCCTAAGTTTTTCAAGTCATCTGGAGTGAGGGAACGATTACGCTGAATTCGGCCAAACTGAAACAAGACGTTGGCAACAGCATGTCCGCGTTCTTGGCTTAGGCCAAATTCGCTCACGGCCTGTTCTGTCATTCTTTCGATTTGAACTCCCTCAACAAGGGCTTGGGCCTTTTCTAGATCTTTAGAAGAGTTCTCAGTCACTTCATACAGTCTGCCATCCTGGCCACTATAGTAGCCATGGCCAGCAGGGACGACTTCTTGGCGGTTTGCCAGGTAATAGGCATAAGCATCTTCGTCAGCGGCAAAGAGGTGACGGTTGCCATAAAGTTTAACAACATAGAATTTACTATCAATGGAATCCCAAACCACAATCTGGTTATTAACTTTGGTAGGATCTTTCACCAGATTGATCGTGTCATGATACAGGCCACCTTTTGAGTTGATTTCGCTGACGAATACCTCCGCCCTAGTTGAAAGACGGCAAGATGTAAAAAGTGCTGAAAGTAATAAGATACTGAGAATGATGGATATTTTCATAAGCCCCTCCAATTAATCTGTGCTGGAGCGGCTTGTACACGCAGAAAGACCTGATTGCCAAGTTCTTAGTTGGTAGGAGTGGTTACACCGCAAATTTCGCTTAAAAAGCGGTGATATTCCTCAATTGCTGCTCCATGACCTAGAGGTGCACCATCTGTTCCACCTAAAATTTGTTGGATGGTGTGCTCAAGGGTACGAATTCGTAAGTCAGCTTCACGTTTTTGCGCCTCGACTTTGATGGGTAATCCATCGATCTCGGCCTGAAGGGCCGATCGGATGACAGGGAATTGGGCCTTCTGGGGATTACAACTGGAGTTAAAACGATTCTGGATTTTCTCACGCAATGTCAGGCATTCACTCTTGCGGCCAAAAAGAGGGCCAAAAATTGGGATGGGGACGCTCACGGGACAGCCCAAGCGGTTTAAGTCCTCCATTTCTGGGGGAACACATTCCCAGATGCAGTTGTAGGTTTCATTGACGTGACCTGTTGAAGGGGATTGCCTCGTCCACTGACGCAAAGTTAGGCAGATCTCCGGGCCGCGGTAACTGCAATATTTTTGGTTCCAGTCCTCAATGATCGAGATTTGGTTTGTGGGAGTGTGTCCTCTTACACAGGTGAGCAAGGCCACCTTGGCCCTCTGCAGGCGGAGATCACTATTTTCTAAGTAAGATTCTCGTGCCTTGGCGGCCTCATCAAAGGCCTCATACATTTTTTTTCTGAGGGCATATTGAGCACGCGAAAAATTGGATTGAATGTCGGCAACGTGGCGCTGAATTTCTAGCTTCGTGGTATCAATCAATGCCTTATATCGGCATAATTCCGAATGGAGCTTGTCTGTGCCATCGGAGAAACTCTGCAAATTGCCGGAAAAAGACATGAGTTGTTCCAGTTGCGCAGGGGTGAGTTCGTTTCTGCACATGGCCTCATGGGCAACTTCGCGCAGTTTGGTGATTCGTGTATCCTGATTCATCTGTCGCAAGGCCTTGAATGCCGGGTGTTGCATAACCCTGTAGACCTTGGCCATTTTAGCATGCACGGCCTCTAATTTTCTTAAGCGTTCCGAAGCATCGTTTAAGGCCCGAATATTGGCCTCATAAACTTCCAAGGCCACAGCATCCCAGTCAGTGGTGAGATATCTGAAGATGGCTTCAACTCCACTGACGGCAGCATTGACCAAAAGTCCGCCCATTGCTCCACCGGCCGCCGCTGCCAGACCGGCAATGAACAGGTTGCGGGGATTTATGGCATCTCGAATGGTCTGATTGATATCTCGGGCGGTTTGATTGGCCGATTCGCCTAAATTTAGCGCGCGATCAATTTGGGGTGACAGTTGGTCAGTATAAGTATCGATGGCACGATTGGCGGTGGTGTTAATATTGCCCGCCGTAGTATTGATCTGCCCCGCCGTTGTATTGAGCCCATTCATGGCAGTCGTGGCATTAGCGACATTGGTGTTAGTTTGGTTCAGGGCCGAGGCGAGGGCATTCAGATCGGCCGAAGAGGGAACTCCAAACTGAGCGGAAACTTGCTCACAATAGAGGAGAGAAGAGAGGGACAGGAGAATGGAAAAAATACGGTTCATAATTTGTTACTCACTGATTGGATGAAACGAGGACAATCGGTATCAATGACGTCTTGGTCGGGGCCTAAGCAAGATAAGGTCCAAGTGATGTCGCCTCTTTTGGTGTAGGCCTGAAAAAAGGTCGTTTTTTGGTCGGGAGTGGTGAGAGTGAACACCGTCAAGGTGGGAGTGGTGCGTGTCACTTTCTTAACAATGAATTCTCGGGCCTGGATCTGATCTTGAGCATAGTGGACGTAGGCATCGAAATCCTTGAAGTCGTTGGTTCTATCTTGGGTTACCACAAAACTATTGATTTGCTTGTCTTGTAGTTTTTCTTGTCGTTTTTTATGCAGCCACACCATCCCTTGTCTCGTCGCCACGGGATTTGGTGTTTGATCATCCACAAAGATCCAATCAGTATTGGGAGCACAGACAGAGAAACTGCCTTGGGCCTTCTGACAGAGGGAAGGCGCTTCTTTAGCTAAACCACTCGCGATCATAAAGATGCAGCTAAAAAGAACAAAGACAAAACGCACCATATTACCCCCTGAGTCGACCTCTCTTGATAATTTTATACGAAGAGAGGCCATACGGTGTGTCAGGAAACTTTTACCTTATGCGTCTATAAATTTGAGTAAAGGGTCTTTTGCCCATTAAAAAGAGATTTAATTGGGTATTGCTGTTCACTACCATATTCTATTCCGGCATGATGGGTAGTGAGCGTTTCAACCAATTCCCAACTGGTGATCAGCGGAACTTTTCTTTTATAGAGTTTCACCGTCATATCGCCGGTTAAGGCCTCATAATCGTGAAAGATTTTTCCTTCAGGGGTCATAAAATTTAAGTCCAGAAATTTGGTCTTTGGAGCGTAGGCCGACACCTCAATTTTATGAGTCCGGTTGATTCCCACGACTTCCCATTTTCCAAAGTTGATATCAATTTTAACTTTATCCAAATCGCTGGGGCGCCAGCTGTACTCATGCCCTTTATGTTTGAGACCGATGGCCACGCTTTCAATCAAATGAATTCGACCAAAAAACTTAGGCTTGCCCCCACCAATGGCCAAGGTGGTGCTTGGATGATGGTCGAAGGAGTTAGAAACTAACCATGTCCACCATTCAGGAAAAGAGTTGCCCCAATTGCGGTCTTGGTAACAGGGAGCATGGTCAAATTGATAAGTTTTACCCTTACTCATAATGCTACCCGAACAGCGTGCGCTGGCCTGGGCCGGGTACCATTCAATATTGGTAACACCTCTTCCGGTGGCCCAACTGGTAGCATTGAAGGCCCAATCTTTTTCTACCACCATATTCCAAGCGAACTGCTCGCCTTGTTCATTAGTGATCTGCCCTTTGACAAATTTATCTGTGGCCACATTATCCTTAATAGTCACTAAGGTTTCATCATAGCTGGCGTTGAAGGTATCAAGAGGAAGATTATCTTCTGCTTGAACCATGGCGGTGAAATCGCCCATGATGACAGAGGCGCGAGTACCTCCCAAGGTGCGTTGACTATCCCAAGGATTAACTACTCCATAGACAAAGAAAAAGGCGTCATTAGTTTCAGGTAGAACGACCTTGTAATACCACCATTCAAACCAAGGTTTTGTATCAATCTGTCCTCGACCAGTCATGGCGTTGGAGCGATTCCAGCGATAGGTGTTAAGTGGATCAACTTGGGCGTAAATTTGAGAGGCAAAAGTTGCAAGCACTAAAAGTGCCAAAGCTAATTTCATGTGATTCTCCCTTGATCGGCGTGAAAATTAGTAATTGATCCGGGATTTTACGTCAAAAAATTAGACGGTGTCTGTAAAATGTATATTGTCATCAATATAACCATCTATAATTACGTGAGAAGATTTGGCATCTTCCCTGCACTATGGGCCATTGGGTTGTTATGGGAGGGTTTATGCGTATTGGGAAAATAATTATCATCACTCTTTTGTTCATTCAAAGTGCTTTCGCCGATGTGATTCCCTTGAATCCCAAGGCAGGTGATCGTTATATCAAAGTTACCAAAGTGGAAAAAAGGGAGAAATTCTGTAACTTGCCTAAGAAAAAATATACTTTTATGCGCTTTGAGGTATGTGAAATAGATAAGGTAGAAAAAGATGCCAATAACAAAGACATCATTACCGATCGTATTTGCCGGCCAGTAAATCAAGGAAGCGAGAGAGTGCTATATTTACCCCATCGGTTAAACGAATTACGACGCAAAATGGTGGATACATCACACATTAGTCTGATTATGGGTATTTTCATGGCCTGTTTGACCTGCGGGGATGCAGTTAGTCGCCACTCAATGGGTAAGGCTTTGCGCCGCCAGATTATTCAAGATCAGGATGTGACTTTCCATGATTCTGCCACGCTATCCTATGATGAAGAAATCGTATTAGAGAAAAATCCAAAAAATGAAGTCTCTTACTTTAATTATTTTTTGGAAAGTATGCAGGATGCATTTAAGGCCTATGACA
>CAYHRT010000069.1:0-8540 GCA_964359085.1 uncultured Bdellovibrio sp. | reverse complement strand
TCTTACTTTAATTATTTTTTGGAAAGTATGCAGGATGCATTTAAGGCCTATGACAAGGATTATAAAAAGATTTGTCCCATAGAAAAAGACCCGGCCCCAGCGCCAGTATTACCTCTGCCGGTCACTCCTTCTCTGGCTTCTCATGAACCTTCTTCCGATTCTTCGCAGGAAGTTATAAGTCTAGATGCCACGGGACGCAGATCTTGTCGACTTCAGTAATAGTTTTCCGGCGAGTTGCCTTTCGATGGTGCGATTGAATTCAACCAGTAGACTTGGATTTTTGCGCAAGAGTGATTTCAAATCCTCTTGCCGCCAGATGATCAGGGTGGAAAGGACCTCGGCCCGCACGGTAGCAGAAGAGAGATTACCACTTAAAAAACTCATTTCCCCGATAAAATCGCCGTTCTTTAAGGAGGCGATTTTATCGCCATTGATGATGACACCGGCGCTGCCGTCAAGGATGCACATGACAAATTCCATGACTTCCCCTTGCTTGACCAACTGAGCGCCGTGGGCCTTATTTTCAATAGTGCCAATTTCGATCAGCTGTTTAAAATTGGCGCGAGAAAATTTTTTAAAAAAATTATTGTAGAGAATTCGCTGTTCTTCGTTGAGCGGGAGAAATTTAAGCCAAGCGGCGTGAAAGAGGAAGGCAGAGTTAATCACAATCATGCCTAACCAAAAACTCTCAATGGGGGAATTGAGAAATTTAGCGGCCTCAAAAACTTGGCGAGAAGGAAGAAGTGCCAAGGCCAAAATTGCCCCCGCAAGGGCAAAAGCATGTCTATGGTAACGCTGACCAAAGAGCAGTGAGATCAGGATAAGAATATACGGACCATAGGCCATGTACTGTGCAATATTCATAATTTATCAATTGATTCTCCTACAAATACGTGTTTTTTACAAAGACTTGCCACGTTACGTCTGGAATGTCATAAACCGTTTCACAAATCTTGAGGTGTGAAATGATGACAATAGTTAGCAAAGTTAATTTCAAAGTCAATTTCTATGCCTGTTTCCTGCTAGTGGCCCAAGTCTTTTTCGGGGGTAGTTATGCGGAAGAGGTGAAAGAAGTTCAGATCACGCGCAAAGAGCAAAGACAGGCCATAAAAATAGTTTGGGTGCAAAATCATCGTCAAATTCTGCAAACCAATCGCAAATACGCCAAAAGGCTTGAGGAAAAGCAACAACGGGGCGAGATTATCGGTGTCGAGCTGGTGGTGGCCAGCTCCACAAATCTCCGTTTTGAAAGTCAATGGGGCCATGCGCTTTTCCGTTTCGTAGACAATGTGGGCGATGCTGAAAATGATGTTGGCTTGGGCTTTGTGGCCGACCTTAATTCCACCAGCGTGAATTACCTTATGGGTTTATTTGGGGGATACCCGGTTTTTCCGGTGATAAAATCGCTGCGTTTGTACAACACCCAATATGTCAAAAATGAAAGCAGACCACTCGATCGCTATATCCTTCCCTCCAATAAAAAAATTAGAAATCAAATGATGAATCGTTTGTTGAGTGAATGGAAAGAATTAGATAAGAAAAACCAGTTCGTGTATGAAAACGCAGTGAAATTGGCCCGTCGACAAGTGGAGTATAAGGCCAAAAAAAAATGGGGTATCGACAAGTATTCTGTCGAGAGCATGTCGGATGAGGAAACGGGCGATATCTTCGCCTTTGTTGCCTCACCAAATTTAGAACGAGAGGGTGATGAACAGGGAGAAGAAAAGAAGCAGAGAATTATCTATCCCGTCCAGTATCAACCTCAATTTCAAGATGATTTTGGTCGTTATACTTTTGCCGGACATAACTGCGCAGGTGCTTTAGTTCATTTTTTAGAGCAGGCCGGAATACCGAGCAAACGCATCCATGGAGTATGGGCCAGACTCCCCAATAAATTACCTAATTTTTATCGCCGTTCGCTCGTCAATCCGTTTCCTCCTTACCGTGCCACTCGTGCTGTGGATATTCGGGTTGAGACCGCGAAAAATTTTAATATGTCGGTTGAGGCCATGGAAACAGGCGATAAATGGCCAAAGGATGCTGCCATAAAATTACTTTCTTTAGCAGTGAAAGATAAATTGCTCATGCTCGATCAATTAGAAAATATGCCTGATGATGTTCGCGATACACTGCTTTTGTCTTTGCCAGCTATCGATCGCCGTCCCTCTTACGGTGACCTCTACGATTTGAAAAATATGCCGGTGGAACTTTATGAATTGTGTGGAGACCAGGCCTGTATTCATTCCCAGCTGGCTTCTGCCAATGCATATCTAGGTGAGCAGCGTGTAAAGGATGCATTGAGAGAGTGGAAACAGTACCGAAGTGAGTACAAATCGCGTGAATTACTCAAACTGGTTGAAAAGCAGCTTGATTTTTTGACCTATATTGGACTAATAACAACGCTTTAGAAAATTAAGGATGGAGGACGGTATGAAGAAATTATTGGGTATTGTGATGATTTTAGGTATGACTCTGGCAAGTGCTCAAGCCGATTGCTTGCCAATGTACAAGAAATATAAAGTTAAGGCCGTGGTGAAGTCGACCTTGCTAACAACTGGGGGAACTGGCGCGGTGGCCTTGGGTGCCGTTGCCGTATATGTGGGAGCGATCTTAGGTATAACGGCTTCTAACGAAGGGATCTTGATTCTTGGGACGGTGGCCGGTGGTCTCTCTGCTGCCAGTGGCGTAATTCTCAGTGTGAGTTCAGTCAAGAGTGCTTCGCGTTTCGTTTCCTTATTTAAGGCCCTCAAACTAATTAAAGAGTCACAAGTTGGTACAGGCGATCACTTAGAAGAATTGGCCGATGATCTCAATGATAAATATGACCGAACTGGCGAATCAATAATCACAACTCAACAGATTGCAACGATTCTTGTTGAAGGTAATGATGTGAACCAATTTTGCTTAGACAGCAAAAATCTCTATGGCCGTAAAGTTATGGTTGAATATGTAGAAACCAAGCTCGGTCTACGATAGTTTCAACCTGAGTTTCAATTATTTGAGTCCTAATAAATCAACCATGAGTTCGACCACATTTTCAATGACGTAGGGCTTTGGAAGGAAGCGTGTGAGCGGGAGGGATTTTAAGTCCCTCTCTGTTTGTGGATCGAGTGCCGCCGTCGTGAAAATGGCGGGGGCTTGGGTGTTTTTATTAGATGGATCATGACGGAGATCGAGAAGTAATTGAAATCCACTTCCGTCGGGGAGATTGTTATCAAAAATTACCAATCCAAAGTTTGTCTGAGCAAGCGCTGCCCGACCTTCTTGAGCATTTGAGGCCTTGACAACGGTATCAAACAGCCCGGTAATTTCAAGAGCAGTATTCAACATCTCCACAATCATGGGGTCGTCATCAACAATCAATGCATTTGGGTGGGAAACTAATTTTTTCATTGCTAAAATCAAATAAGACTAGTGAACAAACACCATCCCAAGTCCTGAAGCATGTTCTTGGTTGAAGGGTAACACAGTGTGGATATTGTAAGTGGCACCCTTGAGATTACACTTCATAAATTTCACATTGGTCATATTTGAATTACAAAAATTGACCTTGCTCAAATTCGATTTAACAAAGGCTGCCCCCTCAAGGTTCGCCCATCGAAGATCAGCATGGGCAAGGGTACACTCATTAAAAGTACTATTACGAAAAGAGGTACATTGGAGATTGGTTTTTCTGAGTGCGGTGCGAAAAAAAGAATTCTGTGAAAGGTTCGCATACTCAAAATTGCACTGCTCCAAATCGCTGTGGGCGAAACGGCTTCGAATCAGGATGCATTTTTTTAAATTAATCTTTTTAAAGGTAGAGTGTCGAACTTTGATATTTTCCATATTTGTGGCCTCAAAACTACTATCCACAAGATAGGAACTCCGCACCATTTTTAACGCATTGACATGTGAAAAATCTAAGTTATTGATTTTTTTTTGATAAATTTGATATTTTTTGGGGGCAGAAGCCATATCTGATTTCCTTTATCGTCGTGGGGCGCATGCGTTAATTTTCTCTGCGATGCATCCTTTAATAATGATAAAAAATATTTATTACGTTTGATTATGGCCAATCCGGTGCGAGAGCGCAAGTTAGAACTCGTTATGCAGCGTGTTGCTTCAGTTCCTTAGCAAATCATACCGAATCAAAAGGTGAGATGATTTTTATTAGGGGTCCAAATTGGCGTCTATCTCATTGTATTCTCTTATAACGTGATGGTAGAATTGCAAAAAAATATTCAGGGTCTGGAGATCCAATATGTCTTCAATTAGTCAGGACTTTCTGGCCTACGCCGCTGTGTTTGTTGTCATTATTATATCCCTCGTTCTTGCCTGCGCTCTGCTAATCTTGAATAAAATTCTCGGGCAGCGGCCGGTTGAAGTTACCAAATTGAAAGGTGAACCCTATGAGTGTGGCGTTGGCCGTGTAGGAGATGCACGCCAGCAGTTTTCAGTTCGTTATTATTTGATAGGGATTATTTTCTTGTTATTTGATGTTGAAGTCATATTTATGTATCCGTGGACGGTTGTTTACAAAAAATATCTCTCACAAGGTGCCTTTATCATTGTTGAAATGGCCTTTTTCGTAGCAATTCTGCTCGGGGGCTATATTTATTTGCGTAGGCGTGGCGCTTTGGATTGGGACTAGGAGAGCTAATCATATGAGTAAAGATGGAAGTTCAATGATTTTCCCATCATTGATGGAAGAAGCCGTTAAGTGGGCGCGCAAGAATTCACTTTGGCCGATGCCTTATGGAACTTCATGCTGTGGGATTGAGTTGATGTCGACACTGTCAAGTACCTACGATCTATCACGCTTTGGTGCCGAGGTCGTGAGATTTTCACCCAGACAAGCTGATATGTTGATAGTAGCAGGTACGATTACAACGAAGATGGGGCCGGTCTTACGATCAATCTATGAGCAGATTCTAGAGCCCAAATGGGTTATTTCCATGGGAGCGTGTGCCTCTTCGGGCGGTGGCATTTTTGATACTTATTCGGTTATTCAGGGCATTGATGAAATTATTCCCGTCGATGTTTATGTCCCAGGTTGTCCTCCTATCCCAGAAGGACTTATTCACGCCATTCTTCACTTACAAAAAGTGATTGAGAAGAGTCTTGAGCGTAGACCCGCAGTCAAACCGACCCACGAAGATGCGATGAATGCCATGACTTATAGCAAGTGTGCCCAAGCTGCTCTTGTAAAATCGGCTTACATCGTGACGAAGGACGGAGTGGCCCGTAATTCTGGGGGAAATGTTGGAGGAAATCATGGAGGAAACAAAATCGGAGAGAATAAAGATGGGAAATGCTGTTGCTAGAAATGCTGAATTTGTAAAAAGACAGACAGTGGCCACGACACACATCCAAGGAAAATATTCGGAGGGCCGCCAACTCGTGATCGATGCCATGGAAGAGCCGATTTTATGGGCGAAATCTTTGGACGATGCCTTTGATTTAATCCAACGCTTACTCAGCGATGATGTGCTTAAGTTTGATTTTCTATCTGACATCACGGCTTATGACAACGTGGATGGGAAAGATGGCCCCAAGCGATTTATTATGGTTTATCAAATACTTTCCACCACAACCCATGTGCGATTGCGTTTAAAGTTGGGGGTCGACTTAGGAGAAGAGCCCATAAGTTGGACATCGTTGTGGCAAGGGGCCAATTGGTTGGAACGCGAAGTTTTCGATATGTATGGGATCAAGTTTAAGGGACATCCTAATTTACGTCGTATTTTAATGGATGAGAGATTTAACGGGCACCCGCTCAGAAAGGAATATCCCTTGAGGCAGAGGCAACCATTTTCCGACAATGTGCCACTGCATCTCGGGGCACACCCTTTACCGAGAAATACATCAACTTAGAGGAATTAATATGGGTAAGGACGATGAACGCCAATGGAATGATTCCTTAGAAGGAAAAAAATTATCTGATTTTTATAATCCGAACGTATTAATTAATATTGGTCCAGCTCACCCCGCCATGCACGGGACATTGAGAGTGATGTGTCGACTTAACGGTGAAACGGTTGAGGATGCAGCTTGTGAAATTAGCTATCTCCATAGGGGCATGGAAAAACTGGGAGAAAATAAAACTTATCATCAATGGATCGTTTACACCGATCGTATGAACTATTGTTCGGCCCTTAATAACAACATCGCTTACTGCATGACGGTTGAAAACCTCATGAGTATTTCAGTCACCGAGCGATGTATGTGGGTGCGCATGATGCTCATGGAACTCTCACGCATTATCGATCACATCATCTGTGTCGCCATCAATGCTCTTGATATGGGGGCCATGACTGTCTTTTGGCTCATGTACCATTGGCGCGAAGAGGCCTACACCATGATTGAGTCTCTGTGTGGCATGCGCTTGACCACCACGGCGACCAGGGTTGGAGGCATGTGCAATGACTTACCAGATGATTTCATTCCTCGCATGAAAAAATTTGTCAAAGAGTTTCCTAGCTGTTTGGTGGAAGTGCATGGCCTTCTTACGGGAAATCGTATTTGGATTGATAGGACAAAAGGTGTGGGGAAAATAAGCAGGGAAGAAGCGCTTAAGTTCTCTATTACTGGCCCTTGCTTGCGCGCCTCGGGTGTCGATTTAGATTTACGTCGAGACCGTCCCTACTATGCCTACAATGAAGTAAAGTTTGATGTGGCGATTGGAACTCATGGAGATGTCTTTGATCGATATTTAGTGCGCATGGAAGAAATGCGCCAAAGTGTGCGGATTATCGAACAGTGTATTGAACGTTTGCCGGGCGGGTCGATATGGGTTGATGATCCCCGGGTTCGTATCCCGGATAAAATAGATGTTTATACCAAAATGGAAGTTCTTATTCACCATTTTAAGATTTTTATGGAAGGCATTAATGTTCCACCCGGTGAGGTTTATAGCGCGGTGGAAGGTCCCAACGGAGAACTGGGATTTTACATCGTAAGTAGAGGGGGCACTAAGGCATGGAGGATGCGAGTTAAAGCGCCCTCATTCATGCTTTTCCAAAGTTTCGAGCATTCTGTTGTTGGTGATAAGATTCCTGACGCCATCTCGGCCTTGGGAAGTATCAATATTATTGCGGGAGAACTAGATAGATAAATTAACAGGATGTTGAAAAAGACAATTTCAGGCCGTTCAAAAAGGTGCAGATGCAAGGCCGAGGCCTTTAAATCGTCTGAGGCGTACTTGAAGAGTACGTCGAGGGCGATTTGAAGACGAGAACGTGGCAGATGTGCCTTTTTCAACGGCCTGTTAGACAGATAAAGGTGAGAGAATATGGCCCTATCAGAAACAGTAAAGGCACGACTTGAGAAAATGCGGCATCAATTTCCAACAGAGCAGGCCCTGCTGATTCCGGCCCTGCATTTCGTTCAGGAAGAAAAAAGTTGGATTTCAGCTGAATCGCTCAAAGAGATTTCAGAATATCTCCATCTTCCCCTTGCTAAAGTGAGAGAGGTGGTAACTTTCTACACCATGTTTAATCAGAAGCCTGTAGGCAAAGTTCATCTCCAAGTTTGCACCAATGTCTCCTGTTGGCTCAACGGTTCATCAGAGCTTTTGAGTTGTCTTGAAAAGCGCCTGGGGATTGATTGTGGGGAAACTACCAAAGATGGTCGTTATACACTCTCTGAGGTTGAATGCTTGGCGGCCTGTGGTACGGCGCCTGCTATTCAGGTGAATGAAGATTATTTCGAAGGTCTCAATATTGAACGATTGAACAAACTTCTGGATGATTTGGATAAGCAATTAGCGGCAGGCAAGAAAGACATTGGATGTGCTTCAAAAGAAGAGTTCAAGTCGGTGGTTGCCCTATGAACGATCTTGTCATCACGAAACATATTCACGAAAAGGACAGCTACAAAATCGCAAATTACGAACAGCATGGTGGGTATAAAGCTGCGGCACGGGCATGCACGACCATGACCCCTGATCAGGTTATTGATGAAGTTAAAAAATCTAATTTACGTGGGCGTGGCGGTGCTGGTTTCCCGGCAGGCATGAAATGGTCCTTCATGCCTAAGGACGGAAAGAAGGCCAAATATCTCGTGTGCAATGCTGATGAGGGTGAACCTGGAACCTTTAAGGATCGTTTAATTATTACAAGGAATCCTCATTCTATGATTGAGGGCATGATCATTGCCTCCTATGCTATCGGGGCGCATGTTGGATATATTTACATAAGGGGAGAATTTTTTCGTGAAGCCAGGATGTTGGAATTTGCCCTCGCGCAGGCCCGACTTAGGGGCCATTTAGGCAATAATCTCTATGGCACTCAACATTCTTTTGATATTTATATCTATCGCGGGGCCGGGGCCTATATTTGTGGTGAAGAAACAGCATTGCTTAATTCCCTTGAAGGTAAGCGGGGTGAACCGCGTGTGAAACCTCCTTTTCCTGCACAGGTTGGTGCTTTCGGAATGCCTTCTTGTGTCAATAACGTTGAAACCTTCGCCGACGTTCCCTATATCATCAATGAGGGGGCCGCGAAATTTGCCGCCATGGGATCTGAAAAATCAGGCGGGACACGACTGTTTGGTGTATC
>CAYHRT010000068.1:0-16890 GCA_964359085.1 uncultured Bdellovibrio sp. | reverse complement strand
CCGTTCGAGAAGAATGCATCCCTTCGTGTGGGCCGAACTCGGCGAAAGCTTCCGGTTAAATGAGGCCCTTTGTTTTGGGCTTATGCCCTCTGTGGTATTTTCGGATTCACCGTATGAGGACCTCCGGGCCTACATCGGGGATTATCTCACACAGGAAATTGCGGCAGAGGGAGTAACCAGAAATTTGCCAGCATTTAGTCGCTTTTTAGAGGTGGCCGCGCTCGGGCATGGGAAGATGATCAACTTCGCCTCTGTTGCAAGCGATGCGCAGGTTTCAAAATCAACTGTGACTAATTACTATCAGGTACTCGAAGATACCCTGCTCGCTTCACTCCTCCAGCCATGGAGGCGTGGAAAAACTCGGAAGGCCATCCAAACGCCAAAGATATATCTATTCGACAACGGGATCGCCCACGCCTTGCAGGGCCGAAAAAGTCTGGCACCTGCTACTCCAGAATACGGCGATGCCTTTGAGTCGTGGATACACCACGAGCTACGCACTTGGGTTGATCTGCGCGGGACCGTCGACGAATTGACCTACTGGCGCTCGACCTCCGGATTTGAAGTAGATTTTATCCTCAATGATGAAATCGCAATTGAAGTTAAGAGCAAGAAGATTATTGCAGAACGGGATCTGCGCTCTTTGCGCGCCATCGCGGAAGAGGCCCCAATGCGACGACACCTTATGGTGTGTTTGGAATCGGTTTCACGAACCGTTGATGGAATTGAGATTCTTCGCTGGAGTGATTTTCTTCAGCAACTTTGGGCCGGAAAAATTTTGCCATAAAAACGTAAAAAACAACTCAACTAGAGGAGTTTTCTTTCTTCAAAAAAAACGTCTGAACTGTCGTCTTCCTAAAGGCCCCAAAAGGGGCCTTCATTTATACTAGGCAATTGTTTGCGCTATAATTATTCCAGACGATCAGCAGTCATATGAGATTTTGTTTTCACAAATTTTCCGTTGAGGCGATCAAAAAAGCTTTCTGAGTACTTAATCATAGTTGGTGCAATGTAAACCATTTCACAGAATGAACGACTGACATCTGTCACCACAAGTTTTCCATGGGTGCCATCGACCGGTAGCATGTTTCGTTCAGCGGTGTAGAGAACACTACCGCAGCTATCGGTTTCGACTTTTTTAAGCGGTAATGTGATTTCATGAGTTGGGATATAAGCTAAGCAAAAAGCATTGGGAGGACAGTTGTTCCGGAGGTCAAAGCGAATTGAGACTTCTTTTTTTACAGCATTCACAGTCACTGTACCACCTCGGACATTTTTTGAAGCAAGGAAACTATCATTTTCAAAATTCCAAGTTAACAGTTTTGCACTTTGTGAAAAAGTGTCGGGGTGAAGGGATGTTGCATGGGCAAAACTTGAGAACAAATAAACGGCCATCATAATTCCAAAAATTGTCTTCATAAAATTTCTCCTATTCTAAAAGTTAACGGTTAATTAAAAAACCGGTTGCTGAATTGGCGCGGAAAATAGTGCATTTCTGCTAAAATTAAAACTAATCTTTTATAATACAAGTTGATTAGTATTACTTATACATCCTTCGGAATGTTGGTAAAAAGTACAATCCACGCATTTTCTTATAGTGCGAAACGGAAAGGTTTGTTACACCGCTCAAACATTTTAAACGGAGTTGATTACAATGAACGTGAAAAAAATCTTCTTAGGCATGCTTCTAACTATCTCCTTGGGAAGTCAGGCCTTGGCAACCTGCCAAGGTGAATATATGAAGAAAATTGATTCTCCCATACTGCCTCGAATGGTGCAGCTTAATGGCAATGCTTTGGGCCTGCTTGGATATTATGGCGCCTATGCCATCTTTGGAACGGCCACAGCGGGAATCGCGGGTTCCTTGGTTCTTCCCCTCGGTCTGGCCTTAAGCCTATGGGGTGCCAAAGAGATTCGTAATAATCCTCTTCACGATATTGTTCGCATCCTGAATGAATCCGAGTACCGTGCTACAGGGAAATATCCTGAAATGCGAACTGATGTTGAAAAAGAAATTGCGGTGAATGGGCAAAGCAAACAAGAAAGACGTGAGCAAAAACGTTTTAATCGTCAAGTTCGTCGCCATAACCGCGCACTTGTTCGATATAACAAACATTTGGCCAAAGAATTGAGTAGAAGCCGTGAGACTTTCGCCGAATTCCAACAGACGATCAATGAAGTTGCTACTGGCGTCGCCGCTGATCAGTTGGCCACGGCGGTTAAAACATCCAATGATACCAATGAAATGTGTAATGGTAAAATCGGTACGGCCTTTGGGCCCGTAATTGAATACAAGCAACCGATTCCTGTTGATGGGGCCACAAAGAAAGAGCGCAAGCAGCAAGAACGATTCAACAAGAAAGTGCGAAAACATAATCGCAAAATGTTTGACTTAGAAGTCAAGAATCGTCTGGCGACAAAAGCTGAAATTGTTCGTTACTTCCAAGAATCACTCTAGGGTGCAGAGGGACGAGCAGGGATCATGCTTTCAATCTCCCGAAACTGAATTACTGTCATCTGATATGAGAGTACAGCAAGTAACATAACCAGCATCAGCAGGAATAATTCCACTATACATATATCCCATTGCACCGGGTTTCCCGACTAGATTTGAAATGGATATAAGGAGATTAAATGATTTTTGCCCTGACTATCATTTCACACTTTTGTCCGACAGTGGCATAACTCGCGGGTCGAATAATTAGAAATACTTCTTATGCTACATCATAATTAATAATTTGTGCTAATTACTCCTTTGAGGTTATGAATGGCCCAGTTCTAACCAACAAAAGGAGATTTTATGAAAACATTGACCCTCTTATTAAACCTTGGACTAACCATCGGATCGTTGAATGCCTTCGCCCTGACCACTCATACCCATTGCGATACCATCAACTTACAAAAAGATCATTCCGCTGTGAATGTCTACCTCTCCAAAGAAGGCGAACTTGAAGATGGAGATCTCAATCTTTACGTTACGGACGAAAAGTCACATGAAAAAATTGAAATCGACGGTTTGCAATCCCAAATCGTAAGCGCCACCCTGCTTGATTCCACTACCAAGAAGCATTGGGGATTTGGTGGTGGCACGACGACTTTCACAAAAGTCTACGGGGTAAAACTCCACGTAATGGCCAATGAATCAATCGGCCACGAAATCAATGGATGCATCCCACGACCAATTAACGAATTAGATACCTATGCTATCTGCTATCAGTCGTCCAATATGACAGATCGTCAATAATGACATCTCAATTACGGGAGAGAGGAATATATAAACTTTTTGCTCTCTTCCGTACGGTATCAAATAACAATCGTCACAACTTCTTCTATCGACGTTTTGCCTTGTAGAACTTTCTGAACGCCATTTAAGCGAATGGGTAAATATTTTCCACGCATTAAATTTTCAATCTCTTGCAAGGTAATTCCCGGTCGGATCAATTCTCGCAATTCAGGAGTCACACGCACCAATTCATAAACGATAATGCGCCCGTAGTATCCCGTATTGCGACACTCACGACAGCCTTTGGCGTGATAGACAAACTGAGGTGTCGGCACATTGTAGGGGCCAATCAAGGCCTTCCAAAGTTCAAGATTGGGAGGTGCTTTTTCTTTGCAATGAGGGCAAAGAACCCGAACCAATCGCTGGGCCATCAGCCCAATTAACGAAGCACTTAAGAGATGCGGCTCAACCTTCAAATCAATGAGCCTGGTAATCGAAGCCAGGGCAGAATTTGTATGCAGAGTCGACAAAACGAGGTGCCCAGTCAAAGAGGCCTGAATGGCCATCTCAGCGGTATCTTGATCTCGGATTTCACCCACCATAATAACGTCGGTGTCTTGTCGCAAAAAAGCGCGAATAGCGTTGCCAAAGCTCAAACTGATCTCGGGATTAACCTGCATTTGTGCCAGTTGCTCATTTACAATTTCAATGGGATCTTCCACCGTACAAATATTAATATCCGGCGCAGCAATAAAAGTGAGTGAAGTTTGCAGGGTTGTCGTCTTTCCAGATCCTGTGGGGCCGGTAACTAAAATCAGGCCGAAAGAACGTGCCACCAAACTTTCCCATCCTTTGATGTCTTCTGGTGACAGGCCCAACTCTTCAAACGTTTTGCTGGTAATATTGGTATCAAAAATGCGGATAACCATCTTCTCCCCATAATGGGTGGGAATGGTTGAAATACGCATCTCCATCAATTTGTCGCCCACCTGCCGCTTAATACGCCCATCTTGTGGACGCCTTTTCTCATCCACTTTTAGTTCTGCGATAATCTTCAAACGACTTAAAACTGGAATGAAGACCTTGGCATCAAACTTATAAACCACTCGTAAATTTCCATCAATCCGAAAGCGCATCTGGGCCTGGCCCTCACGTGGTTCGAGATGAATGTCTGTGGCCCGCTCAGTGCTTGCAAATTGAAAAAGCCAATCGACAATTTTAGCGACATTACCGTCATCGGCCTTAAATTCACCTTTTTCCGATCCCACCATTTTATCGAGGGCATTCTGATCACCGAACTCACTTTCAACATCTCCCACTTGATTCATGGCCGAACGGACTTCAAAGAATTCTTCGATGTAACGTGTGATCTTTTCCGGATTCCCCAGAACAATCTCAACGTCACGCTTGATAGATGCGCTGGTATCTAGTAACCAATCACGCTCAAAGGGTTCGGCCGTGGCAAACACCACTTTGGTCGGTGTGATTTGCACCGGAAGGACAGCTATTCGTTTGATAAAGGCCTTAGGTAGAAGTTTGGTAATTTCTCCAATATCCATCTTTAAGGGATCAATATCAATGTAACCCATGCCTAGCTTTCCGGCATACCATTGCGTGAGCCATTCGGTATCAAGAGTTGTTTTCGGCTCTGTGGGATGTTTGAAGGCCATCTTGCCCACAGACACCAAAGGGTGAAAACGTGCCAATTTAAGTGACTTAAAGATGCGGTCATAATCTGCTTGGGAAATCAGCTTGTCATTCTTAAGCCCCTCAATAACTTCATCTAAAGTTATCTTCCGGCCAGGCCGCTTCATAATTTTGGTGGCAGAACTAACCACGGTGTCCCCTTTGCGCACACTTCATCACACGATTCTTATCGACAAACGTAAAAAAAAACCAAGGGGCCATCTTGCAACTTCTTTGCTCAACTAATCGACAGAATTTGTCTTTTATTAACAATCATGAAATTATTTTGAACAATTATGTTTAATTTATTACGCCAAAAACGTTTTTTTCCATTTTTTATCACCATGGTCTTTGGTGCTTTGAACGACAACCTATTTAAGTCGGCCTTAGTGATTTTGATCGCCTATAACACACCTAAAGACCAAGCTGATGTCTTAGTCCAAGTGGCCGCGGGGCTTTTTATTCTGCCCTTCTTTATCTTCAGTGGCATTTCAGGCCAACTATGTGACCGCTATGAAAAGTCCAACATCATCAGAGGTGTCAAGGTTTTCGAAGTTTGTATCATGCTGGCCGCAGCTTTGGGGTTTTACCTGGGAAATAACTCCTTTCTCTTGGCCATGCTTTGTCTCATGGGTGTTCATAGTACTCTCTTTGGGCCGGTCAAATATTCTATTCTTCCCCAGCATTTAAAGTCCGACGAGCTTCTGGCCGGCAACGGCTTGACCAGCATGGGAACCTTCATCGCTATCCTTTTGGGAACCATCATCGGTGGCTCACTTGTCACAAAAGAAATTATCGGCCAATTTTCAATCTACCCCATCTCTCTCGCCATCGTTCTGGCGGCCAGCTTGGGTTTCTGTATGTCGCTTTTTATTCCGAGGGCAACTCCTTCTGATCCGGCACTCAAAATCTGCTGGAATCCTCTGACCGAAACCTATCGCGGGATGAAGCATGCCTTTGTCAATAAACACGTCAAGTTGGCCATCTTTAGCATCTCTTGGTTTTGGTTTTTTGGTTTCTTTTACATGGCCTCTCTCCCCAGCTATTGTCGCGATATTTTAAATGGCAATGAGGCCGTGGCCACCTTGCTACTCACCATGATCTCTATGGGCATGGGACTGGGTTCCATTCTTACTAATCGTCTCTCAGGTGGCACAACCAGACTAGGTTTGGTGATCATTGGCGGTTTTGGTTTGTTCCTCTTCAGTTTTGATTTGACCACCCTGAAATCGGTTGCGGGCCAAGGCATGCCCCTAATGGGACTTCAAGATTTTTGGCAAGGCCTCTATGGTGCAAGAAGTGCATTAGATTTTTTCTTTGTTGGGATCTTCGGAGGAATGTATATCGTACCCCTCTATACCCTGATGCAAGAAAAGGCCCCGCTCCAACTTGGCTCCCGTGTGGTGGCAAGTAACAATATCTGGAACGCCGTCTTTATGGTGAGTGCTGCCATTTTTGCTATCGTCTGTTTTAAATTTGGCCTCATTATCACCCAAATTTTTATGATTGTTTCAATCACCAATCTGCTCATTACCCTGTTTCTTTTGGCCAGAATTCCCGAACACTTTTACCATATTTTCTTTACTTGGCTGGTTAAAATTGGCTATCGCTATAGCGTTACAGGTTACGAAAATCTTCCCAAGAACGGCCCAGTCCTTATCGTCAGCAATCACGTCAGTTTTATTGACCCATTTATTGTTTGTGCGGCTATGAATCGCCCCCCTCGCTATATGATGGACAAGGCCTACTTTGATATTAAAATTCTTCAATGGTTTTTTACCACCTCAAAATCCATTCCTGTGACACCCAAAAAAGTTGATCCGAAGTTGATGGAAGAAGCGTTGGATGCCGTGGTAGCAGGCCTCAAACAAGGGGATCTCATGACTATTTTCCCCGAAGGCTTTCTGACAAACGATGGCCAAATGATTCCCTTTAAGGATGGTGTGGAAAGAGTGGCCAAAAAGACCGATGTTGATGTATGGGTCGTCCCAGTTGCCATTCGCGGCATGTGGGGCAGTTGGTTTAGCCGGATCAAAGGCCGTGCGCTCCAAGGTCTCCCTCCTAACCGCTTTCGTGCAAGAGTTGAATTAATTATTGGGAAACCAATACGTTCGGAACTTGTATCAACCCAAATACTTTATGATGAAGTATTACGGCTGCGTGGGAGTTACTTATGAAGATGGCCATACTCATCCCTTTATGCTTGTTTGCCTTTTATGCTTCGTATGCCTCGGCAAAAATCGGCAGGATTGCCGATTTTGCAAGCGCAAGCTACCTGAAAGGCGAAGGGCCAGGAGTCCCTTCGGCAAAAACTATGTGCATCGCTCATCGGGGGAATCGCGAAAGTTTTCTGGAAAATTCCAGGGCCGCCCTTCTCTCTGCTCTGGAGATCGGCAGCGATGGCGTTGAGTTTGATGTGGCCCATACCAAAGATGGAATACCTCTCATCATGCATGATCTAAAACTTGGTGAAACCACCACTTCGCGCGATCCAAATAAAAAACAAAAATGCCCTGAGAAAAAGATTGCGAAACTCACCTGGAAGGAAATCCAGGCCAAATGCGTTCTCAAAAATGGCGAGGAAATTCCCACACTCATGGACTTTCTTAACATTCTCGACAATACTTCTGTCTTCGTGTTCATTGAGTTTAAAGACCTACCCCAATATTACACTTTGCAATTGATTTACCAGCATTTAGCCCAGCATGCTCAACGAGTGCGCTTTACTTCCTTCAAAAAGAATTTCCTCGATCACGCCTTCTCCTACGCAACAGATTTTCCGAGCTTCAAAAATATAAGAGGCCTTTTTAATTACCGTTTTTTTGGCAAGCCAAAATCTAATTACGGTCTCAATCTCCGTTTCAGTTATGGCAGAACTCGACGCATGATGAAGGCGAAGTATGAGCAATTTGAAAGGGCAGTTTGGACGGTGGACGACCCGGGCGATATGATCTGGTCAGACTTTATGCAGGTCAATTTTATTACCACCAATCGGCCCGCACTCTGTCTACGACTTATTCAACATTAGGGCGAAGATGGCTAAGATCTTCCGAAGCCAGTGAGGCCAAGACAGAATTGTCCAAGATCTTGATGAATTCCATGACAATGTTTTTGTTTCTGATCAAGGTTCCCAGAATCCACACGGCATTTTTATAAATTGTCACGGCCGTCTTTTGGTTGTTCTTCATGATTCGGTATAGATGCTGTTTGGGAATAAAGAGAACTTTGGTTTCCGTCATCGCCAGTAAGTCGGCAGAACGGGGCAAATCGTTCAGCACTCCCATCTCGCCCACCGTTTCTCCTTCATCAACCTTGGAAAGAAAGATACCATTGTTCTCAATCCGTAACACTCCTTGAAGGTTCACATAGGATCCATCACTGACTTGGCCAGCATGAAAAATAAACTGATCTTTTTGGAATGTTTTAACTTCTGATTTGGCCAATAACTTGCTCAAGACTGCGACGCTTAGGCCCCTAAATAGAACTACATGCTTGAGAGTTTTCAATAAGCGAGCATCGACTACTCTCCTGTGGGGTGGTCGTTTTATTTTTTTTCTCACACTCATCACCTAATCCTCCCACCTTCAGTATCATACTGTTGCGAATCAAAATCCAACATTTTTATCTTTAATTCTACATCAAATGTACCGTCCTGAGCATCTATCCATCGCCGTTCTCCATGCATCAGGGGGGCAATGACTTCGCCAAAGGATTTCATACCGGCCTGTTTTCCATCGTCTGTTTCAATGATCTTCCATTTCACATGGGTGGCAGTACGCGGAATGCGCTCATATACTTGGAAACTACTCTGGGCCGTATAAGAGCGCCAAGGAAAATAATTCTTGCCACCATCGGGACTATAGGAGAGATGCAAGAGATATTCACAGTCATAGTTGAGTACGCCATCGCGACATTTCTTCTGTTCAAAATTAAAGGTTACCGCTCTGTAATAATCCCAATTACTCTGTACATTATCATAGTGATAAACACGTAAATTTATCCTCACTTTGAAGGTATCATCTAGGGCCCGGGCAAGCTTAACTTCTCCGTCCTTAAAACTTAAATAGATAGTTCGTTCCGAGCGACGGTTGGAATTTATTTGCCCATCGTCAGTCTCAAAAAGAGTTACACGCAGGGCCCGAGTATCAACCGGCGCATTTGAGATAAAAGCATCTGAGCTTTCAAAGTTAAAATTGGCATTTCTTATTTGCACAAAACGTCCGGCGCCATGATCAAAATACTCGATACGCATCCTATATTCACAATCATAGTTTAAAAAACCGTCGTTGCAGTCCAATTGTTCAAAATCTAATACGAAAGGCGATTTATCCACCCCAAACTCCTCTTGGGCACGCGCCACCAAGACTCCACGCTTGGCCCGCGGTCGCCACCAAATATTGACGTTCCCAGAATTATCAATTTCATTTTGAAACTGCATATCGGCCTTATCTAAAAAACCACAGCCAAAGAGATCACGCACGAAGGACTCAACTCCCCTTTCTTTACAGACCCAGGCCTCAACTTCACGCTTTCCAATGGAAAGAAATGGGTCCAGCTCTTTCCCACTGGTGCAAAATTCAAACCGCTCTGATCCATGATAGTTCTGCCAACACATCCCAACGTGACGAGCGACACTTGAATGATCTTTAAAATGTCGATCTAGAATACGTGCCAGATCGCGAGGACGATTCGTAATGGTGCCGTCAACCCCTAATTGTACCAAACGATACATTTGAAATTGATCATCGATAGTCCACGAAATAATAGGATAGAGACCCTTTCGCACATGACGATAAGTTAAGATTTCTTTTAAATCGGTAAGGTAATTATGCCATGGTCGCAAGAGTGTTTTACCAGTTAAAAGGCCGGTGGTCTCTCCACTTTTTAAAATGGCCACACCACCATCATTTTCAAAGTCCATTAATACCGGACCAATTTGTTGAAAATAGTGATCGAGCTGTGGCCAGTGACGGAAGACGCGGAAAATTTTTGGTTTGGGTGTTGAAAAATAAATATTGAACTGGGCACCCGCTGATTGTTCGAGGATCTTTTGTGCCAAGAGTTCAGCCTGCTTCTCTTGATGATTTTCCAGTTTAACGTCAAGAATGATGGCCTTTAGTTCGGTTCTTCCCTGGGCCCACTTCACAAATTCTGCATAGGTAGGAATAACAGCGGTTCGATCTAATGTTCCGCTCGCAAAAATATCTAAGATAGGGCCAGCGGAAGGAGAATAGCCATAGTATTGCCGAAGCTCGGCCAAGCTCAATTCATCCACCGGTCGACGCATCGGATCTCCAAGATCCGGGACGAAGGGAACATAAGGCAAATTTTCAGCCCCGGTCTGCCGAATGAGGGCCAAAAATTGGTCGGGGCTACTATCATGCATGATAGCGACATGATGATCTTTGGTTAAAGAAATATCCATTTCGACGGCATTGGCACCTCGCTTTAAGGCCTCTTCAAAGGATCCCAAAGTATTTTCCGCCACGATATAAGGTGCCCCTCGATGACCAATAATGAGAAAGGGACATCCCTCACCTTGGGGAGTACACACTTGTCCTGTTTCGGCCGGTGCCCTATTCTTTTTTACTTGAGGCAAACAGAGAAAGAGAACGCCCCAGAGTGTGAAAAGCACCGGCACAAAACGAACCAGACAATAGCGCACAAAAGACCAGTCAATCTTAATCTTAGGCTTAATCATGGGATGGTAAATCCTCTAAAAAAAATGAATAGGGATCACGCTCCATTGCTTGGAAACTAGGCACTGAAGGGTGCCCAGGGAAGGGAGCAAAAAAATGCTCAGGTTCAGTACCACTATTCCGCCACACCAGCACATAGCCAATCTGCCGCGCCACCGGATCATTTTTTAAGGGGAGTAGAAAATCCTGAGTCCAATAATTGGCATTTTTGATTCCCTCTGAACCAGTTTCTGTGAGCGCTGCAATCTTTCCTCTCCGCCTGGCTTCTTCCACTGTTCTTCGGATTGAAGGTAAGATTGTTTTGAGTGATGGGACATATTTATCAAACCCCATGACGTCGACATAATCATCGCCTGGATAGCGCCATAGATAATCTTTTCCCTCACGATGCAGGCCGGGGGAGTAGACAATAAGAATCTGGTGAACACTTTTCACACGCCTCAAATAATTAATGCTAAAACGAAATAAACGTATAAAATCATCATCGGCCTTCGAGAGATAGTAATCCTTGACCATGGGGATAAAACAAAGCATTTTGCATTTTCGATCAGTTTGGGACCACCAAAACCAATCACCATTGTGTTCATGAAATGGTCGAAGCAAAATAGGAATCGGTCGTCCCTGGATATCCCTCAATTCCTGTAGAAAGCGCGCAAGAGCATCCAGCCAAGTCAGATAAAGTCCGTGTTTTTCCCCCCCAGGTAAAATGGCACGCACGGCGGGAGTTCCATCAAGGGGCCCTTCTAAAGTAACCGGGTTATCCATATGCCAGGAAAGAGTCACAACCCCGCCCAAAGCATGATAATGCTGAATCATATTTTTATAAGGTTCCCAGAAAGATTCGGGCCAAGCAAAGGGCTCACGAAAATCCAGCCCCATCATCGCAGGCCATTTCCCCGATACTTGTTTTACATCTGATTCAAAGGCGATGTCGGATCGACTGTGGCCTGAACGAAAAACATCCTGCTGCCCAAAAAGAACTCCCCGCCCCTTCAGTTGTACGAGGAGATCAAATAATTTCTGGGTAAGAGGAGTCAACTGAGGATCACTGGGTTTCGGTGCCGGCATAGATCTACCGCCTCCCCCCCAGACTGCGGCAGACAAAAAAAGGCCCAAACAAAGACATAATCGACCACACTTCGCCATAGAATTCTTCTCGGTGATTAAAAAAATAAAATCAAATGAGAAGACTATTTTTGAGATCTAAATTTTCCAGAAAGCTTACTCTCTGACAGCTTCGCTCGGATATCTAGCTTGGAAAGATTCCCTGGCCCTTGCGGAAGATTATGAAGGGGCGACTGTTTTAACAGCTTTTCGATCTCGGCCTCAATCTCAGCTTTTTTTTCAAGCCAATCACTGTCACCTCTTTTTTTCATTTTCGCCAAGGCCTGGGACCGCGCCAGAAGGTTATCAATTTGGTTGATATGCTGCTGGTACATGGCCACTTTTTTGCGATCCTTCCAAAGATCACGCCAGGAAAAACGCAGCCGTTTAAACAGGATGAAACTCATAATAAGAAAAAATAAAATTAGCCCTGCTAGAATTTTCACCGCCACATTGCCATGAAGGATAAAATCAAGATATTTCAAATGCATAAATACTCTGTTGAAATTATTACTCTTTACTCTATACTCTATAATTATAGTCTCATCGGACGGAGAAATACTTTGGAAAAAAGTCGCGATAAAAAAAGTGAACTTGAATTTATCTCTTTTCCAGTTTTATTGATCTTTCCAGAACAGCCGCTACCAGGTGACCTCTACTTATTCCTCAACGGACATTTTGTTAAATATAAAACTAAAGATGACAATATCTCTCAACAAAAATTTGAACTCTTTGTTCTACAAAAGGTCCAATATGTCTTTGTCGCTAAAGACGATGTTGCTGCCTACAAATCATGGTCCCAACGCCTCTCAAGCAAAGTAAAGGAAGAATTAATTTCTGGCGTCGGTCAAGATAATACTGCGGTGGTTGAACAACATCTGGAAGTTCGTGATGAGTATTTAAGCTTTGTCACTAAAGAGGTGACCGATGAAAGTATCAAGGAGGTTCTGACAAAGACTCGTACCTTTATTCAAACCATCAAGGAAAAGCATAATGCAGATAAATTTACCGCTAAACTTATGAGTTATTCCCAACATGTTGCCGACCATTCAACTAACGTTGCTAACCTCTCTGTTTTTTTGGCCCTCAATGCCGGATACTCGCAGCAGCTTATTTTGGAAAATATATATTTAGGGGGACTGCTGCATGACTTTGGTAAAACTAAAATTGATCCAAGAGTTTTGGAAGAACCACCAACCTCTAAAAGATATCAAACGGCGATTCGTAAGCATCCTGACATAGGTAAAACGACACTTCTGCTTGACAGCGGTTTTTCTGACGAAGTCTTGAGAATTGTAGGGGAACACCATGAACGCCAAGATGGGACGGGCTACCCCAAAGGACTCAAAGGTAATAAAATCTACGATCTAACCAAAATCATCTCGATTGCCAATATCTTTGACAACCAGGTCATGAATTCAGAGGGCGACATCAAAGGCCGTCAGATGAAGGCCTTTCGGGTGCTCGAAAATGATCCGGGTAAGATGTTTGACCCAAAAATTCTTGGTAAATGTCTGAGAGCGCTTGAGAGGGTGATTAATTAATTTTTACATACCGGCCTTGCCACTCTAAAAAACTTAAGCTAGAGCACTAACATGCGTCGTTTATTTGATCGTTTTCGCTATTTTTGGCAATTTTTCCGCTACAACAGCAGAGTGAACACTCGCGCCAAGCGTTGGGTAGTGGAATACAAAAAATATTTGGCCGGCGACCAGATAAGACCCCCGCTTCCTGCAGTTGTGCAACTCACCGCCACCGAACACTGTAATTTACGCTGCCCCATGTGCAATCAATGGGGAGAAAATGGTTACTTTCTCACGGGGAAAAAAGAGGCCTCTCACCTCGATGGGGAAAAGCTGATCCTTTTTTTAAACCATTTTAAATCTGTCAACCCCGCTTTCACCTTGAGTATCCACGGCGGAGAACCTTTTGCCTATAAACATATTTCCACCCTTCTTGATTGGATAAATGAAACAAAAGTTGACGTTCTTTTTACCACCAATGGCACTCTGCTGAAAAATTCTGTGGATCGTTTGGCCAAAATTAATCGTCACGTCGCCTATTATATTTCTATTGATGGCGGCGAGGATACAAATGACAAAATTCGTGGAAAGGGTGCTACCCAAAAAATCATTGAACAAGTTGATTGCTTACGTCAGGCATGCGCCAAGGCCGGGACTGGTCTTCCTAAAATTATGATTAACTATTGTTTATGCGAACACAACCCTCAGGCCCTCGATGATGTAGAGAGCGTGGCGCATAGATTGGGTGCATTCCTGATCAACTACAATTTCCGCTGGTATCTATCTCCGGGAAAAGGAGAAGAGTACGATCAGGTGCTCATCAACGAATTCAAGGTCAAACCCACCCGTGCTTGGACTGGATGGGTCACCGACAATAAATTTGAAAATATCGGCCCAGTAATCAAGAAGCTTTATCAAAAGATTAACACCCTTCGCCTTTTCCCTCCTTACATCAATATGATTCCCAAAGGCCTAAAAGAGTCAGATGCTCTGCTCTATTATCAAAATTATAATGAAATGTTTGGAATCAAGGGTTGCATCATGCCCTCCTATTGGGCCCGCATTGATTCGCTTGGGAACCTCCTCTACTGCCCTGGCCACCCAGATATTCTACCCGGCAATGTCTTTGAAAATGACTTTCGTGATTTATATTATGGTTCGGTCTCTACCCAACTCCGTAAAAAAGTGGAAAAGGAGCTGCTGCCCATCTGTCATCGCTGCTGCGGTCTCTTTGTTTCGTACCCGGTTACCAAGAAATTGGGCGGAAACTTCTTCCCTAATCCCTCTTAAAGAAATCCTGCAAGACAAAAATGGTGTACAAAAGCCCGACCAACATCTGAATGTAAAAGGTTGAAACACGATAAAGAAGCACACACACTAGTGCAGACTTCAAAGGAAGAAGGCCTTCAAAAAAAACATGAATGAGGGCCTCGGAAATTCCCGCGCCATTGGGCGCGGGGGAAATATACGCCAAGGTGGTATGGAGAAGTGCAGGCGCAAAAGATTTCCCTACAGACACACCACCCAAATCCCACAATAAATAAATGAGCAATCCGACAAAAATTAGAAAATAAAGAGCATTGAAAAATAAATAGGCGCCAAGGCCCTTGAAGCCGATGCGATAGAGTGAACGAGTTTTTTTTGCTGTATTTCCCAACGATTGTAAAATAATAGTAAGTGTCTTGCTGAAAAAGGTGGGGGCATGAGGCAAATCGATCTTACACGTCATCATTCTCGAGTGCACTGTCTCAAAATATGAGAGCGAAATGGCCAGCGAGAGAAACACCACATAAAACCCGAGCACGGACATAAGGGGTGCCATGATCAGTTGATTGCCCCACAAATTTCCTGGGAAGAGTATCAAGACGATAAAACTGGTCGAAAAGAGTAGGAAAGCACCCACAATAGATTTGCCAAAGGAAATTAAAACACTATTTTCGATCGAAACTCCTTCTTTTTTCAACATAAGCATGACACTCGCCGGCCCAAGAAATGACCAAGGAGAAATCCAAGAGAAATAAAAATTTACGGCCGACAATTCTAATGCTTTAAAAAATTTCATTTTTTGCTGCAGAAAAAAACCCAAGATCATGTAACGAAAAGCATCAGTGACATAGATCCCCACTCCAAACGAAAGGATGATCACAAGATGTCGGGGCCCAATCTGATGTAATAATTGCAAGTCATCTAACTTAAACCCAGATTTAACGATGGCATAGTACGAGCCAATCAGAGAGAGAATGATACAAATAAAAAATAAGATTAATGACCTTTTCAATGCGATCTCCCCAAGGCCAGCAGGCCTAGATGAGGATCATGCAATCTCACCCATAAATTGCCTTGAAATTCTGTTTTCCATTTTCTTATAAACTCATAATGATAAAACTCTGACAGGCCCATGGCCTCAATCTCGGATATCCCCGGAATCGTCTCACGCACCTTCTGTCTTAAAAAAGATTTGCGTGAAATGCCAAGCAAGAGCGATGCGGAACCTTGGAGACGCTCAATATTGTTCAAAATTGTCCAATTTTCCTGGTAACTTTTGGCAAACCCTAGACAGGGATCAAAAATGAGTTGGGCCTGGGGTAAAAAGTTTTGCAAAAACTTCGTCCCTTCATGAAAAAATAATTGCACTTCATCAAGGATGTCTACTGAATGGCATGGCCTCTGATAATTCATATGCAAAGGTGTTTCCTCACGCGACGGAACCCTGTTGTGACAAAGAACATAGAAAAATTTCTCGCCCAGAGTATCCACAACTTCACTAACTCCGTCGCTATAACACCCACTCACGTCGTTGAAGGCAATCGGCCCCTTGTAACCATTGGCCCTGAGCCATTTAAACATTTTAATAAAAGTCGTTGGGCGAAAAGTATCAAGACTCAAAAAGCGCACTCCTGTCCATAAGTTTTCACCACTCTCATTACTCAGATCCAGTGTCTCTTCAAAAACAGATAAAAAACGCCGAGACTCTTCTTGGGCATCAATAAGGCGAGTACGGTTAGGTGCGGTACTTTGGGCACCAATATCGTAGGCAAAGAGTCCAAGCTTTTTCAACTCTTGTAACCGCTTGGCAAAAAGGTGGCCAGACGATAACTGACCACCATCGGAAAACGATTCGTCGGATAAATTAAGAATCATGAGCGCTTGAGCACTCATTTGGCTTAGGCCATGGCCGGAGTTTTTGGCCCGACATTCCCAGGGCCAGCGACAGCAGGAGAGGGCGTGTCTTCAGTCGTTTTGCTAGCGTCAGCAGTGGGAATCGGTTCTGCCTTGATCGGCACTCCAATATCTTTCCCATTAATAAGACTTCTAACTTGCTCCAAATCGAGGGTCTCCCACAGAATCAAGGCCCCCGCCAAACGATCTAAGACTTCACGATTGTCTTGTAAAATTCGCATGGCCTGATCGTGATTTTCGCGCACCAAGCGCGAGACTTCCTCATCGATTAAAACTGCCGTTCTTTCAGAATAATCCGTAGCACTTTCATTATAGCCAAAGGGCGTGATGCCTGATTTTTTAAAATTAATTGGCCCTAACTTATCACTCATACCCCAATTACAAACCATGGCGGTTGCAAGTCCCGTGGCACGTTCAATATCATTGGATGCCCCATTGGTAATCTCTTTGAAAACCAGCTCCTCCGCACAACGAC
>CAYHRT010000067.1:0-16938 GCA_964359085.1 uncultured Bdellovibrio sp. | reverse complement strand
TTAAAAGTATTAAGGCGGCGCTGAAGTCCCCATATAAAAATATCATTGTTCCCATGTATAAAAGAAGGTTGGCAAAAAAATTAGATGCCTTAAATGCGGTCCGGTTAGCGGGCCTTACGGACGAAGAACTCAAAGGCAAAATTGCCGAACTTATGGGCGATTTTTACAAAGACTTTGAGGTTGGTGAATCAATTATTATCACAGACAGTATTGGCCCTTCCTTTAATTTTGGAGGAGGAGTTGGTTTATCCCAGTTGATTAGTGCTCAGGCGCGTTTCTTTGGTTCTCAGATGATCTTGTCGCGTTTACATATCCATCGGCGTGATGACAAAACCATTCAAATCTATCGTGATTTTGGCAATATCGGTCAATTGGGAGTGTCCCTAGGTGTGCGGGCCTTTATTCCCATCCTTACCATCTCGGCCAAAGTCAACAAGGGTGTAGGGCGCACCAAATTTTATTCACTTGATCTTGATCCCAATCCAAAAGAGAACAAAAATATTTTACGAAATATCCAATCGCTGAGGGCCCTCCTTTTTCACAATGATATGGATCTTCTGGAACACTATGGGAAACCTTTTTTGATTGAACACAAAATTCGCGAAGGTGGCGTGGATCTTAATTTCCTTTTGTGGCGTTATAAAACACTTAACACAACTGATTTGATTTCTGTGACTCATCCAGAAGGTGCCAAAAAATATTTTTACCGTCAGCTCAGCGGCCATCGCAGCGGCCGAAATCCCCTGGCCTTCACGTTGGATATTGCCAATGGCCTCTTGAATACTTATGTGGGGAACCAAATTGCCCTTGCGGATGTCAGTAACGGTAACCCAGGTGATACCTTTATGGGGAAATCTAAGGCGCGCGAGGTTAATTTTGAGGGTGAGATCCTGAATTATGATAGCTCTTCCAAAACAGGAGAAATTCGCGAACCATTCATTTCCATCAGCTATTTGTGGAAGGGCTGGACTATTTCGAAAAAGAAAGTACTCAAACTGATCGCCGATCTCAATTCTGATTACAATTTTCCTCTCTATACTCCGGAGAGTTTAAATACGACGAAGAGTCTCCAGTTGTACTCGCTCTTTTTAAATATTTATTTTTATAAAAAGGCGATTGGGGAGTTAAGCAAAGTTGAGGATAAAAAGTTACTCGGAATCTATCGACGTTACGCCAAGGCCGTGGACCGAACCACTCATGGGGGAAGTTATTTTCCCGGCGATCCTATAGGTGCGGGAAGCTATCGGGAAGTTTATACTCGCGAAGAACAGATTCGCGATGAATTGTCACAACTGAAACGGTTACAGAAGAAGTATAACAAATGGCTCAAGCGTCGTGAACCTGCGAAATTGGCCAAATACGGCGTGAAGATTGCCGCGAATTTGGAAGAAGATTTGTATTTTGATGGAGTGGCAGAAAGTGTCGGCGGAAAACAAAATCTTTTTGTCACCTCTCAATTGCGTGGATTTAGAAAAGGTGATGAGAATGGTGATACGCCTCTTCTCTCTCATACCTTGGGCGAATTTGGAGATCGCAAATTTATGGGCCCACTGGCCGACATGAAAGGCCAAATTGGTATGACGGATGCTGAATTCTTTGCTTATTGGATGATGGATAAGCTATGAAGTCTCTAATTCTAATGCTTGTCTGTATATCTTCAACGGTCTATGGCGAATCATCGCAAGACTATGTAGTTCTTTTTAAAAATAAAATAGCGCCTAGAGACAGTCGACTGACGCGCTTCACTCCGTACCATTCGTCTTATTTCGATCGGCTTTATCAAGGCAAATTCACCGCCAAGGAAGTGGCTTCTTTGCACAAAAGGCGGAACATACAAAAGATTGAGAGAGTGCATGAGATTAGTTTCAGTTCTATTATTCCCAATCAGGCCCAGGCGTATTCGAATGATCCTCTTTATAAATGGCAGTGGGGTATTCAGAACCAGGCGCAAAGTACGACCTCAGATATTGATGATATTCGCTCTCGACGCCTTGATGGGGTGAGCGGGATAGATATTGGTGGGCCTCAAACCCTCAATGCTTTAGAAGAGAAAATGCAAGGCGATGTGATCGTTGCCGTGATCGATAGCGGTGTGGATATTGAACACCCCGATTTGAAAAATGCCATCTTTAAGAATATGACGGAATGTGATGCCGAAGGGCGTGTGCGTTTTCGTCCCACTGATGACCGCGACCAAAACGGCTATATTGGTGATTGTCATGGATGGGATTTTACCAAGGAGAATGCAAAAGATGGTCAGCGACCTTTTGATGACCAAGGTCACGGGACTCATCTCGCTGGTATTTTGAGCATGCAAAGAGATAACGCTGTTGGAGGCCGGGGCGTTTCACAAAAAATAAAAATACTTCCGATTAAAGTTTCGCATGGTCAAAGCAATGGTAGCGGCCCGGGAGCTACTCCGGAATCTTTTACGGATCGAGTGGCCAAAGGCATTTTGTATGCAACTAAAATGGGTGCCAAAGTTATTAACTTAAGCTTGGGTTGGCCTCGTTCTCTTGATACCACTTATTTGCGGGAAGCGGTTCAAGAAGCACTCAGACAAAATGTGCTCATCGTCGCTGCTGCTGGCAACAACCACTCAGAATCCCCCATTTTCCCCTGTGCCTACCAGGGCGTGCTATGTGTGGGTGCGGTGTCGGTGGATGGAAGTTTGGCTGAGTTTTCAAACTATGGGGGCGCGGTCGATATCCTCGCTCCTGGTGATCAAATTCTTTCGACTTATCCGCAGAAACTAACTCCCAGTTTTTTTAGTGTTGTAGGCCATGAGATAAAAAATGGGACAAGTCAGGCGGCACCTTTTATTTCCGGACTAGGTGCCATGCTGCGCGGAATTTTTCCTGATTATAGTCTCTCGGATCTCAAGGCCATTTTATTTTCCTGGGCCTTAAAAAATGTTGTCGGGCCTCCTGGCCCTCCACCCTCCGGGCCACTTCGCGGACTTAATTGGCCATCACGGCCAATTAATGAGACTCAAAACACACTTTTTGGTCTGGCGCATGCCACTCTTGATTTGCAGCCAAACCCTTTCCTAATTTATCCTAATTTCAAAGAAGGCGAGGAAGTGGAAGTGAGTCTGAATGATTTATCCTTCACCCTCCCGCTATCTTTCCAAAATTTGGGCGTTGATCAGGCCCAGATTGAAATCAAAGTCGACGTCGTGGCCGATGGTATTACGTTGGATCAGAAAGTGTTTCCCTTCGAAGAATGGAAGCATGGAGAATCCAGAACAGTTCAGCTGCTTGGTCATGTGCCCGATCTTCAAGTCAAATCGCAAATGGGTTTGCGTGTCACAGTCGGCCCACTTGTTTTTCAAAAAAGAATTGTTTTGGCACGTGCTTTTGGTGGAGATGAAGTTGTCGGTCTTGATCTTCCCAAAAATGGCATTAACTATTTGGTGCCCCAGAAGAAGGGATTTGCTAGTCAATTGCGGACGGTGCAGGATTTCTATCGTGCCAGTACTTCACCCGAATACTATGCCATAAAAACGACTCCAACTCGCAGTGATCTTTTTTTATTTCGGCCAGATTTGGCCTCCAATCCTCCTTCGGTGACAACTATACAGGCGATCAATCCGATTGTGGGGCGCCTCTTAAATTTTTATCAGCTTGACTTAAATTATGATGGGAAAAATGATTACCTAATGGTGTCTTTGGTGCAAGCAGAAGGGAAACGCCATCTCCTCTATACCTTTCTCGATGCCAATCTTCGTCCTCTCTTTGGCAACCAATCGTCCTTAGTATTTGCACCCGATGTGGCAGTTTTTGATCCCTCCCATATGGCGATTTTGCCTGTTCGAACCAAATTCGGATTGGTGGCCGCCTTAGGCTTTATGGCGCAAGGAAAGGTGCCGCTTCCTGATAAAAATCCTGATCCTTTCGTGCGAGATCGTGATGAAGATAGTTCTGCCTCTCATTTCTATTATCTCGTTCCCGATTTCGAGAAGGGTACCATGGTCACTCGAATCGTGGATAACTACCAACTCCATCAGGAGTTGAGTGATCGCTACCAGCTTGAGTGGCAAGAAAAAATTTTGATTGTTGGCCCTCTCTACCAATCGCAAACCTTATTCCGGGCGCACAAGAGCTATCTGCAATTTGAAATGAGTGATGGTCTTAACATCCGTCGTGCCGTGGTGGAATTAGGCGCTAATTTTTCTACCAAAACATCAGATGGGACCATGGCCACGCTTCCCTGGGCCGGACAGCTCTCTATCCCTTTGACTCAACTTTATAGTGATGGCCAGCAGTTTTTTGCCGGCACAGGTTATGTTTCCATGCAAAATGATACCTTGGGCAGCGCCGCTTTTTATGGGCAAAACGGTGAGGCCTTGGCGCGCTTTTCTCTTCAGCATCCCATAGAACGTGACCACGTCCTGGGTCTTTTGGCCGGGGCCAGTCGAGGTGATAGCGCTTATCTTTTTTATCAGACCAAAAATAATTTGGCGGTTATTGTGAAAGAAGGCGGCCAACAGAAGACTCATCTTCATGCTATTGATCGTGTGTCTTTCTTGCCCGGACAGGTTTTTAACGAGTTGTTTTATCCGGTCGTTGCGGGAAAGGGAGCCGAAGCGGTGCCTGCCTTTTATGTGGATGCTACTCAACTTAATGCAGGGCGAATATATGTCTTAAAGGCATCGTCTAACGGCCTTGAATCAAATTTACAGGATAGTATTCGGCTTTCGCCTCGTTGTTTGGCGCTGAATCCTGTAAGCGTCCAAAATGTCTACCACTTTGTGGCGCTCTGTTCGAAAGAAACGTTAGTTGGTGAATATGAAATGCGCTTTTTACCCATGAAATAAATTCACAGTGGCCTATATTTCAGAGTATCTATTGTTACAATCCGCGTGCACGTTTTGTGTCCTCTGGAGAATTTACGGGAGTCCTATGAATAAATTGGTTTTCGCCATCAATTTTGTGTTTTGCATGACTTTTTTATTTGCTCCAATGAGCGGGATGGCGGACATGGCCACAGTGGCGACTACCTTGGTGAGAGGCGGGGCCATCTCTATTGCAACCGATGATGGGCTGACTGTTAAAAATGAAATGACTGACGCGGATTATCGGAGAGTCGCCGAGGGGATGTTTAAAGTACGCGAAGCGCTCAGCCACAAGTACTCGCTTGCGGATGATCTGACTCTTGGAATGTATGTTTTGCGCTATCTGTCTGATCTAGGATCATATGAGGTCACAAACAATGACCTTATGGCGCTGGTTGCAGGTTTAGAGCAATTATCCGGCGAACCTTTTGATCCCGACTTTAAGACCTTATTAGCACAGGTAGAACGCATTCGTTTTGGAGAACGAAAAGGCGTGAAGTATGTAAAAATCTTCACCATTAATCGCGAAGGCATTCGTGTTCCCTTAGAAACTCTGACGGCCGGCAGTACCGGAAATAATCAGGTTAAATTTCTTATGATCAAAAATAAATCCCAGATTTTCTTTTCTGATTTAGTGGGGCCGAAAAATGACCAGTGGCTTAAAGAATTCATTCGAAAAAAAGTGCGCTTTTTCTTTTTTGCCATTAAATCCTTAAATCAAATTAATAAATCCCTGAGTGATAATATTGCCAGCTATATTAAGGGTGGACGCCCAGTGCCAACACTCTTGCTCGAATTTGAAGGGATCTATGCCCGTGTCGCTACCACAACTTTGTTTAAGGATGTGGATTTCTATATTAAAAGGGCCGTCGCCCTTCCAGGTATTTCAAATGGTCAAGAAGGTCTCCCTAGCTTTGTTCTAGAGGCCCGTGGTAAACTCCTCCAGGCAAAAGTTAGCATCGATCGCTAATTTCCTTCTTTTATTGTTTGGATCTATTTTATGACAAAACAGAATTTTGTTCGTGTGATGATTTCTACTACTCATGATCCTTTTTTTAATTTGGCAACGGAGAATTGGATTTTTCGTGATTTAGATCCGCGCCATAAAGTTTTATTTCTGTGGAGAAATGAGGACACCGTGGTGATCGGGCGCTTTCAAAATCCTTGGGTGGAATGCCATACCCAGAAAATGCAAGAGGATCATGTCCATCTTGCCCGTAGACAAAGTGGCGGGGGTGCTGTGTTTCATGATCTTGGCAATACCAACTTCACTTTTTTATCCAGCAAACAAGATTTTGATAAGACGGTTAATAATCAAATTATTATTGAGTCTCTCAAGCATTTTGACATTCAGGCCCAGGCCAGTGGTCGCAACGATATTGTTGTGCAAGAAGACCAGGAAGGGCCGAAGAAGATTTCCGGTAGTGCGTTTAAAGAGACCAAGGACCGGGCGTTTCATCACGGTACTCTCTTGATCAACGCCAACTTAAGTCGTTTGAGTAATTATTTAAATCCCGATAAAAAAAAATTGGAAGGAAAGGGTATTACCTCGGTAAAAGCGCGAGTAGCAAATTTAAAAGATTTTTGCCCCTCGATCAATCATGAGGATCTCTGCAACCAAATTATTAAACAGTTTTTTACAGTACATGGTGGTGAATCGCCGATTGAATATCTCGATATGGATTATTTAAGAAAACAAATTTCCTTGAATCGTTACTATGAAGAACTGAAAGATTGGAATTGGCGCTTTGGTGAGACTCCCCATTTTACTCACCATTTAGAAGAGCGCTTTGCTTGGGGGGGGATGGATGTTCACATTGATTGCGACAAGGGCATTATTCGCGATTTAAAAATTTATTCTGATACCTTACATCCTGAACTGGTGGAGGGACTCACCCGGTTCTTGAGAGATTCTGTTTATTCTCCCGAAGGCATCCAGCTTGCCATCAATAAGGCATCGCAGGAATTACCCATGGTCCGTGATTACTTAAGTGAGTTTGGTAATTGGCTGGCGTCGAGAGTTTATTAGAGGCATAATTGCCTCGTATGTTAACTAAATTGGCTTGGAAATTCTGGCGTGATTTTTTGTGGCAGCGTCGGGTGATTTATTTCATCGGTGCCCTTACCGTTTTGATCACCAATTTTATGCAAGTTATCGTGACCCGGTCTCTCGGTTGGGTTTTGGATTTTTTTACCGGTAAGCCGGTTATTTTATTTCCAGGTTTTTGGGATCGAGAGGAAACATTTTTAAGTCTATTTTTGATTTTCTTTCTCGGCAGGATTTTACTCACCATGGGCCGTTTCGGGTGGCGTGTGACTCTTGCCCGACAAACGCACGTGGCGGCAGCTCACATGCGTCGCCTCTTGTGGCGTCATGCACGTTATTTTCCCAAGGCGGCGATTGACCGTGTCTACACCAAGGGCCATATGATCAACGTGGCCAGTAGTGATGTGGGGCAAGGACAACTGCTATTTGGTTTTACGTTGGTTGCCGTGGTGGACTTGTTCTGTCTTGGCCTTTTTACTCTTGGTGCCATGGTCATGATCAATCCAAGTTTGGCATTTTTTTCTGTCTGCTCTCTCTTTTTTATTCCTTTTGTGGTTCGTCGTTTAAGTCACCTCGAAGGTGTTCAGTATCATATCACCCAGAATATTCTTTCGCGGCTGGATGATCTGGCGGCGCAGATGATTGCCTCTGTCCGTCTCCAGCGTTTGACCCGCACTGGTGGATACTGGGCACGCTATGTCTTGGGAGTTGGGGAAGATTATCGACGCGAGCGTCTCAAAACTCTGGGATTTAGCTTGAGCTATATTCCCGCTATGGGAACCGCCACTCTATTATCTTACGCCGTTCTCTTTTTAGTCGGAACCTATTATGTCATTCTTGACCGTGTGAGTATTGGCGATTTCATTGCCATGCAGGGTCTGGTGGCGTTAATTCAAGATCCATTCATGGAAATGGGATTTATTATTTCTGAATGGAAGCGGGGAATCTCAAGTTTAGAGAGATTGATGGAAGTCTATGAAGCTCCCAAGGAAAAGTATCTGCTGCCCCCAGGTTCCATGACCCCTTTGGGACTCACTGCGCCGTTTGGCGGCTGCAGTGAGTCCCAAAGGGGTCATGGAACCTGGGGGCAACCTATCTTTACAGTCCAAAATCTCACATTTAAGTATAGTGAGGGCCTGGAACCGGTGTTCAAGGATCTCAATTTTGAATTAATAGAACAGGGGCGGCTGGGACTGATTGGTCCCATTGCCACAGGTAAATCGACCTTAATCAATATCTTAATGGGGCTAGAAAGAAATTTCCAAGGCAAGGTGCTGTTTCGAGGGCGTAGTTTTGATCAGTATGGTCATCTAGAATTGCGTCATCACATTGGGCATGTCTCTCAACGTCCTTTCCTCTTTGCGTCCACGATTCGCGAAAATCTGAAGCTTGATAGGGATATGTCAGATGAAGAAATTTGGCATTATTTGAAGATGGCCGAGTTGCTCGAAGATGTGCGCAAGTTTCCCCAAGGGTTGGATACTTCGCTTGGTGAATGGGGAATAAATCTTTCGGGAGGGCAGAAGCAGCGCTTGACTTTGGCCCGCGCACTGGCACGTACACCATCGGTTCTCTTGTTTGATGACTGCTTAAGTGCGGTCGATACGGTAACAGAAGAAAAAATATTAAAAAATATTGATCGCGAAATGAAAGATGTCACCTTGGTCTGGGCCGCCCATAGAGCATCAACACTTAAATATTGTGATCGAATATTAGAAATGGGTGCATCATCATGAGTGCTGCAAAAGATAATTTTCTCCAAGAAGATGAGCAAGAGGATCATAAGGGACTGAAAGGTCTTTCTGATATTCGTTCGCTCTTTTTTATTTTTCGTTACTCGCGCGGCCATATGCCTGGTCTAGTTATAGCTTTGTTTTTTATTTTTATTTCGTCGCTCATGGCAATTTGGTCGACTCGCTATATTGGCATTATGGTTGAGGATGTTTTTATCCCAAAAAGCTGGGATAAGGCCGTTTATCCCATATCGATGATCTTAGGATTGGAAGGTTTTGCCATGTTGATCCATTGGCAAGGACGCCGGCTTTTGGCCCGTCACGCCAGTTATACCCTGCTCAACGTGCGTGAGGCATTACTCAATCATCTCTGTATTTTACCAATGAGTTTTTATGATCATCAGCCTCAGGGACGAATTGTCACAAGGCTCACTCATGATGTGGAAGGGCTAGAAGAATTTTTCACGGCGAGTTTAGGCCGTCTTATCAATGCTGTTTTTGTCGGTACAACAGCTACCTATGCTATCTTTTTTAGCAATTGGAAAATTGGTGCCATTATTGTTCTCTCAATGATTCCAGCTTTGATTTTTATTTTTTCTACGCGAGAAAATATCCGTAGTCTCAACCGCCGAATCTCTAAACATTCCGGGCAAATCAATGCCCAATTATCAGAGTTTATTAATGGCATTGAAGTGATTCGTTCTTTAGGTCTCGAAGATTGGAGCCAGAAAATATTTAAGGAAAAAGTTGATGCTCAGGAAAAGACACTGATGGAGTCCAACTTGTATTATGCCTGGACTAGACCTATCGTGGCCTTTCTGTGTACTTTTCCGCTTGTCACCTTAGTTTGGTTTGGTGGGAAAATGGTGCTTGCTCATACCCTGGCGGTGGGGCTTTTCGTGGCCATCATTCGCTATACTGAACGATTTGCCAATCCTGTATTGATTATCGCATGGGAAGTGCATATTATTCAAAAGGCTTTTGCCAATGCCGAAAGACTGTCGCTTTTTCTCGCGCACAAGACAGAGAATGAGATTTTCGATGGCGATGGACACATTCGAACTGGCCCACTTGAAGGCAAAATCGATTTTAGGCATGTGAAGATGAGTTATGGTTTGAACCAAACCGCCTTGAATGATGTTTCTTTTTCTATTCGCAAAGGAGAGAAAATAGGCTTTGTAGGACGCACCGGTTCAGGTAAAACTACCACTGTGGGAGTGCTGGCGCGCCTCTACCCATTTCAATCTGGTGAGTTATTAATTGATGATAGACCTATCCAAGAATATCAGCGGGATTTTTTGCGCTCACAAATTGGATATATCGGACAGGATGTCATTATTTTCCATGGAACCTTGCGCGAAAATTTAGATTTTTCCAAGCGCTTTAACGATGCAGATTTAACTGTCGCTATGGAGATGACCGGTCTTGCCCAGACCATCAAATGCCGAGATGCCTTGTTAGATTTTGAAGTTTTAGAAAATGGAAATAATTTATCAGTTGGACAAAAGCAATTACTTTCTATCACTCGTATTCTGCTGCTCGGCCCATCAATTTTAATTATGGACGAAGCCACTGCCAATGTTGACCCAGAAATGGAACATCTCGTGCATAGGGCCGTTCATAAAGTCATGATTGGGCGCACCTGTCTGCTTATTGCCCATCGTTTAAATACCTTGTCCGAATGTGATCGCATTTTGGTTTTTAAAAATGGGCAAGTGGTTGAGGAAGGCCCCCCATCAGTATTGGCAAATCGGCCAGGCGCATTTCAGGAGCTGGCCCAGGCGGCCTTATTACCTACGGTAATTTAGTGAGCAACCAGTTCAGATTTAATTTGCGCAATATTGACGAAAGGATAGTAGTCTAAATCTTTCTGGGCCTTCTTTTGGGAGAAATAATGTCCTTTGGCAAGCTGGAGCGCCACAAAGCGAGTCATGGGCGGGTCCTCCTCAAATCGGCCTTGGAAGGAATAAACTTTTTCGAGGATGCGGCCTAATTGATAGGCGAGGGAGAAAGGGACACTTTTTTCAATGGGGCCTACTCCAAGATCTACAAAAATGTCGTTTAAAAATTTCCACAAATTGACTGGCGATTCTTGGCCAAGAAAATACGACTCGCCGGAGATGGGGCGGCCTTGGACTAGTTTCTCTAGCGCCAAGAGATGCGCCTTGGCGGCATTATCGACATGAATGATGTCAACCAAATTTTCCCCGCGTCCGATTTGTTTAAGACGGCCCTGGATATGGGCCTTGAGGAGACGGGGAAATAAATTTTTATCGCCCGGCCCCAAGATTAGGTGTGGGCGAAGAGAAACGGTTTTAAGCGAATCTTTTTTTTGGCCTTCTTGTAGGACAAATTTTTCTGCCAGGGCCTTGGTGGCGCTATAATGATTCAGATATTTCTTGGGATACGAAACGGTTTCATCGGCACCACATAGATCTTCACGTCCAAAGACAACGCTTGGTGAGCTGGTATAAACCAGATAACGAACCCCTTGCTCTTTCATGGACTTAATCAGTGTTTGTGTGCCGAGAACGTTGACCTTAAAAAAATCATCGTAACGTCCAAAAATGCCAACTTTGGCGGCAGTATGGATGACAGCATCGACACCGATAAGCGCCGTTTTAAGTCCAACTTCGTCGCACAAATCGACTTGATGACATTCTACATTGATGGCCTCAAGCTCGGGATAATGTTTTCTGGCAAGGGAGGCAACCTTGTGCCCTTCTTTTTGCAACATCATGACGATGCGCTTGCCAAGAAAACCACCCCCGCCTGTTACTAACACCTTCATTTTGACCTCCCACGAGAGACGGTAGTCGGCGATAATTTTTAGGAATACTTTTGGGACAATTTTTGCCGATCTATTTTTATATTATGTCGAACATCCACGGGCATTTTTTTAACGTAAACAAAGTGACGAACTTGATGTGCCTGTGAATTTCTCGCGGAGAAGTCGACAAGGTGCTGTTCAAATTTTTGGGCAGCTTTATGACGCAATTTTTTGCCATCCATTCGCTCAATCGCCAAAGTTGGTACGCGTTCACCCATTGGATTATTGGCCCAAATTAAAGCACAACGTCTAATCTCCGGGTGATCATTATAAGTCGCTTCAATGGTCTCTGTCGAGATAAGAAGACCCGATCCATCTCCTGATCCTTCTTCCGATATTTCTAGGCGATGTTTTTTGCGTCCCATAAACCATAAGTATCCGTTCTTGTCCAAATATCCGAGGTCTCCCATTCGATGCCAAAATCCATGCTGTGTTTCGACTCGAGACAATTCAGTTTCTTCTTTTTGAAATAAATATTCTGTTGTGGCAACAGGGCCTTTTACGCAGATTTCACCCATCTCGCCAGCATGAAGTGTTGCCAGCTCTACAGAAGTTGCCAAGGCCTTATCCGTGATGGGAATAATGGCGATGTCAATTCCCTGTGCAAGTTTTCCCACACAGGTCCCCTGGCCATCAAGCGTAGGATTAGAAAATTCGTTAAGTATTTCTTGGCCACTAATACAGGCGACGGGCAGGGCCTCAGTGGCGCCATAGGGAGTGTAAGTGGTACCGCTGGGCAAGAGGGGGGCCCACTCACGGTGCAAGCGCAAGCTTACAGAGGCCCCAAACATAGTGAGAGATTTTAAGTGGGGAAATTGAAGTTTATGGGTTTGAGCATGTTTGGCCACCTTTTCCCAGATGGCCGGTGAACCAGCTGCAAAGGTGGCCTTACTTTTTATTAAATCTTGCGCCACAGTTATTGGGTTACAGCGCGCTGGACCTCGCGGATCGATCTTCGTGATGCCACTTTGCATCCCAAGGCAAAGCGTGAACATGGAGAAGAGGGGAAATCCTGGATAGTCACGATCACTTTCGGTTAAGTTGAATAATTTTCGCAGATTTAATGTTTGGTTCCAAAAAATACTGTGAGTATAGGGCACGGCTTTTGGAATTCCCGTGCCTCCCGAGGTGTAAAGGATAGCGGCCAGGTCATGATCTTTTGGCCAGGGTAGGTCGGCCATGGCTTCAGGGGAGCCAAGGGGAAAATCTTCAAGAGAGGGGAGATCAAGGCCAAAAGATTTTTTACTGGTGATCGAGAGCGTAATGGAAGCAAATTCTTCACTGTAGAATCGGGAAAACCAGATGGCCAGGGGTTCGGCGATGATGATTTTTGGTTTTAGGAGTTTAACCGCCTTCAAAAATTCTCCTCTCGGCATTGAGGGGTCAAGAAAAATGGGGGAGATTTGGAGACGAAACAAGGCAAAAATAAGAGAATGAAAATTAAGCGATGGTCGCAAAAAAATTAAGGCCTGGGTCTGTGAGGTTGCGCCAAGCTCGATCAGTGTCGTCACTATCCCACAGGCCTTGGTATAGAGTTCAGAAAACGTCAGCGAGTTCATGGCTTCAGTGCGATAATCTATAAGCGCTACCTTATGAGGGTGCTGTGCGGCCCAGTATTCCAGCATGCACCAGACATGCTCACTTTTATTGGATTGGAGAAATTGATCGAAATTCAATGTACAGGACGTACTGAGTGCCGGCGTGACGTCCAGTGTGCCGAAGCACAGTGGACGGAGGAGCGGTCGCCGGCCATGAGTATGATCCGTGGTTGTATATTCTGATTTGGTCAAAAAGGTTTGAATGGCAGTGGTTACTATTTCGGGAGCATCTTCTAGAACATAGTGGCCAGCATTTTTTAAGTATAGTGATTCAGCTGCTGGTAGCATTTTTAACCAACGATCAAGGAAATGTCGGGTAAAACAAAAATCGGCTCCCCCCCATATGAACAAAAAAGGTGCAGAGATTGTAGGAATGGCGCGCTCAATAGCATCTAATACTTGGCGTGTGGGGTGATGAGATTCCATGGGAATGTCTCGGACGAAGGCATGAACTCCGATTCTTGAACGATAGTTACGATAGGGGAAAAGCAGGCCCTTCTTGATGAGGCGGTCCAAGGGCCGCATTACCGCCATAGAGGTGGCAGGCCAGGCAAAAAGATTGAGGGAGCGCACCAGGAAATTACCTATAATCGGCAGCCGACAGAGGGCAATTTGCCATGGAATGTGGCGGTCGAAAAAAGCGGCGGTGTTCATCAATATTATTTTGCTTATTTCAAGATGGTGTTGTGGTGCCAGGGTGGCGACGCCTGTGGCGATGGCACCACCCCAATCGTGTCCAAGCAGGGTGCATTTTTTGATTCCAAGATGCTGAAGGAGATCAAAGACGTGAGTGATATGTTTTTCAAGCGTGAGATCTTGATAGGTATCCGGGCGATCAGATAAGCCCATCCCTAGATTGTCGAGCGCGATAATACGATACTGTGATTTTAATTGGGCAATGATATGGCGATAATAAAAGGACCAGGTGGGATTGCCATGCAGGGCCAGGATGATCTCGCCCTGGCCCTCGTCCACATAGGCCAGGCGCATTTTCGACGGCAGTTGGTGCGAGTGAATCTGATAGGGAAAAAGGCTTTTAAGTTCGGGTGCAATGAGCAACATATTATCTCCATTTCTACCAAATCAGTTCTAAAAAAGAACAACTCAAGCCACTTCCAATACCAAGGAGGCAGCAGCGATCACCTTTTTGGAGGCGACCACTTTCTTGCAAATCCCATAAGGTCAAAGGCAGTGCCACGCTTCCGGTATTGCCAAATTGTGGATAAGTGCGATGAGTGGGAGTGCTCTTCAAATCTAAAAGAGTCATGATTTTTTCTTCATGGGCCACCCCGACTTGGTGTCCAAGGGCCCAGTTTATATTTTTGCGTTCAAGTTCAGACTCCTGTAAAAAATATTTAAAAGTTATGGCAGCGAGATCACTCCCCGCCTGGAGGAGTGCCTCGGAGTCGGTTCTCATGCTCAACGATTGAGGGCCACCATCACCCTGACAGAGGTGGGCATAGCGACCTTCTGTTAATGTGACTGAACTTTTGATGAGGTGGTATGGAGCGGTAGCAAGACTCTTGTGGGCGAGAAGAATCGCCACTCCTGCTGAGCCAATAGTCAAATTGGCCAACAGACCTTTCAACTGATCTTTGGTCAAATTCGGGTTGTCGGATATTTGTTGAGTGGTATGAAACAAAAGTGGCCCAGAATTTTCTCCCGATACAATCAGGGCCGTTTTGATGGCACCGGCCTCGATCATTTGGCCGGCCACCGTGATGGCATTGATGACACCCAAGCAGGCGTTGGAGAGATCGAAGGCCATGCATTTAACATCAAGTCCCAATTGCCCATGAACATTCATGGCGGTTGAAGGTTCCAGTTGATCGCGGCAAACCGAGGCGTTGATAAGGAGATCTATGGGAGGAGGAGGTCTTCGGGCCAGTAATTTACTTGCCGCACTAATGGCAATATCGGAAGGCCGAGTACCAATCGGCCAATACCCTCGGCGCATAATTCCGGTAAAAAGTTCCAAACGTCCTATGCTGACTCTCAAACGTCGGTAGGTGTCTGCAATTTTCTCCTCAAGTTCCTCAGAGGAAATAAAATGGGGAGGCAGCACACATTCGATATCGAGAAGGGTGGTATTATTAAATTTCATTGGAAACCTGTGTATGGATTGAAGTGGGTTGAAAAAGATGGAGATTGGCCATGGAGATTCCGCTTAACAGTGCACCAACAACCCCAAGAAAACCTTGATCCGTACCAATTAAAAATAGATTTGAAAAAGGCGTAACGCCATTTTTTATTTTATGGGGAGAACCATACACCGCACCTGCCTGGTGGCCAGTATATCGTTCGACGGTCAAAGGAGTAAAAACATCATGAAAGAGTAGTTTGCTTGCATCCAGACCATAAGTTTTGACCACTAGGGCCAGCCCGGTCTCTTTAACATTGTTCTTTTCCTGTAGGTAGGTCTGACGGGATAAATTTTTCCATAAATCATAATTGGCCGGGTGAGTGACTCGGACTACTGTTTCTTGATACTCACAACCGGCATAGGTATTAGGAAAACAAATTACCGCACTTTCTTTATCAAAAAGAATTTCTGGACGATGATACTGCGCGGTCGGATGGCCGGAATAAAAAGCAATAGTCGGCCATTTTGGATCATTTGTTGTCGGGCCTCCTGGCCCTCCACCCTCCGGGCCACTTTGCGGACTTAATTGGCCATCGCGGCCAATTAATAATGAATCAAAAACAAAAATAGCTTCGGTGAAGGACATCCTGCCCACGGGTGCCAAATTGTTTTCTATTTTTGTCAGATGGCAGGTCTCATTTAGGCCGACTGAGCTTAAAATAGTTTTGGCCTGCCATTTCTCTCCATCTTTGAATTCTAAGGATTGGATTGATTTTTTTTCGACATTAATTGGCCGTGATGGCCAATTAAGTCCGCGAAGTGGCCCGGAGGGTGGAGGGCCAGGAGGCCCGACAACAGAATAAAGAGAATGAAGTGACCTGACTTCTTTTTTGAAAAAGATCTCCCCACCAAGCGTTTTGTAACGTTCAAGCAAGAGATCAATAATAGTTCTGACGCCACCCATAGGGCGGGCAAAACCTTCCTGGTAAATGGCCTTAAACATAATGGCAAATTGACTAAAGTCCATGTCATCTTCGCAGGCGGAGCCGTAGATTAAAAGTGGCCAGAGCAGCATCTCAATTAAATTTTGGTTGTTAAAAAAATGAGTCAGTTCATGTCGGGCACTCATAAAAGGTCGTTGTAAATCAGTCTCCTGAAATTGGGACAAATATTCGATCAAACCGTGAAGGCCAGGGACCTCGTCAGGAAACAAGCGTTCGATAGAATCACAGAGGTCTTGCTTATTATTGGAGAAACTCATTTCCCCATAGGGAAATTTAATGGTCGAAAAGCGCTGCTCTTTGAGTTGTAAACTGTTATAGGGAATGCGCAATTGCTTGCAAATTTTTAACAGAGGCCGGTTTTTCTCACCCGGTTTGGCAAAGTTCGTCAGCGCATGTAGGCCCACATCAAACTGTCGTTTGCCCCGCTGAAAATAGGAGTTCAAGCCACCGGCAACGGTGTGCTGTTCAACGATGGCCACTTTCTCATGGCCCAGCATTTTGGCGCGAATGCCTGCGGCAAGGCCCGACATTCCGGCGCCAATGATCACGACATCAAATTGTGTCATAAGCAAGTAAGGTGCCAGGTCCTTTTCGTTAACCCTATGTGTCGTCTACAGACGACACATAGGGTTAACGAAAAGGACCTGGCACCTTATCCTATCCTCATTGTTTAAATTTTGGGGTGAGGTAATCAACACAACTCTTGAGGGTGGCAAGTTTAGTGTAGTCCTCTTGGGTGACGTCGATTTTATGGCGTTTTTTGAGTTCCATGACGATATCTAAAAAATCCATGGAATCTAAATCAA
>CAYHRT010000066.1:0-17208 GCA_964359085.1 uncultured Bdellovibrio sp. | reverse complement strand
AAAAATTATTAGTGATGCCAGAAGAGAAGAACCGATTGATGGTGATCCTGGCCTAGCGCGATTGTTACTTATAACCTGAGTTTGGGATTAGGGTCTACTGCGAAGCCGTCTGACAAGGGATTTCAGCGTCCTCCGCGTTCAAAATCCTCGACGTAGCTCTGCTACGCCTCCGGTTTTTCACTTGTGCGTCCTTGAACTCCTTTGTCAGACGACTTCTCGCTACGACCCTAATCCCAACCTCAGGTTTATACCAAACTCAAGTTTATAATGAGGTAAGACTGACACATTCGAGTTTTTGTGACAACGCCAAGGCGTTTTCATAGGTGAAGGAACCGATGGTCTGTTCAAGAATTTGAAAGACACGTTCGTCTTGGCAAAAACGATCTTTAGCTTGTAAAGAGAGTTTCAGTTCAGACACCAATCGCATCCAATATTTTTCTTCCATGAGTGCGAGCGCTAAAAAATGCTGAGGTGCTTGAGTTCGATAGATGTAGTAACAGGGGTAGAGTCCATTGTGTTGGCCTACTATCGATGGTGCAAAAATCGTACTAAGCCGCTCGGTACTTTCTTTCAAAGAGAGAGTCTTGTAAATGACTGAATTTTGCTCCACCGCTTGCACAAGTAGATCAAGCAAGTGAAGTGCCAAGCTTTGGCCAAAGCTTATGCCGGCCACGGGCAAAAAAGGAGGAGGAATTCGGGTTTTGTCTCGATGTTGAAAGAGATGAGATTTTAAACTGCCGGTATTCGCCAAAATATTGAGATCGTGCATCGGGCGTGATGATTCGACTTCAAGATAGGCCAGAGGTCCTTTATGTTTTTTTATAAGAAGATTGAGCTGGGATGAGCGCTTCAATTGTTCAGGCCAACTTGTTATGATTCCTATGCATTCTTGGAGAAGTTGTTGCCATTCTTGCATGTGTTCAGTGTTATGGAGGGAAAAAACTTTGAGGAGCTTTTTCGCTTGCATCTTTTGATACCATTTTCCAAATGTTCCGTCCGGGATATTCTGTATTTCCTGTATTTCTATAGGGACAGAAAACGGATCTCGAAAATCTTCCCATTCGACCTTGACAATTTTGTACCCCATTTCTCCTAGAAGATAGGTAGCTAAAGGTCCTGGAAGGCGTTGGCCTAAATCAAGAATGATTTTACTTTTCATGAGCGTTGTGTGGCACTTTTTGCATTTAATGCTTGCATGAAAGATTTCAACCCCGTGCCTTGCATTTCACAAGTTTGCCAGTTACAGATTTGCCATTCGTCATTTGCGCCTGAAGCAGTTTCTTCTTGGTAAGAAATTACGAAACGAGACAGAAAATAACTTAGGAAGTTTATAAATTCCTTGTTATCACTCCATGCTTTGGGAACGTTAATAAGACGGAATGCCTGGTTGGGATAGGTCAGTGCTCGGAGTGATTCACCCGAGGCCAAGGGATTTTTGAGGGCGTCTTGAGCCAAGTCTGCGCCTAGAACTTCGGCCCGATCGAACCACTCATTTTTCGCCAACAACATTGCTCCTCGCCGAAGTAAGAGAATGAGGGTTGCGCGTGGTGATTTATATGATGAATCGAAGGTATGGGCCTTTTGATTGGGTTGTGGTGGCCACTCATAACCTTTCATGCGTGTGAGCATGTCATTGCCATCAAAAAAACTATCCAAGATAAAATTCATCGTTTCTACAAAGTTATCTTTAAAGACTGAGCTGGCCGTCATCTCATACAGTCGGATCATGGCCTCTGCGAAAAATACATAATCTTCTAAATACATTTGTTCCTGTACTAATGTTGTGACATGGCGGATTTTCATTGGCCCATTTTTTTCTTTGGAAATGAGGAAGTTTTTGTATAGACCTTCCGTGAGGGTGCGTAAGAGTGTTCCCGCCCTATTTTTAATAATATCGATAGGACAGTACTGAAGTACATCAGCTAGGGCAGAAATCATCAGAAAATTCCAACTGGCAAGGCCTTTTGTGTCTGTCATTGGAGGAATGCGACTTTGTCTTTCAGCCAATACGGCCCTTCTTGTTTTACGGATGAGTTCCCAACCTTCTTGGTTCAAAAATTCATGCTGATATTCGTGGGCAAGTCGCAGGACATTGAGTTCATGATTAAAGCTCCCCTTGCTTTCAATTCCCATCCAACGTTTCATTTGCTCTTTCTTTTGAACCAGCTCATCATCACCAGAATGAGTGAGAGCGTCTTCAAATTCAGTTTCCGAGAAAGTGTAGTAGAGTCCCTCGACTCCCTCACTGTCGGCATCTTGAGCAGAGAAAAAGAAGCTCTCATCGGATAACATTTCATGTTCAAGATATTCTAGGGTGTTAATGATTGTATCAAAAACAATAGGTGAGGTGGCCAGTAATCCATATTTGGAGAGTGTACGCAGTAGGCCGGCCTGGTCATAGAGCATTTTTTCAAAGTGCGGGACTTGCCACTTCGCATCTACAGAATAACGATGCATTCCACCACGTACTTGATCAATGATTCCTCCCATAAGTAAACGGTCTAGTGATTTAGCTATGTGTGCCCCTTCTTCTTTATCAATCACGCCTTCCAAGATTTGTTCGACGGCCCATTCATAGAATGCGTGTTGTGGAAATTTAGGCGCCTCGCCATACCCTCCATTCTCTTGATCTTTAAAATTCTTGATGGCAGCAAGGATGGACATCGGGTGTGGGAAGTGGCCTTGGAATTGAATTTTATCTTTAGGCAGGAGACCATTAAGAATGGCTTCCACAACTTTTTGTGCATTCTCATGAATTAATTTTTCATCATCCTTGATTGCTCGGGCGAGTTCTTGCGCTACATCGAGAAAGCTGGGCAAATTATGGCCCCTATGCTTAGGGAAATATGTTCCGACAAAGAAGGGGCGAAGATCTGGCAAGAGAAAGGCAGACAACGGCCATCCTCCTGATTGAGTAAAAAGCTGGCATGCCTCTTGATAGTATCGATCGATATCGGGAAATTCTTCACGGTCAATCTTAATACAAACAAAATTTTTATTTAAAAAATCTGCAGTTTCTGGATCATCAAAAGATTCATGGGCCATGACGTGGCACCAATGGCAAGTTGAATAACCAATGGATAAAAAAATGACCCGGTTAAGGGAGCGCGCATGAGCAATAGCTTCTTCCGTCATTGGCCACCAATCCACAAGTTGATAAGCATGCTGTTTTAGATAAGGAGATTTTTGGCCTTCAAGATGGTTGGCAGTCGGACCAGTCATGTAAAATCCTTTATCCTCAAGAGAAGTTTGAAATGTTGACGCGAGAGTGCCGAATAATTAATGAAAATTTTACCTATTTTTAGTGATAAAAGCTTCATCGAAGAAAGAAATTAAATAAAACATCTTTAAATTGTCACGGAGATCATTTACAAACAGTTTGGTGCAAGTTATCCGCACTATCCATGAAAAAAGGCAAAAAGATATTGCGCGGTGGGGCGAACTCATCAGGTGGTACCATGCTGATGGTCACGATTGTTTTCGCCATGCTGAAGGTTCCAGGTTTATGGGATGTGATTGAACATAAGCCCCCGCTAGATTTTGCTTCCCATAGCGGGGTAGCGCATTTTATTGCTCCCAAGTCGGACAACAGTGATGTGCCATATAACTTTCAAACAAAATGTTGGGCCTCTCATGTGATGCCTGAGTTGAAACAGAAATCAACCCCCTATCTTTGGCGAACTGTAGATTTTTCGCGGCGAAGCATGGAGATCTTTATCACTCGTTTCTTTCATCACAGTCTTCATGCAGACGCGTTGGCAACATTGCGAATGGCCCTCCCCTGGGCCGAGAAATATTGTCTTGATCCCTTTTGGGTAACCTCATTGATTTTTGTTGAAAGCAGTTTTAATACGACCAGTCGCAGTCCAAAAAATGCTTTTGGGGCCTTACAACTCATTCCTGAAACCGGACGACTCATCAGTAAAAAACTATTAGGAGTTGAGGATGCCGGGTTAAGTTCGCTTTTAATCAAAACTCCAGAAACCAATATTCGGATGGGTCTCTACTACTTTGCCAGGTTAATGAATTTCTTTTCTGGCAATTACGAGCATGCCACTGTGGCCTATAATATGGGACCTTGGTGGGTGAAGGACAAGTTAAAGCTTGGACCCTATACGGCCAAAGGGCATAGTTATTTCATCAAAATCCACAATCAATACGTAGGCTTGATGAAAGAATATTTAGAGTGGGTTATCAATACTCCACCTGAGTATGAGAGTACCTATGTGTTTATGGGGCGTTTTGAGAATGATTTGGAGCGATTGGCCCTTGTTTATGCTCGAGAGATGGAAAATTTTCTCGCCTATATAGATCAAATTATGGGGGCAGAGAAGAGAATGTTATTGGCCGAGTACACGAGATAATCTCTCATGTGACAACGGCAAAATTCAATTCCTAAAACGCAGCTTTCGTCTTAAACTTAGACAATCCTATATCTGAGGTTTACATCTGAATCTAAAACAAAAATTATCACTTGTCCTCGCCATCGATGGACCTGGTGGTAGTGGAAAATCAACGATTGCTAGATCAGTTGCGACCCGTTTGGGGATTATCTATATTGATACTGGGGCCATGTATCGTGCTTTGGCTTTGGCTGCGCATGAGGGCAATATTTCATTCTCATCATCTCCCGATCTAAAACAATTTTTAGGCTTAGTTAATTTGCAATATGGGAAATCGCCGGGTGAATTGGTGGTGGTTAATGGCAAAAATCTTACTTCGGCCATTCGTGAACATCATGTTTCGAAATTGGCATCAGAATTTTCTCAGATTGGGGACGTCAGGCATTATTTGGTAGATTTTCAGCGTAAATTAGGGCAACAAACATTTTGTGTCATGGAAGGTCGTGATATTGGAACCGTGGTGTTTCCTGATGCCTTTTGCAAAATCTTTCTCACTGCCAGTTTAGCGATTCGTGCCGGTAGGCGCATGGAGGAATTGCAGAAGAAAGGGCAAGCTTGTCTTGGTTTGGAACAAGTTATGCGTGATGTGGCCGAGCGGGATAAGCAAGATATGGAACGTCAAGAATCCCCCTTGAAGCAGGCGGTAGATGCTATTCTTTTAGATACCGGCCCCTACTCAATAGGGCAGGTTGAAGATAAAATCATTGAAATGGCCAAAAAGAAGGCCTTGGAGCATGGCCTTACACTATGATTGTGGCGATCAACCGTACGGATGCCATTGGAGATACTCTTCTAACTTTGCCTATGGCAAAAGTCATTAAGCATCACTACCCTGATGCAAAGATAATTTTTATTATTTCCCACCGTACGCAAGAATTATTTGCTAACGCAAATGATGTGGATGAAGTGTGGACAATTGATCCCCATAAAAACTGGCTGAGTCAACTTTGGTCTCTCTATCAAAAATTTAGCAAACACCATGTCGATACCTACTTTTATGTCGGTGGGATGCATTGGATTACTTTTTGCGCATGGTTGGCAGGTGTTTCGTTTCGAGGGGGATTAATTAGTCGTTGGCCCTCATTTCTTTTTTTAAATAAGGGGCAGAGGCAGTCGCGTCGGATGGTCGTGATGCATGAAGCTGAATACAATCTCAATCTCCTCTCAGGGCTTGAGATTGATTGGTCTGTTCTTCCCACGGATCTATGGAAAGAAAATTTAGTTACAATTACGAAGCAAGAACTGGAACAGGCCACTAAGATATTGTACGAGACCTGCCTTTTCCCTCCTGATCAGGAATTCATTGTCATTCATCCCGGAATGTCGGGCCATACCTTGAATTGGTCTTCTCGTAATTATGGTCGTTTGATTACTCGATTACTTGATGCCAGTCCAGAGCACTATAAATTTATAGTTTCTTTTACTCCTAGCGATCTCAATTTTTTATTAGGCATCAAAGACCATTTAGGACGGCCGGAGTATCAAAAATATAAGGGAAAAATCCATTTTTTTGATGGTTCAAAAATTGGATTACGATTATTTATGGCGATTTTAAAAAAGGCCAAGCTTTTTGTCGGCCCATCGACAGGACCAACCCATTTGGCCACGACCCTTGGAACACCGGTTGTGGCGTTGTTTTCTCCTATTAAAATCCAGTCTGCCAAACGCTGGGGACCTTTAGCTGTGCGAGCTGGGCAGGTCAAAATTATCGTACCCGATGTCGTATGCGGCGAAGTGCATCATTGCTCAGGAGAGGTCTGCCCTTATTATGAATGTATGGGTATTGTTGAAGTTGAAGATGTGGCGAAAGAGATTAATGCCCTAATTAATTATGAAGTAAGGAATCAAGTATGCAGACATTTACCAATATAAAAGTTGAGCGTTTCCAAGAAATACTGGCGAAATTCCCCAGTATTACTCCCATTTTGGTGGTGGGTGATATTGGGATTGATAAATACACTTTTGGAGAAGTGACTAGAATTTCTCCCGAGGCCCCTGTTCCCATTATGGTTGTGACCAAAGAATGGCCGAAGTTAGGTTTGGCTTCTAATATCTCACATAACTTAACTACTTTGCAGATCCGGTCAACCATCTGTGGCGTGGTAGGAGATGATTCTAATGCTCACCAGTTTGAGCATCTGCTGGAAGAAAATGGACTCTCTACCTGGGGGGTGGTGCATGATTCTTCCAGACCGACTACATACAAGGAGCGAGTAACCACTAATATTCAGCAAATTTGTCGCATTGACTATGAGAAGGTGCATCCCCTCTCGGCCGATGTTGAGCAGAAGCTTTATGCCCGAATCAATGAATTTACCCAGCAGCATGGGCCGATTATATTGGAGGATTATGCTAAGGGGACACTGACCGATTCACTTCTACAAAAAGTTATTACCTTAGCACGTAAGCAAAAGCGTCTTGTGGCGGTTGATCCTTATCGAACACGCAGACCAGAAGTTTATCGTGGCGCGAGTCTGTTGAAACCCAACTTGGCAGAGGGGAAAATGTTGGCGCATGCCTTAGGGATGAGTGAAGAAAAATGGGAAAATATTAGCAGTGTTCTGCTAGAAAAACTGGACATTGATATGATCGCCATGACTCTCGGTGCTGATGGGATGCTAATTCAAGAAAAAGGGCAATCTGCCATTCATATACCCACTGTTGCGACGGAAGTTTTCGATGTCTCCGGCGCAGGCGATACCACGATTAGTGTTTTGGTGGGCGTGCTATGTGCCGGAGGCAGTCTTGCTGAAGCCGCTGTCATCGGTAATTGTGCTGCAGGCGTTGTGGTGGGGAAAAAAGGTACTGCTACAGTTAATCAGCATGAATTACTAGAGTTTTTTCAAGATAAATTCTTACGATTGCGCTCATGAGTCGGCCGATCGCTCCCACTCCAGCGCTGATCTTTTTTAGTGTTCTCTATCGCAAAACGATGGTAGATGCGCGAGAAATTGAGGCTATGCTCGCACAAGAGTTTGCCCCCCAGCTTGGTGATCTCTCCAGCTATTTTCATGCCCATTGTCCCATGAAAAGATATTATGCCAAAGAAATGGGGCCGGAAGAAGAACTTGAGCGAATTTTTTATTTTTCACTGCATCCTGTCGCACGGGATAATTTGGTATCGTTAAAGCTCGCGGCGTTCCAACTAGAGGATAAGTGGATTCAGTTATCACCAGATTCACCATGTCGGACTGTGAATATTGATGTGGGTATTGTGACTCTGGAGAATCTTGTTCTGGCCACCGGGAAAATGTTCACCCACCGTCTGTATTTAGGACAAGGTGTATGTGGAGATTTAACGCTCCTGTACCAAGATGATTCATTTCAGCCTTTGCCTTGGACCTACCCCGACTACGCTCATGCTGAGATACGTACATTCTTCGCTTGGTTACGTAAGATTCTTCACCTTAAAATGGTTGAAGGATTGCAGCCTTTATAGGTTGTACGGTAATGTATCTTGGAAAATAGAATCACAAATTTGTCAAAGCTGGGATTATGATTGAAAGAAAATTAAATGAACTGTATGAAAAATTTAAAAGTGAGCTGATCAGCGTGAAAGATCGGGCTGCGGCCCTCAATTTAAAATCTTTCTATTTGGGTAAGCAGGGACCAATTACAGAAATACTCTCCAATATGAAGAATTTATCCATTGAGGAGCGTAAAATTGTTGGCCCTGTTGCCAATGGGCTCAAAGAAAAAATTCAGCAGGATGTAGAAGTCTCGCTCCAGAAATTTGAATTAGATGAAATAAATCAATCGTTATCTCAGTCTCGAAATAAAATTGATTTGAGCTTGCGTGATTCCCTATTAGCAAAAACGCAAAATCATGGTGGTGCCCATCCCGTATGGTCAATTCAGCGAGAAATTGAAGACGTTTTTTTAAGTATGGGTTTTGAGATCATTGACGGTCCTCACATTGAGGATGAGTATCATAACTTCGAGGCGCTCAATATTCCTGCGGATCATCCGGCCCGCGATATGCAAGATACTTTTTGGTTTGAAACTGAGGCGATACCAGGAAGCTACCGTCATTTATTGAGAACGCATACCTCGACTATTCAGGTGCGTGGCATGAAACAAAGACGTCCACCTTTTCGTTTCATTGCTCCCGGGAAAGTCTTTCGTTGTGAAAGAACCGATGCGTCCCACGAGATGGTATTTCACCAGCTAGAGGGAATGTTGGTGGATAAAAATGTATCCGTGGCCCACCTAATTTATTTTATGAAGACGCTGCTCAGTGAAATTTTTAAACGCGACGTTGAAGTTCGTCTTCGACCAGGTTTTTTTCCATTTGTTGAGCCCGGTTTTGAGCTAGACATTAAGTGTTTGCTTTGCAAAGGGCAGGGCTGTTCCGTTTGCAAGCAAGTTGGGTGGGTAGAATTACTCCCCTGTGGCATGATTCATCCCAATGTATTGAAGGCCGGGGATATTAATACTCAAGAGTGGAATGGATTTGCTTTTGGTTTGGGGCTTGATCGGTTAGTGATGATGAAATATGCCATTGATGATATTAGGCATATCCACAGTGGTGATTTGCGTTTTGTGGAACAATTTAAAAGTTATTAATTAGAAGGTTTATTATATGCATATCTCTATGGATTGGATTCGTGAGTTTGTTGACCTTCCTCCGTTCGAAGGAAAAGAAGGGGCCCGAAAAGTTGCCACTCGCTTTACTATGGCCACGGCTGAGGTTGAAGAAGTTCTCATGTCTGATGAATATTACGACCGTGTCGTTGTTGCTCAAATACAGCAAGTGGAGAAACACCCCGCCGCTGACAAATTAAATCTCGTCACTTTTCAGTTCGCGCCTGGGAAAACTCACAAAGTTGTTTGCGGCGCGCAAAACGTTCGCCCTGGTCTCAAAGTTCCTTATGCTCCCCTCAATACAAGTCTCCCCAATGGTATGGTTCTGACACCAAAAAATATTAGAGGCGTGATGTCTGAGGGGATGTTGTGTTCAGGCGAAGAGCTGAAGATTCCATCTCAAATTGAGGGCCTGTTAGAACTTCCAGATTCGGCACCCATTGGTCAAACTTTGGGTGATTATTTGAATAAAAAGCGTGATCTTGTTTTCGTGGTTGATAATAAAAGTTTAACCCATCGCCCGGATCTATGGGGCCATTTCGGGATGGCCCGTGAGTTTGCTACCGCCTTTGATTGTCCTTTAAAAAATCCTTTTTCAAGTGATTGGGAGAAGAAATATTGTGATCTCATTTTAAAGCAAAAGGGAAGTCAGTCTCCTGTAGCGGTTAAAGTTGGACAAGATACATCCTGTCTTGGCTATTTTGGAATCTCAATGGACCATATCAGGGTGACTGAATCTCCTGATTGGCTCAAAGAGCGACTCATTACGGTGGGTTTACGACCGATTAATAATATTGTGGATATTTCAAACTATGTAATGTGTGAATTAGGTATTCCTTTGCACATTTTTGATAGAGACACTATTGAGGGTGGAATAGTGCAGATTGACGCTTTAAAAGCGGATGAAGAGTTTGTCACGTTGGATGAGCAACGTCGCTCCTTGAAGGCCGGCGACACAGTTATTCACGATCAGAAGAAAACACTGGTATTGGCCGGGATCATGGGCGGTTTGAATAGTGGAGTGACTGTTCATACGTCGCGCATTTTTATTGAGGTGGCAAATTGGAAGGCCTCTCAGGTGCGCAAAACCTCTGTGCGGTTAGGTCTTCGTACTGATTCCTCTCAGAGATACGAAAAGTCTCTCGACTCACTCATGCTACAAAGAACCTTGTTTCGAACCATTGAACTTGTATTAGAGTTTAATCCTGGTGCGAAAATTGTCGGAAAGATGGAGTATGATGGGCCTAATCTGAATGAGCGCAAACCACTCATGATTGCCACATCAGTGCCTTCAATCGTTAGGCAATTGGGGATAGAGATTCCAGAAGAAAAAGTTCTTCATATTTTGCAATCGTTGGATTTTAAAGTGAGCAACGGAGGCGCAGGAACGCCGCCGCATCATTGGCAAGTGGAGGTTCCCAGTTATCGTGCCACCAAAGATATTGAGTGCGAAGCCGACATTGTGGAAGAAATCGGGCGTGTAATTGGTTATGACAATATTCAGCCCAAGGCCCCTGAGTTAGGTATTCGTCCGGTGCGCTTAAGTTCGATGCAGACAGTACATCGAAAAATTCGTGATTATCTGATCTATGGCGAACGTTGCTTTGAGATTCTAACTTATCCTATGGTAGGTCAAGATTTGCTGGCACGTGCTTGCCTTGATAGTCAGACAGCTCCAAAAATAATAAATGCTTTATCCGTTGAGCACAACTTAATGCGTCCATCTCTCATTCCATCATTGCTCGAAGCTACAGCATTAAATTGTAGAAGCTATGATGACTTTCGTCTCTTTGAAATTGGTCGTATTTATAATTTAAATGCAAGCGGAGGGAAGAAGAGTCACTTCGCTGATGAAAGGCATGTTTTGGGGATGGCCTTTTATCATCACGAGCGAACATGCATTATGCAAAGTCAAAACGCCATTGAGCGCCTGTTGTCGGCCTTGAGTGTACCTTTCGATATCCGAACGCCCATGGAGAAGTTCACGTGCCCACTCATGCCGTCCGGTTGGGTGGGAAAGCATCCTTTTGAGCATCGAGATATTATGACCATGGGAAAACCTCACGGAACAATTTTTTCTGTACACCCATTGATCTTGCGTAATTTTAAAATAAAAGGGCATTTATCACTTGCACTAATGGACCTTACGCTCTTTGAAAAAGAACTGCCCAAGGATAAGGCGAAATATGTGCCTCTACCAAAGTTTCCTGGTACACTTTTTGATTTTACTGTAGTGGCGTCAGTGGGAAGTGAAGTCCAGAACATCATAAGTATTATTCAGAAGCAAAAAGTTCCCATCATGGAGAATGTAAGTGTCCTAGACATCTATGTATTGCATGATGGAAAACGTGCCGTTACTTTTCGATTAACATTCCTAGATAGAGAAAAAACATTAACTGCTGAAATTATTAAAACGGCAGAAGAGAAGATTTTAGGGGCACTCCTGGCACAAGGTTTTCCCCTAAGAACCTAAAACTCGTTTAAAAATAATAATACTGATTACTATTAATCCTATCCCAGAAAACGCCTAATCGAATGGCAAAGATATATTGTTGATATGTTTCATGAATATACCGTGGACCTATCAGGATAAAAATTCTACGCGAGAAAAAGGCCACATAGGCAAAGTCTAGCTTTCTTACTTCTCTTGTTTTTGTTGTGTTTAGCCCGGCATTGTCTGTCATTTTGTATACAGACCCTCCGAAACCACCAGCCAAGAAGAATTGTCCGATTGGCGTATGGAAATTCATTTTAAGATTTGCAAATCCCATAAGCCTGGTCATATAAATTGGGGGATAGGTCTCTTGTTCGCCTTGGGAATTAGTGAAGGTTTGATCGGTGATAAAGGTGGTGCGGTCCACATGCAAGGAAGGGTTAATGCGAAAATTTGCATCCCAGATACGATAGTGCCTGGGATGTTGGATTTTTTTTACAGCAAATGAGATATCTTTTAATTTTTCTTTGTTTTCATAGTGGACATCATTAATATGGGCATTTCCAGTAGTATATTTTAGATTAACAGTGGCACTATTCAAGAGACCGCAAGAAATACTTGATAAGGCCATGAGTGCATAAATCAATGGCATTAAAAAATGCAAGGCCATAAAAGGATTATACCAAACAGTATTGACTTCGCCTGACCTTACTCTTCTGGCAAATCTTTCCTCTTGAAGAAAACAGGGTAGGCACTTTTGAAATATCGGAGAGTGATAACATCGAAAATGTTTTGTTGAGCCCCAGTATTGATATCTTCTTGGACAAATTCATAATCCTTGCGCATGGCTTCCTGGAATTCGTTTTCTGATGCCTGTTCTATTTCTCCTTGCTTTCTCTTTCTAATCCAGTCAATTTTTGCAAGAGTAGTGTGAGAGGTAGGATCAGCAGATTTTGTCTTTTTCAACTGTTCGGAAGTAGTCGCAGCGGTTTCACTGACTTTGTTGATATTTTTGCTAGGTGCCGACATTGTGGCCAAGCTCATGGGAGAAGATGGGGATATTTGCAAAATACCCCCTTTGTATTTCGCGGCGGCTAAGGCCATTTGGATACGTGAAGAAATATTTTTTTCTGCGTTGGCCAGTTCATCCTTAATATTTTTTTTGGGATTTAATTTATGGAAAGAGTGCAAACCATTTTTGAGATGGGCAGCCATTTGTGCTCCTGAATCTCCTAGGGCCTTCAAATGACCTCTGGCGGCCTTAACATTTCCCATTGCAATGCGATTGAATGAACCTTTGAGGTTCTCAGATGCTTCAGTAGCGGTGGGATCGACATCCTTTATCGCTTGGTCGAAATTGCTATTTCTAAAATCCATTGGGATTGTTGGATTGCCATTGACGTTATTATTAGGAGGGCATGAACCTACAGAATCAGGACTAAGCGTTCCTGTTTGATCAAGGCATTGAGTACCCTGAGTTGTTGACGACTCGGCCGTTGCCTTGCTCGCGGCCCTTGGTGAGGGTATTCCTGCCGCTGACACACCCCCATCCTTTTCCCGATCTTTGATAGCTTGGATAGTTGAGGTGATTGTCTTCTTAAGTTCAATAATTTTAAGTTTTGCTTCAAGTAATTCTTGTCGATAAGCATTGGCAAAATAGGCACCGACTACTGAACTGACAATCTTAAAAAGAAAACTTCCCTCGCCCACAAGGGGAAATGAGGAAGGGACGAGGGGATTCATAAGCAGGCTTCTTGATTTTAACACTACCAGATCACCAACCACGGTGAGGTAGATTAAAAAAGCAGTTTCTCCACCATTTCTGAAACCTAAGTAGTCAGCAAATCTTTTAAAGAATTGCTGTGAAATCATTTTTTGAATGAGCTGTTGCGCATGTCCGACGGGATCGACCGATAGTTTTTTATAATCTTCCGCAAAAGTACTATCTTGGGTGAGATTGGCCATATTAGTTGTTGTGTTAAACATAGAAGAAACGTCTTTATAAACACTAAAAAAGTCACTCAAATTATTAGCTTCAGTAAGTTCTTGTTTGGCCGCCAAAGTTTCCTCAAATTCTTGCTCGGTTGTGGTTGCGGCAGCAACCTGAGAGATGGGAGTGACGTTGATGATCATTGCACTCATTTTTGCTAAGAGTTCTCCCTTGAGCGCCTTGATAAGCCACTGTTTCATGGTCAAAAAATCGTTGCTGGAAACGTTGAAAGATAGGGCCGGTGCTAATTCATCATGAATCCCAAAGTATGAATTGAGAGCAGGTGAGTGAGTGACTCCTGTTTTGCTTAGTTGAAGCTCTGTTAAGACCACGACAAGAGAATCAAAGTCTTTTGCATTTTCTAAACTCTTCAGTAATTCCTCTTTAGAAATACTAGAACTGTGGTTTGGAATGCTAGCTGGAGTGAAAAAGGTTCCCTGCGGAGCAGGGGATTGTTGTTGGAAATTTCGAAAAGCGTCTTGTAAAGTTGGTCCTAAGAAAGGCAGCGTAGCGGGATACATGCCTAGGCAAATATCGGGGTAATTACCCACGGTTGCGTGGGTTGCAAGAGAAAGAACGGCAGATAGGAGCCATGCGGTTTTAGTGGCTCGGGTTGCCTCGGCTTTTTGATCAAGCATTTCTAACTCGAAATCAAGTGCTTGGTGTTGAGCTTCTAGGGCCTTCAAATGGAAGTCATCACCATGCTCTCCACTTTGACAGGATGACGAGCTTCCTGTTTCTGCTTCGGGATGACTAGTGTTGGGACAAATTTTTAATGATTCTTCAAGGGCCTTATATTTTTTCTGAAGATGATCATACACTAAAAGTTCAAAATATAAATAAACAATACTGCCAATACTAAAAATGATGTTATCGATCCAGAGATTGGGCAGAAAGACTCCAGCAGGACCAGTCGCTGCCGTGACCGCGCTGTTTTTGCAAAAAACGGGCATGGTGGCCCCTGCCATATAATGTGTAATAAACATGAGATAGTTGAGACTGAAGTCTCCAAGTTGGGCCCCAAAGGCAAAATCGGTTTTGCTTTTTGCCAATTTTTCCTTTTCAGGATTTGTCTGGGTTGAAAGTGATTGAGCATTGATAGTATTTAACTCATTCCCTTGGTGCGATAAATTTTGAGAATCAGCATGCGCGAAATCAGCAATTATCATTTGCCCAAGCAATGTGATGCACGAACATAAAGTAACAAGGCCTTTAAACATGGCTGCTTTTCTCAACTTAGGCCCTTCCTGAGTATAACCTGCTCCCGCTGCCATTCTAAACTAAAACATAAAAGAGTCCAGATTAATGATTAGAGTGCAGTCGGATTTAGAAATGAGGGAGGGCCGGTTTTTTGGCCCTCCCAAGAGGAACTTTGTAGTTTAGGGAAGATTCATCTTTCGGGTTCTGCGATTGATTGAATCCATCCCACGTTTTAAATTAATCAACTGCCTTTTGCTTGTTGTTGTTTGCAAAAATTTCAGTTCACCTTGTTCAGGCAATACCTCTGAAGAATATGCTTTGTAATTTGAGCTGGCGAAACCGGCCGGACGATTGTTGTTGATTAAGTCATTTAAGATCTGAGTATTGATGACAGAACTTAAATCTACAAAAAGTCCAATCCCACTTTTACCTGAGTCGCGGGAGGTAAATAAACCGGCCGATCCAAGAACGCCTTGAATATTAAAACCGAGGAAAATATTGGCTCCGCCAATGTACCCAGATAAGACATCAAATTCTTTAATGGCGGCCGCAAAACCTAAAAGGACTGTCTTTTGATCCAAGGCGAAGTATATTTTAACATTGGTTCCAGGGATCAAGAGTTCAATCACTGGAATTTGACCTATCCCACCAATGGGAATAGGTGAACCGTTGGGTAGCGTAGGATTTGCACCACCTTGAATTTTGGCCACATCTGATAGATTGAGCGCAAGCTTGATTTCATTAAAGCCAGGAGTCAACGTGGGGAGAAAGCTAATCTCTCCATATGTGACATCTGGATTTTTAGGATTTCTAATTGGCATTGTGATGGCGGTAAAACTTAAATTTCCCACCATAAAGGACGCGCTCAAGGAAATCCAGATATCCTCATCGCGGACACTTGATTGCAAAACAATATCTTTTACAATCTGATTTTGAGGATTTTTTCCACAGGCATGAAAGACGACAAGAGATAACAAGAGTACAGTAAGCGGCAAAAATGCACGTAAAATGGAAATTGATTTCATAAAATACCCTAGAGGAAACGATGTTTTCTCAAGGCCAAGCAGGTGACTTTAAGCACACGTTCAACATCAGCATACGTTCTGCGTAACACACTTGGAATGAATTATCATAAATGTTTGTATTGGCAATGATCTATCGGGAGCGGAACAGCAATAGATAAATTTATCACGTCCGATAAAAAAAGTCTAGTTAGTTTCGGCAAAACCTACCCTTCGTAATTTTTCTGCCAAGTATACTTGGCACATCTTGGAGAACTAATATTGCTTAAATTTTTTCCTAATTTTCCACAAATCCGTCAAAATTCGAAAAATTTGATGAGTGATTTTGAGTTTGCTGCCTGCCACGTCTTCCCAAGATGAGACAGGATATTCGATGACTTCATGATCTTTTAAAAGCAGTAAAATTTCTACGTCAAAAATCCAGCGAGAAATAAATGGGGCACCAAAGCTTTTATGGATAACTGCACGGCGGAAGAGCTTGGCACCACATTGAGTGTCGTAACTCCCAATCCGAAAAAGCAAGAAGAGTGCGGTCGCAAAGAAGCGACCACATATATGTCTCTTTTGTGATCGCACAATCTTACTTCCGAGCCTGAAAACTCTACTGCCCCATATTGCATCAACTTTTTTGTATAAACTTATATAATGCAAAAACGTAGGAACTTCACTTAAGGGTGTCGCAAGATCCGCATCCCAAAAACCCGCCCACTCAATACCAGAAAAAAAATCATTCTCTAAGAAATAGAGCATTCCTTTGCGTACAGCTTCAGCTTTTCCCACGTTTTTTTCTAGTTTTAGTAAATGCAAACGTCCATTGCAGTGGGGCTGAATGATTTGGCTCGTTTTGTCCCCACTACCATCATCGACAAAAATAAAAAAAATGTGTGGGTCAGATTTTAGAAAATCTGGAATTTTAAGTCTAGCAGCCTCGTTATAGCAGGGGACAACGAGGCAGACTTTTTCATGGAGTTGCATGTATAAGTCTCTTTTTCATAGGAGGCGATGAATGGTTTTCGACAAAAGGAAAAGTTCGACACTAGCTTCTCTGCACGTATTTACTCCAAATATAGTTGGTAGTCATGTAAAAAACTTGTTCCTTTATTTTTACGCCATTTCCTTCAACATGTTATTTGAATTGTGCAAGCTTTCGAATTGAATTCCAGCTCAGTCGATAATCTCCACGGGGGCCCATGAGTTCGATAGTCGGAAGATGAAAGTTGTAGAAGTTCAGAACTATTCATAAAAAGTCAGATGATGTTCTCTGGGCCCGCGCTATTTTTATATTTTTAGTTACGAGACCTAGTGGCGCACTGCGCTGTTTCGGCAGAATTTAGAGACCCCTATACCTCGTAGATGCAATGACGCAGATAGATCACTGACCGATCTACCATATATCATCTTTTTTATTATTTTTTGCTTGACCACCTCCCCCTAGATCATTAATATCCCGCAAAGTCGCTACTTCTTTAAGTATTTTTTCCTGTCCTCTTTTGAATTAAAGATGTGAGGTAAAAACCTTTCAAAGTGTGGCATGCTCTTTTAAAATTTAGAATAAGAAAAAGATTGCTGTCTTAA
>CAYHRT010000065.1:0-17244 GCA_964359085.1 uncultured Bdellovibrio sp. | reverse complement strand
TCCTCAGTTCTATTTCGCAAACACGCATTTCTTTTCCTGATAAAATTTCAAGCGAAAAAGATTGGCAGTTTGGACAAGCATCAAAGACTGTGGTGATCTCAAACGATGTGGAGCAAGCACGACATTTTGCTAACCCCCTGATTTTATCTATCTGCAAAGTCGCTCTTTCAAGTTTTGTTCCCTTTGCGCAAGCTTCAAAACAAAACTCGATTGCTTCTGTGGTGACACCAGAGAGATCGCCAATTTCAAGTTTAATGGTGCCCACGCTGTTTGCGCCCGCATGAGTTTCGCAAATTTCAAGAACATTCTGGACAATTGTAAGTTCGTGCATAGTTTACTCCATGCTATGGCCCGCTCTATCGCAGGAGGGCAGTATCAAAGTAAACTTCATTTCGAGTGATTTTGTCCTTAAGGACTTCCACAATATCCAGCCCAAAGATGATCTTTTTTCCAGATATGGACGCTCGCCATTTAAGGATAAAACCTTTTTCGCTGGCGAAGATTTCTTCACGCTCCCAGCGCCAGTCAGGGTTTTTCGCCAGAAGTTTTGTAAAATATGCAAGAATCTCTTGATGGCCTCTAAGACCTCTGAGGTAGGCGGGATCTTGATAATAAGCATTCTCAGAATAAAATGATAAAAGGTAGTCTGGCCGATTTCCGGTCCATGCGGCAAGCCATTGGTCACAAAATGCCATGTAGTCTTTTAAGTTCATAACGACTTTCCGCTATAGAGATACTCCAAATCATTATCGCTAAGCAAGCGTGCCAGTTTGAGGGCCGCGACAGTTCTTCTCAGCTGTTCCATAGTGATGGGGCCAACCGCCAAGAAATCAGTTCTTCTGTGGGCCAAGGCATAGGCATTGATCATTTGATCTATGGTGTAATTTGTATTGTGGTTCCGGTTAAAGTCTTCAGTGAATTTGACCACTCTTTCATATCTTGCCTGATTGGCCGGAGTAAAAATAGCGTGATAAACATTTTTCCAGTAAGCATCGCCTTGCTCAAATTTTACTTTGGCCGCTTTCCTGGCATTTTCCCACTTGGGTTCTGGTTTATCGAAAATGCTAAAACCGCCAAGCGGAGAATAGGGCATGATCTTGATACCCTTTTGAAAGTTTTCATCCATCATTTCTTTATGTGTGACTTGAATACCACCAGCATGGATTGTTCTTTTGCTCATCTCAAAAAGTGAAAAGTAGGGGCTATTTATGCTTGGCCTGGTTAGACTTGGGTTCTGCTGGGCCAGCTTGATTGACTCGTTGATACGCTCCGTTTGCCAATTGGACCAACCAAGCAGGCCAAACTTGCTGGAAATCTGTTCTGCACTTAAGGCCTGCATGATAGTTTTAACTGGAGTCTTTTGCCTTTTCACTTCTTCAAACTTGAAGTAGTCCCCATCATCTCTATGCATAAGATAGACCGTGATATCATCGTTAAGGTTTCTTAGAGAATGCCCCATTTCTTCTGACACACGATCGATAATCTGACTCTCGCCTCCATAAAGTCGGCTTGCATAAGTTCCTGACGGAGCGTTTTTCAATTCCCCTGCATCCTGATTTAATACTCCATTTTGCTTTAGGGTATTTTTAAGCTCGATGGAATGAGTGCCTTGGGCCAGTTTTTTTGACCAGAATAAGTCAAAAGGAAATCCCCCCTTGGATAAGGCATAGAGTTTTCGATCAGGGTTGGCCCCTAGTCTCGACTTTATCCATCGGCCAAGTTTGTATTCAATTCCCCCGACATAAATGGGAGAAGTGTCGAACAAATTGATCCCTAGCCTAGCGGCTTCATCTAGAACAGCAAAGGCCTCTTCCTCCAAAATTTCCGGTTGTCCTTCACCTGTCCAGTTTCCCTGAACCAGGTGATCGGTGCCCATGATCAATCTTGAAAACTTGCGACAATTTCCAAATTGATCGCAGACATCGACATATTCCATCTCCCCTTCGTCTGAGGAAATTTTTCTGCTGACCGGGGAAGTACAGGAGAGGACCATGATAGAGAGGGCCAAGAAAATAATTTTTGCTAAATTCATATATTAAACTCCTTTTATCTTTTGAAATAGTCATTACTATTTCACAGGGCTTCTCCCAAATAATAGACATGCTTTTCCGAGAATTCTAAATTTGAACATGAACCTGTATAGGTGGCTTCAATTCTAGGTGAAAAACTCGAACTTGCTTGAACAGAATAGATTTTTACTTCATTAAGCATCGTATTCGCGCTAATGGCCATTCCATAGTGGATCGAATTCGGAACTGAGATCAACGTTTTGAAGTAATCTGTCATTTCAAATTTAATTTCACTAGCAGCACAGACCCCAGTGCTCAATCCCACACAATTGGCATTGAACGATGTCGTGGTATCCAAATCACCACCTTGAGTGGCCCATTTCCCTTTTGTGGAAAATGGATGGGCCCTTGACCAGTTTACAGAATGAAACCAAGGTTTGGTTAGTAAATTAAGATTGAACGTGCCAGGCGCAACAGAACTCCCGTCATTTGTATTAAAAATTAAAATGGCAGAGGTCAAATTGGCCGGTTGGAGAATGGTATCAGCACAGGATGTAAGAATCTTTACCAGGATGGCCACCGGCATGATAAAAACCGAGCAGAAATTCTCTATATCAAAACAATTTGCAAACAAATTATCATCCTTATCGTTATTGGTGGGCAATCGGACAATAATTCTCTCTTCCTTGGTAGAATCTTTTGTAATTGAAAGATAGTTGAGATCGGAATTATTGCTGGATGAAATTGAACTTATAAATGTATCCGTTCTCAGTTTGATGGTTTCTGTTATTGTTTTCTCTTTTCCGCAGGAGCCGATGAACATAAGCAAGACGGCAAAAAGAATAAATTTATCTGTCTTTATCATTTTTAGATTTTCCATAGAAGCTCCAGAAATAAAGATCTCTTGGAAAGAGTGTAATCAGGAACAAAAGATGGAGATTGATAGTAAACAGCTAGCTCATCATCATAATTTTGAAACTGATGAAATCTTGCCCAAAATTCAAGCTCGCCCATAAAAATGCCGCCACCCAAACTTGTACGAAATAAGTTATCCTTTTCAATTCTATAAAAGAATTCCTTTGAAACAATGGTCGTTTCACCATATTTAAAAATTGCGAACTCACCCTCAATGGCAAACTTTTGGCCTTTCCATGCGGCCCCATATTTTTGCACATAATCACTCTCATGTGCCATTTTGGTCTTCACGCCTTCATTGCCCGCGATTTCTGTCTCGCCAAGCTTCCTTATATAAAACAGGGCATGAAAATCAATTTCCCATAAATTAGTATACGCGCCGACAAAGGCCCCATACATGTCTGTGTCAAAAGCCGATTTATTGTACTTCGAATCAGCACTGAAGCTATTCAACACCGTTTCTACGCCACCCATTATTTGGACAAATGAGAATTTATAACTAAGCATCGGACTAAGGTAAAGAAAACGGGTTTTCGAATCCAAAAAAGACAGACTGGTTTTTACTGCAAGCTCCCTCGCATCATCAATCCTTGAAAGTCCGAAGATGATCTTTGCTGGCGGAGGATGAACATCTTTTTCAGTAAATTGCTCAGGACGCTCTGACCAACTCTGCAAAGAAAAAGCAGATCCCACACCTATTTGGTATTGCTGAATCTCTTCCGCAGAAGATATGCCAGTGATGGTAAGCAAGAATAATAAAATACAATATTTCATCTTTTGACAAAATCGGACAATTTAATGAGTCATTATCTTATCAGAAAAGTCACTATGGTAAAGTATTTTATTATCGAGATGCGGGAAGCTCCTGATCTTATTCACAGAAAATTTTATGCATGGAAAGGATTAACTTTGTAACTTTTTTTTCAGCGATACTATAGTAGGAAAATTGTCCTTCTTTTCTGACCTGCAAAAGTTTTTCCCGTTGCATGCGATTTAAAAATTGCGAGATCTGGGATTGAGAGATGTTACAAAGGTCTACCAATTCACTGACGGTCTTTTCGCTGTCTGCCAGATAACACATGATCATAAGCCGTTGTGGATGGGCCATGGCCTTCAGGATAGAAGAAACCTCCAAACATTGATTCCTCATCACTTCAACCTTCATTGTCTGCTCCCCAGTTATTATTTTCCACAATCGGTCTATTTAATTCAGCATGGCGCCTGTGACCAATGAGCCAGTAATATCCAATAGGCACAGCAAAGCGGCTCAAAAGGGTGGCGGCAATCTCTCCAAAAATAAGACTGACTGCTAGACCTTGAAAAATAGGATCAAAGAGCATCACTGAGCTACCCACCACCACAGCGGCTGCCGTCAAGAGCATTGGTCGAAAACGTAAAATACCGGCGCTGATGACAGCATCTTTTAAATTATGCCCATTTTTGATTTGATGCTCAATAAAATCCACCAAGATGATGGAATTTCTGACGATAATTCCGGCCCCGGCAATAAAGCCAATCATGGAAGTGGCGGTAAAGTAGGCCCCGGTTAGAAAATGTCCGGGTATAATACCAATCAGAGAAATCGGAATGGGTGCCATGATAACCAAGGGTACCAGAAAACTTTTAAACCACCCCACCACCAGGATATAGATGAGAATCATGACCACCAAGAATGCCGCGCCAAGATCCCTGAAAACTTCATAGGTGATAAACCATTCACCATCCCATTTGATGGTGGTTTCATTGGTATTCCAGGGAACCTCGGCCGTCTGGGTAGCATAGGGAATTTGGGCCTCCAGCTTCAAAATACCATACACAGGGGCTTCTTCCGTACCGGCAAGTTCAGAGAGTACATACTCAACCGGTCGTAGATTTTTGCGATAGAGGGTTTCGGTTTTAATCACTTGTGGTGCACCTAAGACGTTCGCTGCTCCTACAACCCCCGCCTCAAAACTGGAGAAAGTCTGTCCTCTAAAAGGTTTAAGCGATGAGCGCGTTTTTTGATCGAGCGAAAGAATCACTCCCACCTCTTCAGGCGTTGTAACATCATCCAAGGTGGTCACTTTTGATTCGCTAAAGATTAACCTCCCCAAGCTCCAGCTTTGCACTGCCTTGGTTCCATACGTGGCCGCCTTCCCATAGTCATAAGGAATAAGCATGCGTTCCCGTGATTCTCGCCAGGAATGATCCAGATCGACAATGCTGGATTCACGGGCAAAAAGACTATAAATCTCGCCCGCGGCCTTTCTTCTGGTCTCAACATCTTTTGCATAAATTTCTGCCACCATGGTTGCCATAACCGGTGGCCCCGGCGGAATCTCAAGCACTTTGGAAACGGCCCCTTTGATCTTGGAAAATTCCGCAATTGCAGGCCGTAATTCATTGATAATTTCATGACCTGATTTTTTTCGTGCAGACTTGTCTGCCAGGAGAACATGCAGATCACTCATATATTCGCTCTTGCGCAAGAAGGTATGCTTGACCATGCCGGAGAAGGAAAAAGGAGCGGACTCGCCAGTAAAAATCTGAACTTTTTTGACATCGGGGTGCCTCAGTAAGCTTGAGGCCAACTCCCGAGACCACTGATTTGAGGTCATTAATGGTGTCATGATTGGATAATCAAGCGTAATTTGAAACTCACTCTTGTTATCAAAGGGGAGCATTTTCACTTTCACCGCCTTGGTGGCAAACATCGAAGTTGCAACGCTAAAAAGTATTACAATCACAACAGTGAAGGCCAAGGCCCAGGTTTTTTTAGTCAATAAATGATCACTCAACCAGAGATAGAGTTTATCAAGCTTGGAGTACTTAGGCCCATCATCGCCCCCTTCCTCACTCGTCACAGTATGTCTTAACAGCTTCACTGATGCCCAAGGTGTTACGATAAAGGCCACGAAGAGCGAGAGAATCATGGCCAAACTTGCACCGACCGGAATAGGTCGCATATACGGTCCCATGAGCCCTCTGACAAAGGCCATGGGTAAGATGGCAGCAATAACCGTAATGGTGGCCAGGATTGTTGGGTTCCCCACTTCGCTAACGGCCCGAAGAGTGGCCTGAATGATGGTGAGCTCTTTATAGGTTTTGAGATAGCGCTCAATATTTTCCACTACCACGATGGCATCATCAACCAAAATTCCAATTGAAAAAATCAAAGCAAACAAAGTTACGCGATTAAGTGTATATCCCATGAAGTAATAGACGGCCAAGGTCAAGGCCAGCGTCACTGGAATGGCAATGACCACAACAACGGCGGCCCTTATTCCCATAACAAGGGCAATGAGCAGAGTCACGGATAAAGTTGCAAGAATCAGATGCTGAATCAGTTCATGAGATTTTTCTTTCGCGGTGGCACCATAATCACGAATGACCGTGAGTTGCACATCCTGCGGAAGATTTTTTTTGGCAACATCAAGGCGAGTGAGAATGGTCTCAGCAAGCTGCGCAACATCTGTCCCCTTTCGTTTGGAAAAGCTAATAGTGACAGCATTCGCCTCATCGATTTTTTGCCCTTTATCATAGAGAGTGGATATGCGGGTACGTTCCTCTGGGCCATCGACGACTTGAGCAACATCGCTAACTTTCACGATGCGTCCTCCTCGATTTCCGATAGGCAAAAGTGAGATATCCAGGATCGATCGCAGCTTGCCTCCCACCTCCACATCTAAGACTTTTTCAGAAGACCAATTCTTTCCGGCGGGCAAATGGGCATTGTTCATTTTAAGTGCGGCCTCAAGATCGACTAGAGTTACCGATGAACGGGACAGTTTCTCAGCATCGGCAATGATCCGAATGGCGCGTTTGACTCCACCTAAAAGTTCGACTTTTCCCAAATCGGGAGTACTGGCAAGCTGCCTTGCCAGAGGGGCAACCAAATTTCTTAACTCATAATCACTGCGTTTTTTCGAAGTAAAACTCACCGCCAAGAAAGGCACATCATCGATACTGTAAGACTTCACTTCAGGTCTGAGAACATTTGACGGAAGCTCTCCCATCAGCAACATCAACTTATGATGGACTTTTACCAGAGAAGGTTCGATGGGTTCATTAACTTTAAAACGAACAGTCACTAAACTTCCATGAGGTCGGCTCATGGAATAGATATACTCGACGCCATCCAATCCCCACAGGGCGCGTTCAACCGGTTCGGTAATATTTTTTTCGATATCCTGTGCTTCCATCCCGGGTGCTGGAATCATGACGTCAATCATTGGCACAGTAATCTGCGGCTCCTCTTCTTTTGGAGTCAAATAAACCGAACCAAGGCCGAGCAGAAGAGCAACCACAATCGTCACGGGAGTAAGCTTGGACTGAACAAAAATTTCCGCTAGCTTCCCGGCAAAACCCTTCATTATTTTGGGTGGCTTCATGGGCATCCTTTTTAACTCAATGATGAATTTGGTAAATATTAGTCATGACTTCAAGATATTGATTTTCTGCATTGGATTTATTTTCAGTCAGATCGACTCGCCGATTAATGACTTCTGAGAGTTGCAGGGCCGAGATGAGACCTGACTTAAAAAGTTTCATGGCATTAATGGTTTGTTCTTTTAGAAGTGTATCGGTATCGGATAAAAGTTTTATATTTTCTTCCAACACCGCCTTGGAGGCCGCAAGATTATTATGAGCAATCATTTCATCTTGTCTAGCCGCCGCTATTTTGGCTTCGGCCCCCCTATATTTCGCCCGAGTTTCGGCGATTCTGCCGTAAGAATCATTATTAAATAGATCCCAAGTTAAATTTATTCCAAACATTTGACTATTTTGAAAATCGCGGGCGCCGTTATATAGGTTGTTTTGAGCAAAGAGACCAATCTGGGGCAGGAATCTCGCCTGCTCCACTTCTCTCATTTTTCCAAGGGCATTCACCTCCAAAAGATTGGCCATGAGAAGGCTGGAATTAGAATGAGAAAAAGTATTTTCAAGATTTTTCTCAAGGTAAGTGGCGAGATTGGAGCTGAGATCAGGAGTCCAACTTGCATTAATATCGACCTTTTTTGCAATCCAAAATTTATCACTCTCAATTTGCAGGCGAAATTTTGCCATGAGCCCCAAAATACGATGATGAACCGCTTTGAGTCCTAATAATCCTGAATACCCTACAGGGCTGGATTTTGCTCCCACCTGATAGGTCGTCATAATTTTAGACAGCTGCTCCTTGAGATTCACTAAATCGTCGGCACTCTTACTGGAGATCAGCACCTCTCCATAGCGTTTGACAAGTTCAGCATATTCTTTAGTTTTTCGTGCTTCAATTTCCAAAACACGCGCCTGGAGAATAAGTTCCATCATGGAAGACTGGGCAACTTTGCTCCCACCTTCATAGAGAGGAAGCTGGAGACCAATGGTTCCCACCTGGTAGATCTCTTTCTTTGGATTATTGAGAGATGATGGGACAAAATCCACGGGGGTGATAGAACGTTGCCCTAAATTATTAAAAAAAATCTGTCCCGGATCATCTGTGCTAAAAACCTGTCCTGATATAAAGGCCCTTGGAAACCAATGCCGATTGGCCCGATCGAAGGCAAGAGAAGAACTCTCTTGTTCATCTCTTGCCGCCTGAATTAAATAAGATTTTTGATAGAATATCTGCCAAATCTCATCGAAACATTTAACGGCTTCGGCCTCTGCAAAAGAATTTGCGGCGGCAAATAAAAACATAATCAAAAGTGCTTTTTTCATAATTCCCAGTCCGTTACTTACAACAATTGCCCTTATTTTCCTCAGACTTGCAACAAACCCCCGCCTGATTCCACGGCATTTTTTGAAGCAGCCAGGCCATAGGACAGTGTCCGGTCAATCCAAAAATGAAAAGGCCTATTCCAACCAGCAGGGCCATGTAGATGAGACCGGGGTAAATAAAATGTGCGGCCAAAAAAGCACAGAAAACCATAGAAGCTGCTATTATGTGAACCTGTCGCATGATGGGAAAAATTGATTTCTCACCAAGTTCAGCGGCAAACTCCTCTTTCTCTCTGACATCTAAAATAACCATACCCTTCCTTTGTTCAATGAACATTTTAGCAAAAGTATATTATAATATTATAATATGTCAATTAGATAATTTGTTAGATCACATAACGTAACTACTCAGGGGCGGGGAGGGCCAAATTATTCATGGCGAATCATACCAAGTGAGGCGGCTTCCTCATCACTAAAAGGCAGGCGTGTCTTGGAATCGTATTCGGCACCTTGCAAGCTGCGGGCCTTGGCGAGATTGGTCACGCGAAAATCCCCGCCCTGCAGAAGCGCTGCAGTCAAGTCAGCGCCTTGGAAATCTGCTCCCACAGCGCGAGCATAGCGTAAGTCGCCCCCCCTCATCCAAGACTCGACAAAATGAGCAAGGTAGAGATCTGTATCGTAGAGATTGGCGTGCTCCATGCTTGCGTGACTGAAATAGGCACCTCGGGCATAGATGTGGGCCAATTTGGCATTTTGCAGGAGTGCCGCACGAAAATCTGTGTAGGTAAAAATTCCTCTGAATCCCGCCGACTGCAATCTGGCACCGCTGAAATTGGCGTGAGCAAACTGGTCGGCCAAGCCTGCGGCGACAAGATCGCGACTGCTCACATCCACGCCTCCCCAAGAACCTGTTATACTGCCACACTGGCCCCAGAAGTCTTCATTGCTGGCAGGCATATAGGGATCATCGGGCACTTCACACTGATTCCGTTCTTCAACATAGCGGGCACCCACATCTTCCCCACCAGAGAGGTCATAGGTCGGCCAGTCATGTCTGGGTTCGTTCATTCCGGTATGGGGCGGAAAGGTGGCATCTGTACTTTTAACCATTTGTCGCTTCAGCGCCTCAGCTTCAGTAAAAGGTAATTTTGTGGAATCATCAAAGATGGCATCGCCAAATTTAGTGTTTTCATCGAGGAGTACGGCAGCCAAATCGGCCCCTTCAAGATGGGCATGGCGGAAGTCAGTTCCTCGCACTAATGCCGCTTTGAAAGAAGCTGCTCGTAAATCCGCGTATTGAAATGAGGTCCCGGTAAGCTTGGCGCGATTAAAACTTGCCCCCAGAGCAAGAACACCAAAAAGCTGGGCCTCGGTTAAATCAGCTTCTTCAAAATTTGTCGAAATCAACAGAGCACCGGTCATGATAACCTTGGACATTTTGGCTTCAAAAAAACCGGCATAGCTGACATCAGTCACGACCATAGAGGTCTCAAGGAAATTGGTATTTTTTAAAAAGCCTCCCTTCAAAATGGAGCCATCCATCTTCAGACCACTGAAATCCTGGCCGTCCAAATCCTGGTTGGTCAGCCATGAGCATTCAATAAATTCGCGCAGATTAAGGGCCGGCTTCCCCTCGGAGTTCACGCAAAATTCTCCCTGCATTCTGGCGCCATTGTCGTCGGCAAAAACACTTAAAGTCATTAAAAGTAGGGCAAGTATTAATTTCATGGGCAATGCGATACATCAAAAAATTTTTCAGGTCAAGCTTGCCTTCTCAGTGCCAGGCCCCTCTAGACCTTCATTTGACTCCCTGAACTCGCCAGTGCTACCAATAATATCTGCCGATATCCGATATAACGATAAATTCGAAGAGGTGCATTATGAGTAAACATTTATTTGCCGGTCTAGGATTAACAGTTGGGACGCTCTTTTTCTTTACAGGGTGTATGCATGATTCATGTTCCGACCCCCATCCCAATGCTTGCGACGGAATAGGTGCTGTGCGCGGATTAGTTGAACTCGAAGGTTATTCGCATGATTTAGAAATGATGGCAGGATTGGCCGAAAAGCAAGAGATTGTGGCGTTGAGTGATAATATCATGGCCAAATTTGGCCTCGGCGAAACTCGCTCTCTTGAGTTGGCAAAATTCGCAACTCAATGGCAAAGATTGGCAACCACTCGCCAGATGAGTGCGGGCGATCGCAATGCTTTTGAAATGAAAGTGCTTGGGACTACAATTTTTGGTCTTGAAAAGGCCTACAAAAAATCGATAGAAGGTGAACCAGCAGATTTGAACCGCTTAATAGAAAGCGCCGCCAGATTGAATGGCATTTCGCCAGAGCATGTCAGTAAAATTTTGAATGAATTATTATTTAACTAAAAAGAGGGAGCCTAAGCTCCCTTTTTAATTAATTCTTAATTGTACATTCGAAAGTTTGAACGAATTGTCCACCGAAGCCTCTCTGACCTACTCCCTTTAGAGTAATCACGGTTTTTTCAGACCTGACAAGATCGATGTCAAGCTTGTTACCTGTGATGACATAAGTATTGCAACCAGGGCACCGAAATACAGTTTTTTTGATGTCTAGGTTAATCAGCTTTCCATCAAAATCCTTCAAACATTCCTGAACTTGGTTATGCGTAAGAACATTGAACATATCCTTGGCCTCATCTCCCATTGAAACCCCTTGAGAGAATACCTGGGTAGAGAAGATCAAAGAGAAGGCCAATACTAATTTTTTCATAAATGTTTACCCCTGTGTTTGTTAGTTAATAGGGCTTTGTAAAACTTTAGAAACCTTCTGCCTATAGTCTGCTATAAAATTTACAAGTCCCGAAGATCTCCAGGAGGTGGGATTCAAATTGGACAATTCAAAGCTATATCTATCTTTTTATTATATTGAAAGAAGTTAATTAATCTAATATTAATCAATACGATTTTATGAGAAAAAGCACGTCTCTCAATGACGAAACAATGGAGACGTTATGAAAATATTGATCACCCTACTCTTGTGTTTAAGCTTCACTAACCTGCGGGCACAAGAAGATGCCGACTATTACACCATCGCTTCCAGCACTGTGACTCTCGAAGATAGTCTAGAGGCACCTCTGGCCCCTGTCGCCAAAAACAAAAAAGCACTTTTTTCTTTTGTCTCAAAAAATAAAGTAAATGCCGAACTCGCAGAATATGAGTCAGACCTCGACACTATCATTTCCATGGGAACAAAAATTTATAAAATCATTGAAGCAGGAAAACCCGTCGTCGCCCGCGAAGACGCTGTTTGGAAACTTCTACCCAAAGTCAGTGGCCAAGAAGTTGATGAGATGGATTTGGAAGGATGGTACTCACCTACTTATCGAAAGTATCGTCTTGAGCTGAAGAATCTTTACGGGGTGGTCGTCGTGAGTCTTCGCTACACTATTAACTATACTTATGGTGGTCAGTATGAAGGTAAGGGCCGCTATCTGACCGGCGTGGAAATTCGTCCCGAAGATTTGCTGGTTCGCTGGGGATATAATTTTAGCGCTAAGGCGATACGTGTTTCCATCGTCAATCATGGGACCAAACAAAACCCTGTTGTCGGAATGACCGTTAAGCTAAGCACCGTAGTTAAGACAGTGATGAACGAGTCGCAGCAGGACTACACCTATCACGTCAAGGGTGATGGTTCTTTCCAAGAAATGTGAGCGATCACTAATTCTTCTCGTTCTTCCAAGTTGAGCCATCTTCGTAAATCACACGTTCGAGGGAGGCCTTCGTTTTTATTGTACCCTCAGGGAAACGATGTTTGTCCTGGTAAGTTTGGCCTCCCTTGATGGGCCGCTGTTCGCCATTAATTATGTTCTGCCAACCGAATGTGGTGTTCCTTAGGACCTGATTCGCTGTACCCTGATATTCAATCGCGACATCGACCTGTTTGATCGGTTTCGAGGTATTGATCTTGAATCTAAACTCGGTCCGAATCTCTCCTGCTTTGGGCTGATCGTAGCTAATCTCTACCGGAGGCACTTCCCCGCTTGAGTTGAAAGAAACTAGGGCCACGGCAAACAGTGCTAAGGTTTTGAGCCGTTTCACTTGAATTCCTCTGAAGGTGGTTCTTCGCCCGAACCGGTTTTTGTGTCCACCTCTTTTTTGTTCATTCCATTGAAACGATAAACATCCAATGACCATTGCGGAATCAGTCCATCGCGATTGACACCAACAGTAAACCAAGCAGTAGCTTTCTCAAATTGTTCGGGATTCATCAAAATCTTTCCTCCCGAACCATACACTTTCATCCCAATGCGATGGGTTTCATTGAACACCTTCAATTTGTCGCCGGAAAGGACTTTAACGAAAGGAGCAAACTTGGCTTCTTCCTGGACCTTAGCTACGGATGCTACCTGGGCGCCCGTCTTACCACCCGAGGCGCACTGATCGTGAATGGTCTTTAAGGCGACGTCTTGATTATCTAAGGCAATGACTCTGGTGTTGGGTACTCCGGCCTTCAATGCTTCTTGCACTTTTTGAAGACATTCCTTTGCATCGGCTTCGATCAACATCGTGGTGGTACCGGTATCCTTGCCTTCTTTTTGTTGTTCAGCCAGAACCTTAAGTTGAGTGAATACCCTCATGGCAGGCTGAAATACGGGCTCCATTTTCTTTCGAAGCTCCACTTCCTTGAGCTGAGGCCGACAGATTTCATCTCGAATCTCGGCCAGCGTGTAGGGTTTAGTGACTCCTGGCTCCGGCATGAGTGGAATCTTGCGAGTCGGTGGATTCGTCTTCAAGGCCTCTTCAACATCCCGAAGGCAATAACCTGCATCGGGTTCGAGTGAGGACCATTTGAGATCCTTCATGTCCTTCTTGTAATCATCGCTTCGCACATGATTTAAGAGGTTCTGGGCGTTTCTTTGGGCATCGCCTAATGCACCCTCAAGTTCCGCGTGGACGGTAATTGAACTCAAGCTCAGAATTACGGCCATTACTTTAATGTTAAATCGCATGTCACTTCTCCCCTGTTATTGATTCACCTTAGTTTACGGCGCAGCCATGATCTTATCTATTCCCGCACTTTGACCTGTAAGTTTTTGCAGTTCTTTCGCTTTTGAGAGCCATGTCACTACCGGCCAGCTCCAGCGACGGGTCAAAATCCTTCCACTAAAGGTCTTTTTCTCTGGAGTATCCCCGCAAGATTCGGGAGTCCCTTTGAGTCCCCATGAATCTAGCGCCCACTTGAACTTGTTTACGGCCGCATCGAAATTTGATCGCTTCCCAGGAGTGTATGTTTCAGCGAGACATTTATCGATTTCCTCAATTCCTTCCTTCACACCACTATGCGCACGAACACAACGATCAATTCGGTCGTGGGCCGCTTTCAATGCTGGTGCAGGGCTTGCTCCCAGTAGGAAATACGCATGTTTTGCGATGGCCGAATAATCGCCATATGGACTTGGGTGCGGCCATGCCCGTTCGATCTCCTTAATTGCGTCGGAAGCAGTCTTGAGATCCCCCAAGTTTTTCGCCACGAGAACTTGCGGAGCATTCATCGCCTTCTGCTGGGCCACAGGCTTGCTGAGCGCTTTCACCGCGAACTTAAGCCAATCTTCGCCTGTACGCGCTTCGCCGAGACCATAATCTTCAGGCACCACGATAAGCTTAGACTTCACCTCGGGGGCAAGAGCAAAAACGGTATTCCATTCTTCAACCGCCAGGGCCTGATACTCCTCGGCCGCATCCGGGTCGACTTGCATAGCTCGCGGTGCTCGTGACAGGGCGAGAAGTGCATTATCCTTATGATGAATCGCTGCGAATCGACGGGACCAGACGGGGATCATTTTGCGGTAAAGCTCTAGCGTCTTTGGGGAAATCGCCTTTTCCATGAATTCGTTTCCGAACATAATTTGATTCCCGGGGTCCGGGGTATCCTTGATATTGGGAAACTCACGTTCCCATTGGTCAAGCGTCGCCAGGAGCGTCTTTTCAGCATGACTCTCCTGATCTTCCGCCTGTACCGATATGGCCCCGAAAAAATGGCAACACAATATCACTGCGAAACAAATCGTCCTCATCGCACATCAGCCCCTTTCCAATTGATTGTGAAAAGTCTAAGGGGAGATGGCATGGCCGTCAATAAACAGCTATTTATTCCGCATTATCACAGGCCCAATTCTTGCTCCTATTACTTTTGAGCACCCATTAAATTGAGCAAACTCTTCCAGTTTATTATTAAATGTCGTCTCACTTCGCTTCTGCACGGAGGGATTTTCAAAAAATATTTTTTTAACTTCCAGCAGACCCTTTTCACGATGGGCCTTGACATCTATGCGTCCGATGAACTGATCTCCTACCAATAGGGGAAGACAAAAATAACCGAACTTTCTTTTGTGGGCCGGCATATAACATTCAATTCGATAGTTAAAATTAAAAAAGAATTCCAAACGGTTCCTTTGGATGACAAGATTGTCAAAGGGAGAAAGGATATGAACATCAGCAGACCATGAGTTTGCATTCTTAATTTTGTCTAAAAAATCCGGCCTTAAATAATAGGGGTGTTTTTGCTTTTCGATATTTACTTTTATTAATTTCTTGTCTTCGACCATCTCATCAAGCGTCTTTTTCACCAGTGATTTAACTTTCGCCCCCCTTTGATACGCAATTTCATCCGACAAGGCAGGCCCTTGGTTTTTGAGTTGTTCTCCTATTAAGAACTGGGCATATTCTTTTTCGCTGGGAAAACGGGTATCCAACTGCGGGGGAAGAACATTTTCTTTCAAATCATAAACTTTGTGAAATCCCTCTCGTCTGGTTGCCATTAAGGTCCCTTCCATAAAAAGAAGTTCCAAAGCCTTTTTAGAAGGGGCCCAGTCAAACCACCCGGACTTTTTACGGGGAGATTTAAAATCACTCGCTTTCTTAGGACCTTCGGCCTTAATGGTATCTAACACATATTTCTTGATTTTCTTATCAACCTTGAACCAGTGGTTTTTCCCAGAACGATAAAGATACATACGGGGCAAACAAAATCGATATGATTCTATGGGAAGGTAAGAAGCGGCGTGGGACCAATACTCAAAAATCTTTCTTTGAGTTTGAAGCTCTTCCAATTCGCTTGTTCTATAATTTGAATTACGCGACCAAAGAATGTGATGATGCGCGCGTTGAACCACTGAAATTGTATCAATTTGAACGTGGCCCAAATCTCGGATGATCTGCAAAGTATTTGGGGGCACACTGCTCTTTAATTTTTGCGCCTGTAAAATAATACGACGGGCGTCTTGAATGCTCATTTCCATAGTTACAAATTCCCCTTTGACCTTTTTGTAATGGGATGAAACTATAGATAATAAATTCAGTAGTGAACAAAGGAAAGCGTGCTAGAATTGATCAATCATTATATTGTCATGGAGTAGATATGTGTAGACCTAGATGGGCCATTTGTTTAGGTGTCGTTTGGTTAATGATTAATCTTTCTCTCGCGTCGGATAGTAGCTCGAATCGCCCGGGGAAGTTCCGAAAAAAATCCAACGCGGCCGAGCGAGAGGCCATGCGCGCGCAGGAGAGCAAAGAATCGGACAATGAAAATGGTCACAAGCAGGCGTACGATGACGCCTTCTCGGCCATTCGCGAATGCACCGTGATCCATAAGGCGCAAAGTTCTTCGGGTTTAGATGAGCGAGTGGATACCTATAACAATTTTAAGCAATCGGCGATGAAGGCCTTGCCAAAAATCACTCAGGAGAATCTGACAACTTCCATCGTTGTTTCGGGTGAAAGCACCGAGATGACGAAAACGATAGGTGACTGGTTTGCTTTTTGCGATAAGACCATGAATGAAAAAATTGCCACCATTAGCGCCAAGGGAAAGGCAGACGCGGCCAACGAGGAAGTGGATAGCAAAAAACGCAAGGACATGAATGACCGGATACGGCGTGAACAAGAGGCGAAGTTCAAGTCGCTGGTGGCCTCAAGCAAGGGTGATCGTAAAAGGATCCTTGAGTCCAAAGGATATCTTCCAAGCTGGCCGCGTTCCGGAGATTTGAAATCTGCTCCTATCTGGAAGTGGGAAATTAACATCACCCACGAAACAGTACGCTGTGAGATGTTCCAGTTTAGCGGTGTGAAACTGAAGACCACTTCAACTGATCTAGGCGCCTGTCCTTAAATTCGTTTTTCCATGGATTCAGGACCATGGTGCCTTTGGTCTCTTATTAGTATCTTCATGATTGCGGACCAAAGACAAAACAATTTCATGCCCATGATTGCCCACGAACTTTAGAATCTTTTTTTCCACGGGCGCAATCAATGAAAAATAAAGACGGTGATGGTTATTGAAGGTTGATCACGCCCGGAAGGATGATCATTGGTTTTATCCATGACCATTTTTCATTGTTGTAGTTGCCACAATCCCACAGGATGATTGGGGTACCATTTTGTGTCAGCGCCCCTGTGACATTGAGACATTTGCCGCTGGAGTGAATCATGAAGCCATTCTCCATACGCCATTTTTGATTGGCATTATTGTTACACGGATTGATGACAACTTCGCTGCCGTTGGCGGTCGCTCCGCCTTTGGCCTCCACGCACAGTCCACCGTTTCCGATCAATCTTCCGTCGCTGGCGAGTTTCCACAATTGATTGGTGAGGCCCACGCAGTC
>CAYHRT010000064.1:0-17458 GCA_964359085.1 uncultured Bdellovibrio sp. | reverse complement strand
GACTGGCTGCCATACGATAGGAATCGACTGGCTGCATTAGGCCAGGATCGGACACAATCTCTTATATTAACAAAATGTTCAGGCAACAGAAGAATATCCCGCAATAAAAGGGACTCCATCACATGTTGTCGAACGCTGTCAGTTTGCCAATCCAAATGATCCAACATATTTAAAACTACGGTACCGACAAATAACGACCTAACGTATTCACTACTGCACTTGCCTTTAAACTGGGCGAAAATATCCTTGGCAACTGCTTGTTTGGAAATAAGTTCACCAGAATTCTTGGCCAAGTCGCGCGCCAAGTTAATGGAAGCTTGAGACAAACCGACTTTCATAAATGATTCTTTCAGCACATTATAAGAATTTTGCAAAATCTCCATCTTTTCTTGGGATGAAGTTTGCACATCAAAAAATTTTGCTGTTAGCTCTCTATTAACCAATTCCACGAATTTAGCGTAGTCCTCTTTCACGGCATAAATTTCTTTAATACCCTTCGCCACATAGTGGGCCACCGTGGCCTTCACGTCATCATGACCATGCACAACACGCACTAATTTCTCATCCGAAAGCCGTAAATAAACATCGAACGGAAAATCACCACTATGACGTTGAATGGTCTCAACGGGCACTCGACAATATTCTGGTTTTTGGGCCATAGCACTTACCTTAAGCTCCTTGTTATAATTTTACCCCAAATCCTTAATATTCAGTAAGTTATTTTTTATTAGCCCCGTCGCCAACCACGCCGTAAGGGCAGAACTTGCCCCAATAATAGGGCATGATAAAAAATTAAGGAAAAATTAGTTAGAAAGATCGCTGACCTAAATAATCAACGATGAACTCAAGCGCTTTGAAACTTTTTTGTTTATCGGATGGATTCTTTTTTCCCAGTTCACTATTCATCAAATTTAAAATATTTTTGGCCTCATCTAAATATTGTTGGGCCTCAGTTCTCACCGCCACAAGGGCGGTGGATAAGGATTGATTGAGGGAACTATTAAATTGTTTCTCCTGCCATAAATCCTGAATGGATTCGCCCTGTCTGTACCGAAGAAAAAGTTCAGGATGGAGGTCGAGCCACTCAAATAAAACTGAATTCACCTGGCCATTTTCCAAATCGATAAGTTGATCTTTTAAACCTGGCCCCTGGAAATCCAACACATCATCCATGAGCTGGAAGGCCAGGCCTAGTTTCTCTCCAAACTGCCTAGCATATTCCACCATGGGTTGGGGGGCATTGACGATGAGTGCCGGCGCGACACCACACCAACTCATCACACTGGCAGTCTTTTTCAAAGCGATTTCGCGCAAACTCTCGCGGGTGTAAACGCGGTTTTGAGCGGCATCTAACTGGAGCCACTCCCCTTCTGCCAAATCACGAATGACTTTGGCCATTTCACTGACGATATCCGGGCGTTTCAAAGTTGCTAAATCAACGATCACATTGGCCAAGAGATAATCTCCCGCCAAAACCGCTCTTTTATTAGAGGCCACCACATTAATGGAAGGCTTCCCCCTTCTGGTTGAGGCGTTATCCACCACGTCGTCGTGAGAAAGAGAAGCGGCATGGACTTGTTCAATCGTTCGTGCTGGCAATTCACAATCGTCTAAATCCAGGCCAAAAAACTGCCCCATGAGAAAGGTCAAAAGAGGACGCAAACGTTTGCCACCAAACAAGACCGTTTGCTGGAGAAGATCATTGATTTCACGACGGCAGCTTTCACTGCGAGCATCGACACTCAAATCACCCAGACGTTTTAGAATATCGTTGGGAATATGGGCCAAAAATTGCACTAAAGACATAGTATTTATTAATCCAAGTGAAGCTATCAAAAGCAAGCGATCAAGGTAGTAACACTCCGAGCTATTTTTGTAAATCAAAAAGCGCCCTAGAACCCTTCCTATTGGTTGTCACCTGATAAAAATTTAAGTATTGTCGCACCCCATCCTAGAACGAGGTAGGCGATGCAAGAAGATGCTCTCACAGTACAGAAGCGAGACTCTTATCAGATCTTTAACCAGATCGCCCCCACCTATGATTTATTAAACCGCCTGCTCTCTTTTGGCATTGATCGAACTTGGCGCAAAAAACTGGCCAAGCGCTTACCTGAAGGCCCACTCCATGTTCTTGATTTGGCCACTGGGACGGGAGATTTGGCCATTGCCCTGGCCCAAAGTCGTCCTTTGGCATCAATTACTGGATTGGATCTATCCGAAGGCATGCTCAAGATTGGAAAGAGGAAGGTGGAAGCATTGGGACTCTCCAAGCAGGTGACCTTGGCCTTCGGTGATGGTGTCAATTTAGAAATGATTCACCACCGTATGGACGTTATTACCATCGCTTTTGGAATCAGGAATTTTTCCAGTCCGATCGAGTCACTCAAACAATGCGCACGCACGCTCCGGCCGGGTGGTAAGATTTTGATTCTAGAATTTTCTTGGCCACAAAATCACCTGGTACGCACTCTGTATAATCTTTATTTTCGCTATCTTCTCCCATGGCTTGGGAATCTGCTCTCAGGCCATAAGGACGCCTATACCTATCTCAATAAAACGGTGGAAGATTTTCCCTACGGACAGGCCTTTCTTACGCTGATGCAGTCTGCCGGATTTAAAGATTTGAGTGCCACAAAACTCACCTTTGGCGTGGCCACACTCTATGAAGGCAAAACTAAATATGAATAATGCGATTCTCCCCATTTACCTCCGTTCCACCCCTCTCCTCTCTGCCGGAGAAGAATGGGCCAATCTCGAATGGGAATATGACTCTTCTGAGCCGATCTCAAACTTATTTCTATGGGCCAGTAATCGGCCGATCTTCCCCAAGGCCTATTTTTTTAGTTCTCACCAACAAACCCGTCTTCTGGCGGTAGGTGCTTTTAGAACTCTTCCGGATACCCAAGCCGAGATGAATCGCTTTTGGGAAAAAGTGAAAGCTCATCCCAACAGTTTTCTCATTGGGGGACAAACATTTTTTGAGAGAACGAAACGACCTGAGGTCATGTGGGACGGAGTACGGCCCCATTATTATTTTGTACCACGCCTGTATTTTCGCCAACGCTTAGAGGGAAAACTGGTAATCGGACTGAATCTCTCGCATCTTGAATGCCTCGAATATCAAGAAAATAAGATTCTTCCCTTTGATTTTTTGCAATTCTTTTTCGCTGAAGGACACGCGAAAACACAACATCCATGTCATTTTCTCGCCCACCAATCTACACCGGATAAAAAGACATGGAGCGAACTCATCGAAAATTTCATTGGGGAGAAAGTTGTTTTTGCCAGACGACTCTGCCTTGATTGTGATCAATCACCTCGCCAATTTCTGGAAGACAAATGGCAGGACAACGAAAAAACGACTTCCTCCAATATCTTTTGGCTGGCGCTTTCTCCCGAATGGTTTTTCTTGTCTTTCTCACCCGAAAGGCTTTTTAGCTGGCATAAAAATACCTTGGCCGTTGATGTGCTGGCCGGGACCATGCCCAGAGGTAACACCAAAGAAGCGGACCACGAACTGGCGAATCAATTACTTCACTCTACCAAAAATCATCAAGAGCATCGATTTGTCATCGATGACGTCAGGGCCAACTTATGTGGACTGGGGCTTAAACCAGAGTTACTTTTTTCCGGGCAACTCCTCAAACTTGCCCACGTTCAACATATTCACTCTCTCTGGCAGGCCGAAACTCCTCAAAATCTTTCGCCTTTTTCCATCATTAAGGCCCTGCATCCAACTTCTGCAGTAGGCGGGCATCCCCGCCAAGGGGCCCTGGAACAGATTGCCGCCGGTGAGGGATATGAAAGAGGTCTCTATGCTGCGCCAGTTGGGGTCTTGAGCGCCGATTCCAGTGAAATGTTAGTGGCCATTCGTTCCGCCTTGAGTGAAGAAAAGCGGCTGCACATTTTTGCCGGTGCCGGAATCGTACAACAAAGTGATTCTGAATCTGAGTGGCAGGAAACCGCCCACAAGATGAAAAACTTTATCGCCTTGGAGCTTGCTATGTCTCATGTTCCATCCCATGGGATGTCTCCGTGAGTATTCCACAAGCGAGCAATATTAATCAGCTCTTTGCTCTTCTGATTATTGACCAGATGGTTAAAAATAAGATTCGCGCTTTCTTTGTTTCACCTGGCATGCGTAACGCCCCTCTGTTGTGGGCCATTCAACAATTGAAATCCGATGACATCATAGTTGAAGTTGGAATTGATGAACGCGCCCATGCCTACAGGGCGCTAGGATATGCCAAAGTAACGGGTGAAACGGCCTGCTTGTTATGTACTTCGGGTACGGCGATGGCAAATTATTATCCGGCCATTCTTGAGGCGCAAAAATCACAGACGCCGCTTCTCATTTTAAGTGCCGACCGTCCAGCTTCCCTTGTTTACGCCTGTGCCAATCAAACCTTGCAGCAGCCCCACTTGCTCGCACCGGCCGCCCCCACACTGTTAACTCTCGATGCTCCAGCACAGCACAGCTCGCCTCACGAATGGGCCGCGCTCTTGGGCCACGCACTCCATGCATCTTCGCCATCATTTCGGCGAACACCTTCCCATCTTAATATTGGTTTTAATGAACCCCTCGATGGTTCAGCTCAGGCCATCCCTCCTGCGATGCTGAGCGAAGGGTACAATATTCTGGCCGACGCTCAACCATATACTCAACATAGAGAGGGAGTTGATTCTTCCATTTTCGAGGGAATTTTTGAAGGCCAGGGAATCGTGGTGATTGGCGAACTCCCTCACTATGAAGATCACGCATGTATCTTACAATTTCTAAAAAAATGTCCCTGGCCATTTTATGCCGACGTAACTTCGTCTCTCAAATTCGATTTCAATTTGCAGCATGGCCAAATTCCCACCTTCGACCATCCGGAAGTTCTTAAGTGGTCCGAAGAAGGATCCGAAGAAGGGTGCAAAGAAGCGTCAAAGCGATACATCTTGCATCTAGGCGGTCGAGTGACTTCAAAACATTACTACTCTTTCCTCGACAAAAATCCGGAAACCAAATTAATTTCGGTCAATCTATCTCCAAACATGGAAGATCCGGCGCTACGCATACGCATTAAGATCCATCAAACACCTCACAAATTTGTGCAGGCCCTTGTTCTTCCAATGACCCCCAAAAACATATCGTTGAAGAGTCTCATTCCCTTTGTGCAAAAAAAGATGGCCTTGATTGACCAGTCATCTCAAACTTTTCCCGCCCTTTCTAAAACTATTGTGGAATTGGCACCTGATAAGAGCGTGCTGGTTTTAGGCAATTCGACCACCGTGCGTTCCTTTGATTCCTATACTTCTCTGGTAATCAACAAACATTTATCGGTTCTCACCAATCGTGGAGTGAGCGGCATTGAAGGTTTAATTGCCACGGCCATGGGGGCTTCAGATGGGATGAAAACAAATCACCTAACACCCATAACTTTGGTGTTAGGTGATATCTCCGCCATGCATGACTTAAACTCGCTTTTATCCCTGAAAAATCTCAAGGCCCCCTTGGTCATTATCGTGGCCAATGATTTCGGGGGAGGAATTTTTAAATTGCTTAACCTAGCAAACATAGACCAGGCCATGGAGATGATGACCACACCTCATGATTGCCAACTGGCCCCCATTGCAGAAAGTATGGGAATCAAATGTTGCAGTATTTCTTCTCAAAAAGACTTGGCCAAAAAATACCCTGAGGCCATTCAGGAAAGCATGGCAACTTCACGGCCGATTCTTCTGGAATTTATGATCAACCCACAAGAGAATCTTGCCCTGTACAACCAGCTCAAAACAATCAAAATATGACAAATCCTTTGGTAATGGCCATTCGACCTAAAACGCTCTTTGCTGGCCTAGGTCCGGTCATTTTAGGGTTGGCCCTGGCCTATCATCAGCTTGGTAATCAATTCAATTTCTTCCTCGCCCCCTGGCCCCTGCTCGTAGTATTACTTCTCCAAGCAGCTTCCAATTTGATTAATGATTATTACGATAGCAAAAGTGGCGTTGATCAGAAGCGAAAGTTTGGGCCACCTCGGGCGGTATCGACAGGACTCCTGGCGGCCAAAGAAGTAAAAAGGGCCTTTATCACCTGCCTGCTGTTGGCCTTTCTCATTGGAGTGGCGCTGTCAATTTACCACGCTGGTTGGCCGCTTTTTATTTTAGGTGTCACCTCTATACTCTTCGCCTATCTCTACACAGGTGGCCCCTATCCGCTCTCACATCTTGCCCTAGGTGAGGTCCTGGCCTTGATCTTCTTTGGTCCGGTTGCTCTCTGTGGAACCTTTTATTTGGAAACTTTGTCGTGGCAGCAATCTCTCAATCCCTACGTCATGGCCCATGCCTTTTCCTGTGGTTCTCTGGCAAGCGCCATTATGGCGATCAACAATTTGCGCGATCGTGAGAGTGATTTAAGCGCGGGCAAGTTCACTCTCGCGACTTTTTTAACAGAAAAACGAGCGCGCTTGCTGCCTCCCTTCTTCATTGTCGCCGCATTATGCTTACCTATCTACCTCATGATTCAAACTATCTTGAACAACACCTGGGGCCTAAAAAGCCTGGGGCCTATTTTCGTTCTGCTCCTTCCTTTCTTCTTCACCAAAATTTTTCGTATCTGCCTGACCACTCCCAGCGGTCCGCAACATAATGAGGCCTTGGCGCTGACTGGCAAGCTACTCTTTTTATATAACCTTGGTATGGCCTTTTTTAATATCTTATAATTTGTAATTTGCGGGGGAATCATTCATGAGCTTTGCTCGAACCTTTGATCGAATCATGGATTGGAGCATGGGAAAAATTGAAATCCCCTTTCGCACCCCCTTCACGATAGTCACCGGCCCTCACAAACTCACCTTGTACACCCGCCCCATTCTTCTCCTAAAAGTGAATTTATCTTCTGGCAAAGAGCTGATAAGCGAGGCCCATCCCCTCTCTGGTCTGCACCAAGAAACGGTAGATTTTTGCCAACAGGAATTAGAGACTTTTTTACAATCGGTGCGCCAGGTACCTTTTGAATTTCCTCCCACTCATCTTGAAATCTTTGATCCCCTGCTCATGTCAAGACTTTCAGGCCCCGCCCGCGTTGCCATTGAGGGCCTGTTCTTGCCCTACTTATTGCCCTACCCAACCCATGTGACTTCCCAAAAACTTGTGTTGCCCAGTTTGAGCGGGCCTCTCCCCACGGAATTGGATGGATATAAATATCTCAAAATAAAACTCGGCCGCCTGGATTTTAAACATGAACTCGCCTGGGCCCAGGCCCTGCATGAGGCACTTCCTCTCGATATTCGCTGGCGTTTTGATGGCAATCAACAACTCACACCTGACCAAGTGGCACAACTGGCGGCAATGCCTTTTAAAACACGCATTGATTACATTGAAGAACCGATAACCGATTTTTATAAATTTTTGTGCTCCAACACACTGGCCGTTTTTCCTCTGCCGTTCGCTCTCGATGAATCGCTTAAATTAGTTTTGGACAATAATATAAACTTGGCCCAACTTAAATTATCAGGCCTTAAGGCCTTCATCATTCGGCCTCCCTCTCTCGGAGGATATAGTGCGGCGATGAAGGCCATGAGCATTGCTGACTCATTTAATCTATTATCCGTCTTAAGTTCAAGTATCGAAGGGCCATGGGGTTTTGAGCGCTTGCTTTACCTACTTTCCGCTCCTACGCAATCCTTATCTCAGGCCCAGGCCCACGGACTCGATACAAGATCTTTGCTTAACATGGAGGAGTTATGTGCTAGAATTCCCAAGATACCATATTAAGTCTTAGGAGTTTCAAATGAACAAGATCATCACTGTATTGTCCCTGTGCTTATTCGTCGCAAGTTGTTCCTGTTTCAAACACAAAGAAGGGTGTTGCCAAGGAGACCACAAGTCATGTGAAACCAAATGCCAACATGATGGGAAAGATCATAAATGTGAGGGTGAAGGTAAGAAGTGCCCAATGCATGCCGCCCCCACAGAACAAGTCAGCGAGCAACCGGCCCAAACTCCCACTCCAACTGCTACTCCTACACCAGTACCGGCCAAGAAGAAAAAACCTTAGTTTTCACAGCATTTTCGGGACAAGTGGCCCAAAAGCTGGGCACATAAATTTAAAAGCTCTTCGTCCCCCTATTCTTAGTTTCAAGCACTTGTGGAATATTTGACTTTTCCCCTAGGTTGAAGTTCTGGTCGCCCTTACACTCAGTTAAACAACAAAACTCATTAAGCAGAACGTCAGTTGAATGTGAGAGTTTTCAAGTAGAAGTAGGGAGACCGTAGTATGAAAACTTTAATTCTCGGTACCATCGCACTCGTTTTAAGTTCCAGTTTACAAGTTGCTCAAGCAGCTAACCGCCTCTTCTGTACCTGGTCTTCTTCGGCCAATGGCTGTTTGTTCAAGGATATGAAGTTGTATAATCAGCGTCTCGTCAGCGATATGCACTGTGCCCCTACCTCGGCCGCCATGGGCCTTTCGGCGCTTACCTATGGAGGCATTAACTATTACGTCGGAAGCAGTACTTCGGCCAGTGAGCCTTACTGGACCTATAATAAATTTGTCTATAAAGGTGAAATTGATCGTATTAAAAACTTTGCAAGTGTCATGAGCACATCATCTACCGACGGTACCAGCAGTTCCAATATTAAAAAATTTCGTGAGCGTGAACGTGATTTTCCTGATGCTTCGGCTTTTGTCTTTAATGCCTCTGATTATTCCATCAATAACGAGTTCGTTCGCTCCAAGGTATGGGATAGTCAGGTGCATATCCTTACCTACGGTCATTACAAGGAAACATGTGCAAACATTCTCGGTGCCAAGTATTGCTCCTATAATCGAGACGGCGGCCATGTTATCGCCTTGAACGGACACTACTATGATGCAAACGGCGGTGTAAACACCACTACCTTTGATCCATGGGAAGGCGTTATAAAAAACCGCAAACTGACGTACCTCTCAAATCTCTCGACGCTGCAAATTCTTGGTCTCCCCTTGGATGGTCGAACCTATGGTAGCAAAACACACTACGTATACCGAAGTGATGATAAAGTTAAAATCATCGACCATATCAACGGCATCCAAACACGATAAGATTAACGGCTTGTTAACGATTAAAACCTAATTCTTTATAGAGTTGTTGGGAGCGGGCGCTATCAAAGCGCCCGTATTCATGAATAACGATTTTTTGAATTTCTGGATGATCTTTGTGGGCCGCCACAATCTCACGCAGAATCGGATAGAGATATTTTTCCTTTCCCTGATGGATATTCCCCAAGACATAAAGCGCGATGCTGGGATTAAAGCGTGCTTGTCCGCTTAGTTCCTGTTCATCAAACGGGCGTTTGGCTTCGGCCACTAAGAGTTCTGTCTTATCTTCTAGCGGCACATCCAACTTGTTAACGAATTGGAGCAGATATTGCTTCTCATCGGGGAATTTATGCCCCATTCGTTGCATGGCCATTCCCATGGCCAGCATGGCCTCATCGGGATTAGATTCAAGCGCCTTCATCTTAACATCCACCAACTTTGATTCTGCTGTTCCGGCCATTTCATGCAATTCAAGAAAAGTGGTCATAAGAAGTAAATCTTGGCCACTCTCATCTTCAGAAAATTGCGGCGCCAAACGCCGAAAGTAATTCATCAGTTTATTCTTTTCGATGAGTGCACGCACTTCGGGAGTAAGGGATTTAATACGCCGTTCAATCTCTGGCGATGGAGGAATTTGAAATGGTTTTGCCCCGTCGACCTTTGAAATGGTGGATGCAGAGGTGGGGATTGGGGGTGCCTCCTTGCGTATCTCTACCAACGATGGCGGTGGTGCCATCACTGCATTCTGACTATTCCCAACGGCATTAGGTTTTGATTTTTGTCCAAAATAAAAACCAAGCAGCAGAGCGCCAATAGCGCAACCCATGATCACCCATCTATTCATGCTGATTTTCCGTATTCTCTTTTACAAATTCTACCGGCGTCCCTACTTCAACCTTTGTGTCTGTGACGGCCTCAGATGCTGAGGGGGGCGTAATCGCCTTAGTTCCCAGAAGGGCTTCCACCTCGGAACGGATCAGTTCTTTTTGCTCGGGATATTTATCGAGATATTGCTGGGCCAAGTGTGTTTGAATCCACGGTTCAACCTGATTTTGAATCGCCAGCTTGGTCCCAAGCCATGCCTCATTCTTTTCTGTTACTCCGAGATAGAGGGCATGGGCGGCCAGCGGGACACTCATCACCAAGGTCGTAGAGAGGGCGCTGTTGAGTTCTGCTTCATTCTGGGCCAGATTGGCATCGGGCCTCTTGGGCACGATCTCATTTTCCAAAATCATAAGACTGATTTCTTTTTGTAAATCGGGATAACCTTCGCACAGAGAGGCCATCTTGAGCAAACGCAATTTTTCTACCGGATAGGCCATGGGGGAGAATTGTTTTAAGGACTCGCCAATTCCCTCAAGGGTCTTTTTGGACTGGGACCTGAGACGGGCCATGAGGTCCTCTCTGGCACCTTGATATTCAGGATGGGCCTCCTCTTCTGCATTGATCTTATTGAGCCAAAAAAGTTCCTGCCCAAGATTGGCATGGGCGAACATTTTTAAAAATATTTTATCTTTCTCCGAAAGAGTAATTTTTTGTTTAAGAGCAAGATAGATCGCTGTCCCCCCAACTATACTGGAGGGAGCACGATCGAGAGACATCATTCTTCCATCATCACGGACATCACGATCATTGCCACCAAGACTATGGCCATTCATAGCGCTGTCTGTTGATGACTGAAAATAGCGCCCAATCCAATATCCGATGCCGGCCAGACTTAGAATAAATGCAAACAAAAAGATGAACTTCGCCACTCAACTCTCCATATTTGTTGTGACCATTATCATTTCTTGTCGGTCACTTTTACAGAAAATTCTAGGTCCAACATAATTGACTGTTTTTCTTTTGCCTAAATAAAAACTCACTTCTCCCCGATATGATGAGAATGGCATCTAAAAAAGAAAATAGTCTTATTGCGAGATTTTTATTCCCACCACTCATCATCGTCACGGCCGTTCTCTGCCTGTGGGAAAATGAGGGACGTTTTGATTTCTATAAGGCCGCCAAAGAGTCAGTTGCAATTTCTAGTTCCGAAATAAATCAGACACAATCAATTGGTGCCATCTCTTACACGGGAACGAATCACCCTTCCCCCATTTTTGAAGAATATGTGGGCAAATTTGAAGGGTATCTTATGATCTCAAGAAGCACGGAGATCTATTCCTGGGAAGAAACATCCAGCAAAAAAGGAAGTAAGTGGAGTCTCGGTTGGCATTCATCTCTACAAAGCAATTCCCGCAACCACGGTCTGGTTAAAAAACTAACTAATGCTGGCCGCTATCCTGATCAATACAAGATTGACCGTTTTGTTATTTTCCCTAAGCAAATTCATTTTGTAGACACCACTATTCCTCTCGCAACTACAACTATGAAACTAACAGAGCAAGGCAAAAGTTTAGGCCTCGCCTTTGGGCCCTCGGGTGACGGCAACTATTTGTACAGACGCTTATACCAAGAGCGACAACTGGGAGATGAACGCGTTCGGTATGACGGTGTCCCGGTAGAACAAATCATCACTTATTTTGGGAAAATCGAAAACTCTCATGGGATGGTTAAACAGTATGACATCAAAAAGTCTTGGGTATCAGCGCTCATTTTAAATGATGGGATTCTGCACCATCTGGTCAATGGCACGCGCCTGGTCGCCCTAGAAAAAATTAGGGCCTATTTCAAAATGCTTAAGTGGTTGATCCGAGGTCTAGGTATGCTTGGCCTCTTTTTTGGCTTTTGTTTCATCTTGGAAAAATTTGTGCATGTCCTGCTTGATTTACCTCTCATCGGCGACATCGTGAGCTTTGGTGTTTGGGGGGCGAGCTTGCTCATGGCCCTTCTGGTTGGTGCATCCACGATGATCTTGAGTATGCTCTCCAATAATCTGCAAATCACATTCCCGATCATTGCTGGCATCTTGCTTATGACCTATTATCTCTTCAAAAGTCACAAAACGACCAAGGCCAATGCCCGAGAGTTTCTTCAGCGCAATTCACCTGGCCCTCTCACACCAGAGTTTGAGAACCAGAGAAAAGAACAGACCTTTATCACTTTGGTCAAGCTGGCCTTGATGGAAGAAGGTCTGTCTCCAAAGGAAAACCGTTTTCTTGTGTCTTGGGGCAAGAAGCAAGGCCTCTCTGAGGAAACGATGACCCAACTTTTCCATCTTCATCAAGGACGAAAAGACTCATCCGCAATCCCACTTAAAATTAATATGCAAGATTTCACTATCCTCATTTCCCTGGCCCTGTGCGATGGTTTTTTATCCTCTAAGGAATTGGCCCACATTACAACCTTGGCGCAGCAACTCAATCTAGGCCCTCAGGATGTAAAAAATATTATTCACCAGGTAAAAAATGGCCAAAGTCCAGCACCTGTCGTCAAAAATGCCGCCTGATCATACCAAATGCAGAAATTAATCATGGGTAGGAAGACAAGGCGAGCCGCCGAGGCGTGCGTCTAGCACGTCGCAGGCGGCGAGACCGAAGGCTGACGACCCCAGGATTAATTTATGCGTTTGGTATTATTAACATTTTGCACCTTCATCCCGTCCAAGTTATCCTTGATAGATAATGCGATTATTAAGGAGACAAGACAATGAGTACGATTGGTATCCAGGAACCTGTAATTCTTCTTCCTAAAGAAGACATTGATCTCGCCAAATGGGCAGTGGTGGCCTGCGATCAATTTACCGGCCGGCCGGAATATTGGCAGGAGGTGGAAAAATTTGTGGGTGATGCACCCTCCACCAACAATCTCATTTTCCCGGAAGTCTGGCTCGGCCAAGATGATGAAATTAGAATTGAGCGGATTCATAAAAGCATGCGTGACTATCTTGCACGAGGTCTGTTTCAAGAACATAAAGGCTTCATTCTGGTAGAACGCTCCACCATCACTCCTCACGGCACACGCACCAGAATGGGCATCATGCTTAATATCGATCTAGAACACTATGATTATAACAAAGGCCCAAATAGTCTCATCCGTGCCACGGAGGGAACAATTCTCGATCGCATCCCCCCCAGAGTTCGGATTCGCCAGGGAGCACCGTTAGAATTGCCCCACATCATGCTTCTGGTTGATGATCCTGAGCACAGTGTGATCGCACCGATAACCATGGCCAAACAGCAGCTTAAAGTTCTCTATGATACTGAACTTATGATGAAAGGCGGACATGTTTGTGGTTACGCCGTGGATCCTGAGCGAGCCGCCACCATGTACAAGTCTCTGGAGGCCCTGGCCAACCGTGAGAGCTTCCACAAACGCTACGGACTGAGCGGTGAGCACCCGGTACTTCTCTATGCAGTGGGAGATGGTAACCATTCCTTGGCAACCGCCAAAGCTGTGTGGGAAAATATGAAAAAGAATTCTTCCCCCGCTTCACTCAGTGGACATCCTGCCCGCTACGCCTTGGTAGAACTGGTCAATGTGCATGATGAAGGGCTAGAGTTTGAACCCATTCACCGCGTTCTCTTTGACATAAAACGTGATTTTCTCACCTCCCTCAAAGAAACTTTTAAAGATTCTGTAACTTTCATTAATTGCAGTCGTGAATTAATGGTTGCCAGGGTCGGGGTCAGAGTCGAAGGAGACTCAACCCATCGAATTGGTTTCATCACTTCTCAGGGCCATGGCATCGTGGAATTCAATAATCCCACCAAAAATCTTCCGGTGGCCACTCTCCAGGAATTTCTTGATGCATTCTTAAAGACCGGAGGGGCCCATAATATTGATTACGTTCACGGTGACGACGTGGTATGCGAGCTTGGGGCCAGACCTGGCAATGTAGGATTATACTTACCGACCATGAAAAAAAATGATCTATTTAAAACCGTGCTGCTCGATGGTGTCTTACCGCGAAAAACATTTTCCATGGGGGAAGCCAATGAGAAACGCTATTACCTGGAATGCAGAAAAATCCTTTAACCTTCACAGCGACCAACTGAGTTTCGCTTCGGCAGTTTTATCTTCAATTCGTGCAGAAACTTGATCATCGCGAAAGTACTGCCCTACCGAAAATGAAAGGATCACTCCCTTGAGAGAGGATATAGGCATACTCCACAAAAGTTCATAGTTTTGTTCCAAATAATCCATATACGAATCATCATTGATATTTCTGGTTGCTATCAAGGTTAAAAAGAGGTCACCGAAACGCCCCAAGGTGGCATGATTAGTCAACGTTCCCGAGTAAGACAGGGATGATTCGTACGGTTTTGATTCCTGGATGGAGGCAGTGGCCAGAGTTAAACTTGGGGCCAGCCACTTTCTTCGAAGGAGGGGAACATAGTTGAGAGAAATTCCGGCCTTGGAGAGGTAATCCGCATAAACGTCGCGCGTGCGAACGAGCTGTAATTTGGCAGTCGAGATACCTTTCGTGGTGAGATAGTTGATCTGGGGATTCATCTCAATAATGGTTTGATAGCTTTTTGAAGTCGCATTTTTTGCTGGCCGATAAAAACTTCGATTGTAAGAAAAAGTTATCCCTGGAATTGTCCGCTTTGAATCATTCGCCTGTAATAATAAATAGGTCCCGCATGAAGAGTAGTCGCGAATGTTCTGCTCACGATCGATGGGAGTCAAATTAAGGCCATTTAAAACGAAGGTCGATGACCATTTTTCCCCCATCCCGGAATAGTAATAAGCACTAGCGCCTAAATTTCTATACGCCCCGGGAACTTTTCCATATTCTTCTTTGATGAGTGGCATAAGTTTGCGATCATTATTGTTGAGTTGATGAATATTTTCATGATATTGCAAACCACTTGAGAAACTGACTGAGTACATATCATTGGAGAGGGCCTTAAAGTACATGTCGGCATAGTTTTTCAGTGATTCATTGGTCTTTTCTGAATGATAGAGTGTTTTCAAGTATAAGACGCCCGCATCGTGTTTACCCTGATTAATCAAACTACTTCCCAGGTAGAAATCTAGACCAGATTCAAGTTCAGCATCTTCCACTTGCTGTTCCGTTAACCTATCTTTGGCCTCAAGAAATTGATTAACGGCACTTGAATAATCTTTGAGTTCGGTCTCAATAATCCCTAAAAAATATTCGGGGTAACCTGGAGAGAAATTGAAGTGGGCACAAATGGTAAAATAACGTCTGGCGAATTCTAAAAGTTTTATCTTGAGTTCTTTCTCCCCTTTGCTATTTTGCGCTATTGCAAAATATTTTTGGGCCATATTAAAAGCGACTTCGAGGGATTGTGGAGAAAGATTGGGGATTCGCTGCAGTTCCTGTTCAAAGTTCCTTTGCTCTACTATTTGGTCAATTTTTTTACCACTCAATTTATTGAGTGCAATTTTTAGCGCCCTAAATGTAGAAGCATAGTATTTCTTCTTATAAAACCAATCAGCGATAAATAAATAGGATGGCAGATGGAAATTTTCGGCGCCGACAATATTTTTTTTGACCAGATCAAAGGCCTCTTGCTCCTTTTTATCAACCAGCAAAAGTTCGGCCTTGGCCAAGCGAATCTCTTGATACTCAGATTCCATGGATGCCCGAACGGGCCGCGGACAAACACCCAAGAAAAAACACAAGAGTGCCAACAAAATAATTAAAAATGTCTGGAAATTAAAACAACTTCTAATTTTCATCACTGTCTTGGTTTATAGTATCCAACAATTCTACTTTCAAATCAAATGGTTATCTGCAAATGGGTCGAGTTGCCCATGATTCAGAGCATTCCGCTTCCCTGAGAAGTACTTCGCCAGGCAATTCCCCGACTTGTAGTAATTTCCCTCAATTAGTTTAGATTAGATTACAATATCGTTATCAATATTATGAGGGAGAATGCATCATGCAGCTACCAATGATCAATCTGCTAACCAACTTTTTTTTGTTCACGTCATTCTTTCTACTCCCTACTGTTCAAGCAGACCCGAGTATTGGAAGAATTGTTAAAATTGTAGGTGAGGCGAAAAAAGAAAATGCCCTCATGGCAGTCGATCAAAATCTTAGGAACGGTGATGATGTCTATGTTGGCGATAAAATCATTACAGGGGAAAAAACTTTTGTAAAAATTCTTCTGACCGACGATACACTCTTTCAACTGGGGCCAAAAACTGAGTTTAATGTTGAAAAATTTGCCATGCGAGGGCCTAATGACCGAGATGCCATTTACAATCTCACCACAGGTAAACTTCGCAGTTTGTTCACACAGAAAAATAAAGATAAATCACTCATCCTAAAGACTCCCACCGTTTCCATGGGAATTCGTGGAACCGAAATTTTATCCGATGTTTTTAAGCACAATGGAGAAATGAACACCGACATTGCCCTTCTTTCTGGCAAATTAGAAATTTCTATTCCCCAAATTAATAAGGAAATAAAGACTCTAGAACTCTTACCCGGCCAGATTTTTGAAGCGGTTGGCAAGGAAGGGCCAAAACTCAACGCCGAGGCCATGGCAAATGTGGCAAAAGGCATTCAATCCAACATTAAACAGTTACCGGCCCAGATGATGAATGACCTAAAAAGGCCCGAAAATCAGGGGGGTACAGTCTTTTTATTTGATGCCTACAGAAAAGATTTACAAAATTCAGGTGAAGTCAAATTTTCTGAAGTCACTCTCTCTCAAGTCAAGCTAGATCCAGGGAAAATTGACGGAAAGAGAGCGGATCTGCTCCCACCTGAAAAAGGAAAAGTAGGAATGCCTGAACATCATCGTAAGCATGATATGCATCCAAAAATTGATAAACCTAACATCCTTCCTCCTCCGCCACCGCCGCCGCCGCCTCCAATTATGCATACCGAGATCAAGATCGAACCCCCTACGTTGGAGCCAGCTCCGGCCCCAACCCCAGCACCAACTGCAGCACCGGGTGGGAACCCCATAGGAGGAGGCTTAGGAGACGGTGGTTAGAATCTAACTTCTCCGGTTAATCCCAGATTCCAAGAGCTATTTTCTAAGGAATGAGAGCCATTGGCACCGATACAGGCGATAGGAGTGACGGTACTACTGCCGCCTGGACAAAAAAGCAGATTTCCGCCAACACTTCGCTCGGCACCTGGAATAAAGATAGGTGTGGCATCTCGATCAAGGGCACCACGAATAAAAGCACTGGCCCGAAATGAGGATGTTGCAAGTCCAAGGTCCACTTGACCAATGCCACCAAGCGGAGTGTGCTGATAGGTCACACCACCAAAGATATTAAGATTGGGATTGATTTGGTAAGTACCTCGAATACTCGCCGTGACTCTATTGGGGAGAACACCCAAAGTCTGCGCGAGACCATCAACTCCACTACTTCCGTCGGTGGAACTTGGGAAGGCCGTTTTAAAGGAAGGAATGAGTTCAATCTCCACACCGGCATCAAGGCGAAAACGTCGTGTCACTTGCAGTCCCAGATCAACTCTCGATCTGCTAATTAAGTTAAAGTCACCTTCAAAACGGGAGT
>CAYHRT010000063.1:0-17545 GCA_964359085.1 uncultured Bdellovibrio sp. | reverse complement strand
CGATGAGCTAGGCATGAAACTTGAAAATGTAAAGATTACTGATTTAGGTCAAGCAACTCATGTGGTGGTCGATAAGGACCACACAACGATTATTGACGGTGCAGGCAATAAAAAAACAATTGCTGACCGCATAGAACAACTTAAACTGCAAATTAACAACACCAAAAGTGAATATGACAAACAGAAGTTGCAAGAGAGACTTGGCAAACTTAGCGGTGGCGTCGCCGTCATTCGTGTCGGTGCCCCTTCTGAAACCGAGCTTAAAAGCAAAAAAGAGGCGTTGGATGATGCTATCTCGGCGACGAAAGCTGCCGTAGCAGAGGGAGTAGTTCCTGGGGCCGGGTTGGCCTTACTTCGAGCAATTGATGCCCTTGAAAAAGAAGAAGACATGCTACGGGGTGACGAAAGAACAGCTTTTCAAATTCTGAAACACGCCCTTGAGGCCCCAACCCGTCAAATTGCCGAAAATAGCGGTGATGATGGTGGTGTGGTCGTCAATAAAATGCGAGATGGATCAGGTGCATACGGCTTCGATGCCTCGACTCGCAATTATGTCGATTTGGTTCAAGCAGGAATTATTGATCCTACTAAAGTACTTCGTGTTGCTCTTGAAAATGCTGTATCAATTGCCAGTATGTTACTCCTTACACAAGCAACTATGACAGACATGAAAGAAGAAGAAAAAACTGATATAAACACAAGTGCCATGTCCAATATCGAGTCCCCACTTTAGAACCTGAGTTTGGAATTAGAAAGAATGAATGTCACTAATCCTGATGACGAATTTTTTCAATATCACTAACAACACTCAAATTGATTTTTTAATTACGAAGAGTAATGTTGTTCTTGTTTGAAGGTAGCGAGGCTATCCGATCCTCCGCAGGTGAAAGTCCTGCCGGTAAATGGGTCTTATGGTTTCCGCGGCTTCCGCCATAAATTAAAAGGTGACTTTTAATTTAATGCTGGTGCTAAAAAAGGAATTGAATACTCCTTGAAGCCAACCGATAGGTTGTAACGAAGGTGAACCATTTTTACCTCGAATTGGCATGCTTCCATGGATGTACGCCAAGAGTTTGCTGGGCCTGTTTTCAAACAGGGTTAAGGTCCATGTCGTTCACGAAGAGATAAGACAGAGGCAGTGAACGAATTCTCAGAGGTATTAGGGATGACATGTCGGGAAGGATGCTCGGAGAAAGCTCGGAACCACTTGAAGGATTTGGAGGAAGATCATTTTCTTCCATACGACAGACAGGAAACTCTATGTCGCCAACAAGCGGGGCAGTAGAGGCCATGAAGCGATTAAAGTTAGAGGCAGCATAACCTTTAACCGAGCGAGGGTCTCTAGGGTAAAGTTTTTAGACTTATAACCTAACAACTTCAATGGTGGCTTCGACATGCAAATGTCAAAGCGAAGAACGCCGGCCAAGTTTTTTGCTATTGGTGTATGGAAAGATCGCCTTAATCCAATGGTAGAAAATGAATGCAGCGTTTGAAATCCCGGCCCTTCGCCGTACTGGGGAAAACCCAATGTGCGGTAAAAAAAGAAAGGTGGCGGACTTTTTTGATGATTGATTTCTGACAAAAGTCCGCCGTCTATCTCTTATGTCTCTTATTTATTTTTATTCCACACTTCCTTGAGTCGTTTATCACGACCACAACTGTAGCGATAATACTTATATCGAATCGGATTTTTCTCATAATACGACTGATGATAGAGCTCGGCCGGGTAGAACTTTTTGAAGGGAAGAAGCTTCGTTGCAATTTTATCTTTTTTAATCCCCAAACCTTCTTTTTCAAGTTCATTAATCGAGGCCTCAAAGTCCTTTTTCTGTGCTTCGCTGAAAGCAAATACCGCACTGGTATATTGCTCGCCTTTGTCACAAAACTGTCCCGTAAAATCATAGGGGTCGACATTTCTCCAAAATATCATTAAAAGTTCTTTGAAACTAATCTTTTTTGGGTCAAAGATGACCTCAATGGCTTCACGGTGTCCAGTTGTACCAGACGACGTTTCCTCGTAGGTTGGATTCTCTTTTGTTCCTCCCGTATAACCGACAAGAGTAGAAATCACCCCTTTGTCTTTTAATTTATCAAAGGCCGGTTGCATGCACCAAAAACAACCTCCCGCAAAGATGGCGACTTCTTTCTCCTGTGCATTAGCATGCATAGCACCTCCGTTTTCGAACTCTTTAAAAAATTCCCCATAGCCAAGTTCTTTCAATTTTGATTTCGGTATAAATTTTAAAGCAGCAGAATTCATGCAGTAACGGAGCCCGGTTGGCTGGGGGCCATCTGGAAAAACATGCCCAAGATGAGAATGACTAAGCTTGCTTTTAACCTCCGTACGAACGCCAAAGAGACGTCGTTCTTCTTTCTCTACAATATTTTCTTTTATCAAAGCTTTAGTAAAACTCGGCCAGCCAGTGCCCGAGTCAAATTTGTCTCTTGAGCTAAAGAGCGGTTCTCCTGATACTATATCGACATAAATTCCTTCATCTTTGTTATCCCAGTACGCATTTTGGAATGGAAGTTCGGTTCCCTCTTCTTGTGTCACCTTATATTGAATCGGCGATAATGTTTTTTTTAGCTCTTCTTTTGATGGCATTTTGGACCTCTCAAACTGCCAAGCCGTGGCGATTAACGGTAACATCAAATAAAGCATTATAACTGTTTTCATTTTAGAAACTATTTTATCACGTCTTTACCTCTCTTCAATTTCACACATCAATTGTCTAATATTATTTTTTGTCACTTTCTTTCATGCAAAAACCCTGAGATGGAATGTCTAAGGCAGCATTAAATTTGCTGGAAAGATTCTGGTACGCAATTACAGCGGTCAATTCAACTATCTCTTCTTCAGAAAAATGTTTTCGAAGTGTGGCAAAGGTTTCCGGCGACACTCCTTTATCATTTTTTGTAATAGCTTCAGCGTAGGCCAATGATGCCTTCTCCCGTTCCGAAAAAACTTGCGCCTTATCAAACTCAGCCAATGCCAGAATTTTTTCCATCGAAACTCCGCGTTCTCGCAACAAGGCCGAATTGATATCTACGCAAAATGGACAATGATTGATTTGAGATACTCTGACACTCACTAAAGAACGCAGTGCTGGTTCAATGGGAGATCTTTTGCGATCTATCATCCGATAAAAAATTTGCAGACCAAAAAGCAACTTGGGCGAAAGTCCCCAGACTTTGGTTGGTTCAAGAACATTTCCGTATTTGCGCTTCTGTGCGCGAAAAATCATTCGGATGAATAAGGGATATCTCTTTTCAGGCAAGGTTGTGATGCGCATAACACCTCCGATCAAAAACTAGCAGACAAAAAGATATAGAAAGATATGTACATCCTTATGGCGTCATTAGTATAGGCTAAAGAGGGGGCGCAAGTGGGGCACGACGAATGGTGCCTGCTCCGCCTATTCTTGTTGGAGAATTATTGGTCACACAACGCATGAGGGCCCACAATCGAGGAAGATCATTTCGAGCCTCGCCTAGTTCATGCGAAGCTGCAGGCTCAACATAGATTGCACTGGCACCACTGGCATCGACATTATAGACACCGAAGTCTTGCATGGCACGGCCAATCGCGAGCCCTTGAGGAGATAAAGGGGGATTGAGTGCTGCAAGATTTATCCCTGGAGCTATGGCGGCCAATTGTCCCATAGGGTAATGGCCAGAATAGTTGGACTTGCCGTCTTCATCCATTTTATTCGCCGGCCAAACTGGACCGTCGGGCCAGAGATGAGAATATGGCTGAGCTATCGCCAAAGCATGCCGAATTCCTCTTACCAGTTCGCCGATTCGGATGAGACCGCCAAGAGCGCTACCTCCGTAGGCACGTGCTCCTCCTGCAAGAACTCCCGGACCATAGAGATCAGTTCGCACATAATACTCCACATTCCATCCTCCTGCTGGACGGGGGAAAGCATGCCACATTTCCACCACAAATTGTCCCGTGGGATCAATAATGTGCATATGAGCATCACTCTCGTTGGGTAGGGCCGCCTTTGCAGATGCGGGTATGTTGATGCGTATTTTTTCCACTCCATCTCTGTAAATTGCAACAATGGGGTCGTGAACAGTGGCATGATAGATGGGGTGACTCCATTCTTCACTATTAATCCAGGCGCCTTCCGAGTCGGAGATGAGCGAACTGGTGCAGGGGGCATTTGCCTGTTCATAACTGGCATCATTTCCAATCGGGGTGTTCCAGGGCGAATCTGAAGCGAACGGCCACTTTGCGGGATCTCGATAACTGCTTATGGGTGGGTACTTCATATCAGCAATCGGTTGACGATTGGTGGCGAAGACACTGGAACTTTTCGTATTAATATGGCATGCCACAAAAAATAGTAAGACTACCTTCCTTAAAAAAAATAATCCATGATGAGCGATTCTGCACCAAGATTCATCTTTTTCGGGACGGTGGAAATTTCTCAAGGATTGCTTGAACAACCCTGGCAAAATTGGCATTAGTTTTCTCTGGTTTAGAATTCAGCAATTTCTGTTGGGCATACCCACGCCAAATCAATTTTCCGTTAGTGCTATCGATTATATCTATAACTAAAGTTTCAATTTCATAGTCAGTTCGAACTCCCAGAGGAATTCCCACTCCCAAACTTCCAAAAGTATTGTCCGAACCGATACTGCTACCAAGTCCAAAACCGGCACTTATTCTATCCTTCTCTGAGGACGTGAGGGCTCGAATCAAATAGTGATAGTTGACAAAAAAATCTACCTTATCAATTTCGGCCTTCTTGAAACCTTTTGCCGAAAGTTGATTATCCACTGATTCATGCACTCTATCTTCTACCAAGGTATTGCGAACAACCGGACCTTTCTCCTCTATCGTTTGCCAAGAAAAATTTTTAAGCTTTGAAAAATCAAACTTAACATCGTAATCCTGTTTCACACTCACCCCAGAACATGAAAGGAACATGATTGCGAAACTTGAAATAATAAAAATTTTCATAGTCAAATTAATGCAAGAATTCTTGTTGTTGTTCTGTCTTGGTTTTCTGCACGCTTGGGGCCTTGATTGTTTGCAAATCTATAAAGGCCATAAAACCTTGCATAAACTGGCGCAATTGCGCAGAGATTTCTACATCAGTTATTTTTCCAGCATTATCAAAAACCTTGTCGGCATGGGATACATGCAAGTTCTTACCAAACCAAGGCTTCATACCGAGAGTTCGAAAAACTGGCAGCCATGCCTCCTGTGCCAAAACAGTGCCAAAAGCACTGGGGGAAGCTCCGATTAAAGCAACTGGCAGGCTACTAAAAACACGTTTGATATCTTGCGGGGGACGCGTAAGCCAGTCAATGGCATTTTTTAAAACCCCTGGGATGGAATTATTATATTCGGGAGTAGCGATGAGAAGTCCATCTGAATTGCTGAGTTCCTCCTTCATCTCACTTACACGCAAAGGAATTCCGTTACGTGTTTCTTGATCTCCATCATATAATGGAATATCGTGAACAGTATAAATTTGCATCTCGATTTTATCTTTTATCTCTTCACTGGCGGCCTTCAAAAGAGCTGTATTGTATGAGCCTGATCTCAGACTTCCAGATAGTCCGACAATTTTCATGGTTTCCCCCTGGTGTTCAAACATCATCGGTGATTTCGGTGTTTGAATTATAATTATAATTGTAATTTATAGGATGTTTTTTTTTCTGTATGTGATAAGTAGACTCGGTCAGACATGATGATAATCACGATGACGAATGTGGTTCTGCTTTTGTCGTATCAAAAGCAAAAATGTAAAAAATCTTCCACGTATTTATTCGAAAGAAATCACTATTATCAATACCAAACCGAGGAGAGCAAAATGCGCATGATGATGAAAGTATCTATTCCTGTCGAGCAAGGAAATAAGGCCCTGAGAGATGGGAGTCTACAAAAAACTGTGATTGGTTTTGTCGAAACTACGAAAGCTGAAGCTTCATATTTCACGACTGAAAATGGAAAACGCACGGGGTTGTATTTCTTTGATTTAAAAGATTCAACAATGTTGCCTGCCCTGGCCGAACCTTTTTTTCAAAATTTAGATGCAGAGGTGACTTGGACACCCGTTATGGATTTAGGTGATTTGAAGGCCGGAATTGAGAAAATCGCAAAATTGTTTTAATTTTTGATGCTGGATGCTTTGTCATCCCTTCTTACCAACCTCTACAAAAAACAAGCAGTTACGGTGCCGAACCCTGAGCCAGCAAGTATCGGCACCGTCCCCCTTAATATCCGAACTCATTTTGACGATAGAATGTTGAGGGTTTTTGTTCATGTCTAAATTATCACCATTTTTGCATTGGCCCATGCAGGTTTTTCTTATGGCGATACTGTGTGCCTGGGGCATGACAAGTGCAACGGAAGCTTCACGAAAACAGAGCAACAAAACATGGGACGAACTAGAAAAAGGAATGGCGAAAGAAGTCGGGATTAGTTTTAAAAGCTGGAAGATTGATGGCAGGAACACTATGTTTGTTATCAACAGCAGAAAAGTGCTGACTGTCAATCGTCAGTGTGGAGATGTGATACCTCAACGTAATACTTCCTTCGGCTGTATGGCCCTGCGCGAACTCCACTATGTCAGTATGCAAGATTTGGACGAAAGCGACTTACTTGGCGGAAAGAATCCCGGCAGCGTCTTATGTAAAAAATCCGCTAAGGGAACTGTGGTATTTGGAAAGGATCACTTTGGAAATTTGAATAGCTTTTGTGTCTTCCCCGATAGCTCGATGGTTTCAAACGATACCCTTTACTATTATGGAACCCGAAATGCGCAACAGTAAAAATACCATGGCAATGGTCTTTGTTGGTTTGGGCGTGATGCTGTGGTCAAGTCACGTACAGGCGAGCATAACCTGTAGTGGAACTTCCACTACGGCGGACTTTAGTATTCGATCGGGCCCAGGAAGTTTGCGCTCTATGAGCGTGCAAGATCAAGATGGTCTTGGAACCTGTTATGCCAATGCACTATCTCTCGCCCTTGAAGCCAATTTAGGCGCTCCTGTATCCTATCAACAACTGGCAGTTCTCTATGGTGTTAACCGCAATGCTGCAGGCGGCAGAGGCAACGCGGTTACCGCACGAAATGATGATGGAAGTCTGAGAAATAATTTTACCGAAGGCGGTTTGAGCTGTGACACTTTCAATATCGTCAAGGCGAGAACTCCCAACTATCTCTGTTCAAGGGATAGTGTTCCCTTGGAGAATTTGGCCAACCCATCAGGGCAAGCACAGGTCATGAATGCCATGTCTGAATTTTATGATCGCTTCAACCAGCTCAAAGCCTCCAATCCCCAAGAGGCACGACTTTTTTCTGCTAACTTACAAAGTATTTATTCCCATCAACAAACCCAGGCTACCGAGCGCTGTAATCGTATGGTTTCCGAAGTAGGAAGTGAATCGGCAGGTCAGAGTGCCTTAGAGGGACGGTTGGGCTCCTATTGCGAAAATCAATATGATCAGTACAAGAGCTATTTAACCGCTGCAACTCAACTGAGAACTAGATTGGCCGCCATTCCCAATGATGATGCGCATGAGTTGGATCGCGAGCAGGTAAGCGAATTATTGAACCATGCCGAAGACGGGGCAAGAATCGCCAGACAAAAGATCCAGGCGATTGGGACAATTCTCAATGATACAAATTTAGATGGCAATGAGGATACTCCCGGCGCATCTGGAGAAATGGTTTTTAATACCTGTGAAGTAAAACCGACGATAGTGTCACGCATCCGTTCCCAATATTTTCCTGATGTCGTTCGGACGTTTCGTAACGGAGATCAGCTTCGTGATGGAGCAGCTATGATGGGAAGTGGGACGACTCCAGGCCCATTACAGATCATCCTCTCGACCCCAGCGCTTTTTCCAACTATTACCAATGCCGCTAATTTCCCAAATGAGATTTTCTATAATTCAGGCGGGACTCCCCTCAATGAGCGCGAAATCCAGTCTCAGCTCAATGACGATATTTATAAAGTGGTGCCTTCTTTATGTCGTCGTAATCAGGCCTGGACTGACATGAAGGACCCCAATACCTTTCTTCAGGCCTATAATGAATCTCGCCACATGTGTCTGAGTGGTGAGCTTGGACATGCCGTCTCCGATTTATTTTCCAGCTTAGGTGTTTTAACCGCCGGCTCCCTGCCGACAGATGCCATTATCCAAACACTAACCCAAGTTGATCGCCCACTTTCTGAGTATTTCTTGGGTACGATTTCCCCGGCCTGTCTATCAGATTCGACGACAACTCCTCATCCTCAGCGCTTAGAAATCCCCGCGAGTATGGCCTGTAACACTATGGATTTTCCCACCTACATCAATGAGCATCTCAACCGTCGTGAACTTCTGCGAAGATTGGGGAGACGAGGAACGGCCAATCCTAACGCCCTTCAAATTACGCGACAGTATCAAAGGGAGGAAGGTGCCCGTCATTTACGCAATATGGTTGATCAGCAGCTTCATCGAGGAAATGGCAATCCTGTCATGCTGGATTTTTGTTCGGCCTTTCTGCGAGACTCTTCGTCAGATTCAAATTTTGGCAGAGAATGTGGATCTGAGGGACAGAGACATGCCTTTCACGCCTTGAATGTCGTCGGACATCGCTGTCGCAATGGCAAAACAGAGTACCAACTGCAAAATTCTTGGGGACAAGGTTGCGGGAGTTATGTTCGACCGCCTGCTGGGTCTGCGGCAACTATTGATCCTAATTTGAATAGCGCGGCCGGTACACCAGTGTATGAATGTGATGGTAGCAATGGAAATGTATGGGTTCCTGAGGATATCGTGGTTCGCAATATGCGCGGAGCTCAGTACTTATCGCGCTAATCAGGGACGAACGATATCAACCAGCCTTTGGTTGTTGGTTACCGATAAATTATAATGGTTGCTGAGATCGGATTTGCCGGTAATAACCAAATAAGCATTGAGGCCGCGAGCAAGAATTTGGGCCGATTCTCTTATGGTGGTGTTGCCCTCTAGATAGACCTTCCCACCTAATCTCGATACAACCTTGGATAAATCTATAATACGAGTGGCTTGCGTGACATATATAAGTGAAACATAGGTTGTGCTAGCAGGCACAGTGGCAGAATCTTCGGGGAGTTCTAATCGTGCACTGCCGGCCACTACCGCCTTATTAAGAACTTGGATACTGCCCAATCTTCGGGCAGAAAGCTTGGCCTGCTCTGTAACTACGGCTTCAAATCCAACAGAGATCTGAGAAGAATTCTTGGCCATAAGTTGAGCATCTCCAGAAACCTCAGCGCTTTCGACAACGTTGATGGACCCATCTGATTCCACACTTAAAAGAGGTGCAGAAAAAAGCTTGGCATTATCTCCGACAATGATCTTCCCATCTTTTGCGATAACCTGAGCATTGCCAGTTATCAAAGAATTTCCGTTGATTACAACCTTGCCAGTTCCAAAAGTAGTCACGTGTGCATGATCCGAAACAATCGATTTCCCCTTAACAAAAATATTGCTCCCTTTAATGACCACATAGTCACAAACTTGAGCATCGACTCCCACCGTAACAGTCAAGTCAACTTGTGCTGAATCGGCGACAAATCCTCCGCCCAGAGCATGAATATGGCCAAGTTGCCCGAGACAAGGAACTTCTGCCCGAAGCGAAGTACTTAGAAACAGATTGAACAAATTGAACAGACAGATCCAAAAAGAAATGATTTTCAAAATGCTGCTCCAAATTGATTCCTGGAATTAACAAAATGAAATCATTTCCTAATTACTTTGTAAACTGCTCCTCTTTTATCATCTGAAACATATCAGGGGCTGGCCACTCCCATTCTGTAACCATCACCTGCATCGGGTAGCAGCCTGTTCTGTGCGTTATATTTTTTTTATGAACCTTTTGCTCTTTTAATTGTTTAATACTTAGATGAATCAAACTAGCGATGAAGATTTATTAAGAGAGTTTAGTCAAAACCCGGAACGGGCCTTTGCCGTTTTGTACAATCGATACTCTGGTCCTTTGTTTCGCTTTATCTACCGTTTTACGGTAAATCGTGAGTGCGCGGAAGAACTTCTGCACGATATTTTTCTTCAACTACTGGCGGGAAAATTTAAAAATGGGCCAGATAGTAATCTAAAAAGCTGGCTGTTTACTTTGGCCAAAAATAAAGGCCTTAACCACCTCAAAAAGAAAACTCATGAAAGAGCGGATCAAAGTATTATTGAGAATGTTGTTTCAGGCGTTGATCTAGAGCTTAACCTGATCCAGGCCAATCTTATGAACAAGCTGAGTTTAGCTGAAACCATTCTGCCCAAGGATCTTAAAGACACCTGGGATTTGCGAAGACAAGGCATGGACTACCGGCAAATCTCCCAAGAGCTTGCAATTCCTGTTGGTACAGTAAAGTCTAGATTCAGCAGGCTCGTAGATTTTCTTAAAATGGAGTTCAGTAATGAAACAAAGAATTAAGTCACTTCTATTACCTTTTTATTTTGGTTCTATTGATGAGAAAGAAAGGTTCCTTGTGGAAAGAGAACTTTTGTCGGATGCGGAATATTTGGTCGATTATCTTGATCTTAAAAGAAATATTGAGGCTGCACAGGAAATTCCTCAATATCCATCCAAGACACTTTGGCATAAATTACTGCCTCAAATGCAGCCGAAGCGGAAAGTAATTTTGTCTCTAGGATTTAGTTTGGCTGCCTGCTTGGTGGTATTCGCAATCTTTTTTCACACAGGGGGGGAGATGGGAAATGGAAAAAAATATCAAGAGGAGATTTTATTTGATTCCAGTTCTGAACTTCCGGCCAACTCATATGTTCTATAGTCAGGAGGTATCTATGAAAACATCACTTTTCCTTTTTGTATTGTTTTTTTCTATTTCTGGCCTTGCTGATGACGTTGAAAAATATCAGGATTGGAAGGATCGACCGTCTGAAGAATTTACCAATGCTGCATCAAATTTTAAATTGGTCATGGATAAACTTCTCGAGCGTTACATCGATAAAAAAATAACCCCGGATGATCTCTATCGAGCAGCCACTGCAGGCATGTTGGAATCGCTTAATTCAAATGCCGAAGATTGGAATAAACTTATGGCCCCGCAGGAGGTCAAAGAGCTAGAGATTGATTTGACCGGGAAAGTGACGGGAATTGGTATCGAAATGAAATTTGACGATCACCTTGGATATGGTCATGTCTTGAGTCTCATTCCAAACTCTCCTGCTGAGAAGGCCGGCCTTAAAGTAGACGATCAAATCTTAAGCGTCGAGGGCAAGAAGTTCAAAGGAAAACAATTTCGTGACTTGATCTACGCAATCAGAGGACAAGTCGGAAAATCAGTCAAATTAAAAATTTTACGCGAGGATGAAATTCTCACTATAAATATTAAAAGAGAAGTTATCCCTTGGACACCTGTAGAATTTCAAAAAATTGATAAGGCCACAGCGCTCTTAACGATCGGGTATTTCACTGAAGAAACCCCAAAACTTGTGGAAAAAGAGATTCTTGAAATTAATCGACAAAATATAACGAAACTCATTATAGATCTTCGCGGTAATTCAGGCGGCGGCTTTGATCAAGCGGTAAAGACTGCCGAACTCTTTGTGCCGAACGGAGCGACCATTGTTGCGACGAGAGACAGGAGCGGTAAAGTTGAAAAATATGATTCTTCACGTGGTTTACTGAACAAAGATCTTCAGATTGCCATTGTTACAAATAAGGGAACTTCTTCGGGTGCGGAGTTGTTTGCTGCGGCATTAAGAGAAAATTGGAATGTAAAAGTTATTGGTGAAACTACCTTTGGTAAATGGAACGCTCAAACCATAGATAAGTTGCCGAATAAATTTGCCATCAAATATACGGTCAAAGAATTCTTATCTCCTAAAGGCAATACTTTTCAGGGTATCGGGATGAAACCTGATCTAGAAGTAGATCTTCCTAAAGAAAAAAATGTGCGTGAAATGCGCTTAAAATTCAATATTTCTGAACGTCTTGACATGGATGGGCAACTCAAGGCCGCGGTTGAACTAATTAAGTCAATCTAGTCTTGACCAAACCTCATTCCATGTTTTTTAAAAGTTTCACGCTTAAAAAGAGGATTATAGGCCCAGAAAATGAGTGCTCGTTCGAAAGAGCTGAAGTTCGTCTTGGGATCGAAAAAACGTTTGATCATGAAAGGAAAACTGTTCCATTTTTTTCTGATCTCCAATACCGTTTCTGTCAATTCATCGGCAGTCATATTTTTGGGCCTAAATGGGGCGTAGTTAAAACGATAGTCTGGATGGAGCCACCATTTACCATCGTAAAGAAGACGCCCTTCCTCCTTGAGTCTCTTGTAGAGAGGTGTGTTGGGATAGGGGACCAAAATATTATAAGCAGCGAAAGTAAATTTATGTTTCAAGGCAAAGTCTAGGGTTTTATAGATATCCTCCTTTCTCTCCCAGTCATGCCCCAAGGTGAATGCTGCCCAGGTTTGTAGGCCGTAGTTTCGGAGCATGTTCATTTGTGTTTCGTAACCGTCAAATTCGGCGAGATTTGGGGACTTCTTCATTTCCCTTAAGGCCTCCGGACTTATTGATTCAAGACCAATGACATTACCGAGGCAACCGCTCTTTACCATGAGTTCCATCAGTTCGGGATCATGAAGCATATCAATGGAACCCTGACTTATCCATTTGAGTTTTAGGGGGATAAGCGCCCTGAAAAGTTTCTTGGCCTCTTCCTTATTTGCAACAATGTTATCATCTACGAAAAAAACGTATCTCTTATGCTCGGTCTGAAGTTCCTTGATGACTTCGGAAATGGGACGAGTATGGTGGCGCTGATTAAAAAAAGAACTAATCGCACAGAAGTCACATCCAAAAATACATCCCCTACCAAATTGCGTGAGAGTTACTGGCAAGTAACCCTTTTTTAAAAACAGATCTCGGCGGGGATGGAAGCCCCCGAGCTGGCCTATACCGGTACCGGATTTGTAAATTCTCTTCAAATTTCCAGTAGTCTTAAGATCGTTTAAGACCTCGTGCCATGTGCCCTCAGCATCACCAGTAAAAATTGAATCAGCATGCTCCAAGACCTCTTCGGGGATGAGGGTGGGATGGAATCCACCCATGATCACCGGAATTTTTCGGTCTCTAAATTCTTTGGCAATTTCATAGGACCGTCTTGCGGTAAAAGTTTCAACTGTGATCGCAACAAGATCGGTCTTTTCATCGTAAGGAATTTCCTCCATTCGGTCGTCAACCAACACGACCTCATATTCCTTGGGCGTCAGTCCGGCGATGACACCAAGTTGCAGAGGTTCCATTCTCCCTTCATCAATGTAAAGGGAGTGCTCCATACGTCCAATATTGGGTTTAATAAGTGTGACTTTCATTTTTCTCCGAGATGAACACCTTGTTTTTTGACTACTTCATGTTTTGTAATGATGTTGGCCAACAAGAAAATAAACGTGTTGAAAAGATTTGTACTATTGGCCTTGAAATCAATCAGGCGCTTCACAATATTGCGCCAGGAATTGAATTTCATCCTGGATGAAAAACAACCTTTTTCAAGCTCTTCAGGTGTAATGTGCAGAGGCCGGAAAGTGGCCTCGCCGTACTTATATTCAGGATTAAGCCACCAAGGATCTTTTATGAGTCTTCCCTCTTTGAAAAGTCTTTCATAAAGTGCCGTTCCCGGAGTTGGAGTCAGGGGGTTAAAGTGGGCCAAAAAAAGTTTATTCTTAATGGCGAACTCCAGCACCTGATTAAAAGCTTCGCCCGTGTCATCATCATAACCAAAAACAAAAGTTCCAAAGGTCATGATTCCCTGTTCACGGATTTTTTTTATGGCCATTTCATAGCTGCCATACTTGGTGTTCCATCCTTTCATGATTTGTTTCAGATTATTTTGATTAAGAGATTCAAAACCAACAGTTACACAAAAAAGTCCACTTTCTTTCATCCTTTTAAGTAGACCGGGATGTTCAATAATATCAATGCTGATTTGACAGGCCCAGCGAATTTTTAAGGGGATGAGGGCGTCAACAAGTTCACAGGTCTTTTCCGCATTTGTAAAAATATTGTCATCGGCAAAGTAGACCGTTCGACCGGGAAGACTTTTTATTTCACGAACCACTTCATCTACTGGGCGGTAGCGAAGGGTATGTTTATAGAAGACGTGAATAGAGCAAAAATCACATTGAAAACGGCAGCCACGCGAAAATTGTACAACATGAAGTTTGGCGTATCTTTTTCCGCTAAAAATGCTCCGGTCAGGGATGACACCATTCGAAAAGGTATCCTGTGATGCCTGATAAATTCTTTTAAGCTGCCCCTTCTTGGCATCCTCAATAAGTTCTTGCCAGATGGGTTCAGCACTCCCAATCACAATAGCGTCGGCGAAGTTTAAAACCTCTTGTGAGTTAAGGGAAGGGTGAAAACCTCCCATGACCACCGGGATACCTTTATCGCGATATTTTTTTGCAATGAGATAGGCCCTTTTTGCGCAGAAAGTGTCAACTGACATGGCCACAAGATTGGTAGGCTCTTCAAAAGGAATCTCTTCCAATCTATCATCGTAGAGTACCGTCTTTATCTCGGGAGGAGTTAGCGATTTGAGTATGGCAAAAACCAAGGTCTCCAGCGCATCTTTGGCCCGGTAATGACTAAAATTGGGATAGATGAAGGTTATATTAAAGTTGCTCATTTTCCCTTAATGGACTCAAGGCCCTTCTGAAAATAGAGCTTGGAAATCGACTTGAGGTTTTCAAGACTCAGTTCTGCAATACAGGCCAGCTCAACCCCTTTCATATGATCAGGGTTTTTTTGGGCAAAAAACTCGATAGCAGGGTCTTGAATCCGGATCTCATCAATATCACCAATTCCTGGCCGTAAATTACCTATTTTATTCTTGAAAGTGATGAGTTCGGTCTGAGGATCAAATTCTTCGGGATAAAGTTGTGAAGCCAGAGCATTGCGGATACTTTTTAATCTCTCGGGAAAAACGTGAGTGTGATTGGGATAAAAATCCTTGGTAAAAACTGGCAAGTAACGATAAGTCTTGTAGCCCTTGCTAATAAGTAACCAATACACCTTCTGCTGTTTGTAAATGCCCGCGTTTTTCCCGCAGAAAAAAGTAAAGGCCCTGACAAGTTCCTGCTCTCCCCAATGCGTTCTCTCGATGATGGTATCTCCGGTAAAAATGCCAATAATCTTTTCTCCATCGAGTTGAAGTTCTATAACCATTAAGGTGCAGAATCCTTTGACCTCGCTCGTTTTTTGATCTGTAAGAATAATGACATGGTCTTTGTGGGAGATATGGTCGAGGAATATGCCTAGGGTCACATTTTCGAAATAGCGGAAGTAAAGTTCAAACAGTTCTTTTCTTTTTGCCGAAGTAACTTCGATAATGGGAACAATTTCACTTTTAAGTCTTTTCATTAAGGTGTTCTGGTTTGTGTATCTTTTTTCCATGTTATTGTTTTGCCATGTTTTTGTAAATACATGCATTTGCGTGCTCATACGGTTTTGCATTGATTATAAGCTGATCGTTCTATAGACTATTTTGGTATCTTTGCTAATCCATATTTCCAGGAGAGGAAGCATGCAAAAACTACTATTCACTATCATCAGCATTGTGAGCACAATGATGATCGGGTTAACTTCACTATTTTCTAATGCCTTCGCCACGGTTTCAGTTCCCGACTGGGAGGGGCGCTGGATTCAAAATGAACAAATGCCCGACCTCATAAAAGCCGCCAGAGCGAGAGAAGGAAACAGGAAAATTGCCGAGCTAATAGATGAAAAAATGATGAGCGCTGAACTTCGGACTTTTCGGGATAAATTCATGGCCTTGAAAACTGCCGCTGAAGTTGAGAATGAGCTTGTTTTCCTCAATAATAATTATTCCTCCTTTCCCCTTGATTTGAAATATGTCGCGGCCCAACTCATCCCTGCAAGAACCATGAGGGGAATCGTTTACAAATTTACCTTGTTGGCGCGGAAGCAAAAAATTACTAATAGCGTGCTGCTCACCATAATGAAGGATTTTACTTCAAATATGCGCCTTTTCTTCCCGCAAGATAATTCCACTGCCCTTTTTGATTATTTTACTAAACCTTTTGTTGACCAGACCGGTAATATTGTTCAGCAGTATGAGAGTGTTTCAGAAATGCAGAAGCATTTTGGGACTGAAGTTTACAAAGCGATGATGATTGCGGCCGGAAGAATAGAAGAAATGAAGTTTGCAGGACAGGACATTATTTGGGATAACCGGATCTTCTTTGGAGCAAACTCCTACCTTGATGGACTTGAGAGGTTTGTTCACATTGGAGAATCTGATCGTCTAGCTTCGCTGGCCGGCATTCATGCGGGAATGCATACCATTGGTATCTTTTGTGCCTATCGATTGGAAAATCTTTTTCAACTCATGAAAGAGCAGGGTGCTCAATACGGTGTGGATACCTTTATTTGGTCCACTGTTAACGGCGTTTCCTCGCACGATAGATTTAGTGTCATTGGTAAGACGAAATTATCAGCTGACAAGAAGCTTGCCCATTTTTCAAAATTTAAAAGCAAATACGAAAGCATTTTCTCTTCGCAGGTCAATGCCGACAAATGGTTGGAACGCGCCTTTCAACACCAAAAACAATCAGTCAAATACACCCGACTGGTCTGGGAAGAAGTCAAGGATCGCCCGGCCGCCGAACATGCTGTTATCAACCCTGCCAAGGTGAATCCCTGGGGTAATGATATTGAGAGAAATTTAAAAACTATGGAAGCTCTTATTGAAGGCCCTACCCAACTGAGAAGCGCCATCACCGGGGAAACAATCACTGTCGACCTTCCTACTTTTTACGGAAGTCCCGTGGATCTAAAGCATTTCTTGCCCATAGAATGGGAACTCGGCGATGAGTTCATAAGCACCGAACTTGCCGTTGGTGGTAAGACCGAAAAAATTAAAACCAGAAATTTTTATCGAGGACGTCCGACTAAATGGAACCTTGAGGCCTATAAAACGCTTATTCCAAGCTTGAAGGATAGTCGCGATCTTCCGGCAGCACTTAAGACCTTTGGTCAGGCGATCAGCGCCAACGGCGTTGTGATTCCCTTTTTGGGCAGATAGAAGTTTGATTGAAGAAAAATGAATTCACGAAGAAGGAGCGGATTTTCCCTCCTTCTTTTTTTGTGTAATCTGAATAAGACCTTTCAACAACCACAGATCGCCAAAGAGCCCGGCAAAAAGTCCAAGAACCAAGAGCATGCCTAGATTTTTTGTGGCCTGAAAATAGGCCAGCTGAAAAATTGTTGCGGAAAGAACACTGACAAGAAAGATCTGAATGGAGGCCTCGCCACGGTCAGCGATACCATCATTAATGGATTTTCCCTTAGATGAAAAGAGATACTGGATGGCATTATCTCCGGTTAGTCCGACGAGTACGTTGGCAAAGACACAGGTTAGAAAATTTAATGGAATTTTCAAGAGCCAAAAAATGGTCAGCATGGTGAAAGGTCCCCACATGGATGAAATGATGAGAGGGATGATATGGTCGGCCTTAAGCATCCATGCAAGGATGGCCAGAGTCAGGC
>CAYHRT010000062.1:0-17646 GCA_964359085.1 uncultured Bdellovibrio sp. | reverse complement strand
GTCATGATTCACAATCCTGCGGATATGCCCGATCCTGGGAGCTTTCAGGAGATCCAAGAGCCCATTGTGGCAGTCTCCATTCATGTGCCTAACGAGTTTGTAGGCAAAATTATTAATCTGTGCGAAGAGCGGCGCGGAGTGCAAACAGATTTAAAATATATTACGCAAGATCGGGTACAGATTTTCTATGATCTTCCCTTAAGTGAAATTGTGTTTGATTTTTATGATAAGTTAAAAGGCCAAACTCGTGGTTATGCCAGCATGGATTATGAATTTACGGGGTATAAAGCGGCAGATCTGGTAAAAGTGGACGTGTTGTTGAATAGTGATTCCGTGGATGCATTATCAATTGTTTGTCATAGGTCAAATGCCTTTTTCAAGGGCCGCAGCTTAGTCCAAAGACTTCAGAAAATTATTGATCGGCAACAGTTTGACATTGCCATTCAGGCGGCCATTGGTTCTAAGATTTTGGCCCGTGAAACTGTCAAGGCCTTGCGTAAAAATGTTCTGGCCAAATGCTATGGTGGAGATATCAGTCGAAAGAGGAAATTGCTTGAAAAGCAGAAAGAAGGAAAAAAGCGCATGAAAATGGTGGGAACGGTTGAAGTTCCTCAAGAGGCCTTTTTAGCGGTATTGAAGATTGAAGAGTGAGGGCGACATGGGGCAAATTTTCGAACATCTAGATAAGGCCTTAAAGGAATATTCCAGCGGTGATTTCTATCCCATGGTTCTTGAGGCAAAAAAAGAGTACACCATTCTGACTGGGCAAATAAACGATGATGATGATGATTATGAAAATCGTGTAAACGCTTTTAATGACTGGTATATCCTGCAATATATTGTTCCAGAATTTGGATCTTCCGTGATCGAAGAATATGCTCGTAAGCATGCACTGACTGATGACCTGTGTAAAACATTGTTTCATTTTAATCATTCACTCTTCCAATATGGTGGGGAAAACTTCAAAAAAATTAAGGTCATCAAGGACTATTTACATCATGGGCATAAACTTACTTTGTCCAATGAAAGTCCCGCACCAGGCCTTTTGAAGGGCGACTTATTTACGGGAAGATTGTTGGACTATAAGGGAGAGCGTTTCCTTCTCACTGGATTGTGTATTTTACCCAAGGAAATGGGGAGTCGACTCGTGAGTGAGGCATGTAAGGTGCAAAGAGCAGGAAATAAGGAGTTTGAGACAAATTTCCTTATGAAGCTTGAATATTTTCAAACCAAATGGACCCGTTACTCGCACTTGCCGCCAGAGCGTATCTTTCAATTCATGGAATGAGTGATGGTACGACTATTCGGTTTTACCCTTCTGCGAAATGGCATTAAATACGACTATTCGTTCAGAGAATCTTTGAATTCACTTAAACCTATTTGTGACAAGATTTATTTAGCGTTGGGCGCAAGTGAAGATGGTACTGAAGAAGAGGTGAGGGGGATGGGTGGTCTCGAGATTGTCCCGACTGTCTGGGATGAAAAATCTAGGAAAGGTGGCATAATCTTATCGGAACAAACCAATATAGCGTTAAGCCATTTGCGTGAGATGCAAAAAAGCACTCCAGCAGCTTGGGGTTTTTATCTCCAGGCCGATGAAGTTTTACATGAAGATGATTTCGACTTAATTCGTACTGATGTACAAAAGGCCCATGATGCAGGTGCCGATGCTATGGCCTTTCGTTATTTACATTTTTGGCAAACTCACCGACAGCTAGCAATTAACAAAAAGTGGTATCCTCAAGAAATTCGCGCTATCAAACTGGATTCAAAATTAGAGAGTTGGGGAGATGCCCAGAGCTTTCGTCCAGCACAAAAAGTTTATTATTCTGACGCCAGGATCTTTCATTATGGACATGTGCGCGAGGAGGAGTCATATAAGATTAAAAAACAAGATATTTTACGACTCTACCATAGTGAGAGTGCACTTCCCAAATACCAGAAGCGAGAGCGGCGTTTTGATGCCATGACAGAAGTCCTAGCTTATTTAGGGACTCACCCAAAATTTATGAAGGAACGCATTCTCAGACTTGAAAATTTCTGGACCCCACAAAAACGATCCGCAATTTTTATTGTGGGGAACCCGGCAGATTTCTCCACCAGACTAATTTCTCAAATCGCAGCAGAAAAGATTGAATGGATTTCGAATCCATGGAAAATCTCACGAAAATTCTTGAGTGACATGATCATTCCTTTTCCAGATATCTTTCAGAAAATATTTTATCGCTCTCACATTCCGAGCAAAATGCGGAGCAAGTTGGCCCGACCTTGGCCTGCGGATTTTCTTCTCACTTTAAAATTATCGGAGAAGGGGGTCGGGTTGATTCCATTACATTAGGTTATACTAAGGACTTATCGCCCTCGGAGACGCCCTCTTCGACTGGTGGATGGGCCTTAAACATCAGATAGGGGAAAATACCCATGAGGTTAACCGAGATGGAAGTCAAAAAATAAAGATTAAAAAGGGAAGCACCGTTGAAAGTCCCGTACAATTTGAAGAGGCCATCAAAAATAGCGTGACCGACTCCTAGCCCAGCAGGGGAAATGGGTACCGCAACGGCCATCATCCCAATCGGCATGAACGTGAAGATGTGGGGAAAGCTAATGGGCACCTGATAAAAAGGAGCACTGATGGCCCAGAACCCCAAAATATTGAAGAATTGCGAAAATAAGCTGATGCCGAGGCAAAACAAAATGGTGCCGTGAGATTGCCCCATTAACCAGACCTGTTCAAGGGTTTTGTGAACTCGTTCCCCTAGAAAAGGAATGCGTAAAGTCCAAGGTAGAATTTTGATTTGGATCGTCTTGGGGAGAAAAATAGATAAGAAAAAAACAACCACGCCTAAGAATAATAAAAAATTGAAATGGATTAGCGTCGCCAAGTTTGGAGAGATGGCAATGACTTCGCGGTAAGAATAGAGGCTGAAGCCGCCTAGTAAAAAAAGTAGTCCGATTAATCCAATAATTCGATCCATGAGAACTGACATAATCAGAAAGGTCTTGGTTAATTTGGTATCAAGATGCTTGGCGTAAAAAATTTTCAAAATATCTCCTGTCACTGCACCAGGGAGGACAGAGCTAAAGAAAAGTCCAATCCAAGTCAATTTAATAATTGGGATAAAAGGAAGAGAGCGTCCCGTCTTTAGCTCCACTAATTTTTTCCAGCGCCATGCGCCGAGAACACATTGCGAGAGCGCTAAACAGAAAGTCAGAATAGGCCATTTAGGGTTTTGGAAGGCCTTACCGATCAAACTAAAGTCTAATTTCCCCTGATGGATTAGCCAAAAGACGATTGCCGTTGCAAAAAGGAGTTTTAAAACAGTCTTCACAATCTACCTTGCTCATTAAAAATAATACCCATTTTGTGACCTTTTCTCTAAAATGTACAGAAAGCTCACGCCCTTAGTTGCACTAAGTGCGACTGAGAACATGAAACGGACCGGAGGCATAGATGAGAGTTTCGGTGATTGGGACAGGCTATGTCGGTCTAGTGACGGGAACTTGTTTTGCAGAACTCGGTCACCATGTCACCTGTATCGATATTGATGAGAAAAAAATTCAAATTTTACAAGATGGCAAGTGCCCCATTTATGAGCCTGGCTTACAAGAACTTATTGATCGCAATGTCAAGGCCAGACGGTTGGGATTTGCCAGTGATTACTCTTCGGTCGCCACTTCCCAAACGGTTTTTTTGGCAGTGGGAACTCCCTCTCAAGAAAATGGCGATGCCGATTTAAATTATCTAAGACAGGCCGCCGTTACGGTGGCCAAAAGCTTGGCCGATAATGCCATTGTGGTGATCAAATCCACTGTCCCTGTCGGGACTTCGAAAGAAATAAAAGATTTAATCGGAAAATATACCAAGCGCCGGTTCCATTTGGTCAATAACACTGAGTTTCTCAAGGAAGGTACGGCAGTTGAGGATTTTATGCGGCCAGATCGAGTCATTATTGGGCATGCCGATCCCGAGGCGGCTTTGGTGATGGAAGAGTTGTATGCCCCGCTGGTTCGTCAAGGAAATCCCATTCTCAAAATGTCCAATCTCTCAGCGGAGGTGGCCAAGTATACTGCCAATTGTTTTTTGGCCACCAAGATTTCTTTCATTAATGAGATCGCAAAATTTTGTGATTTATGTGGTGCTGATATTGAAGAAGTGCGGCGTGGGATCATGTCTGATAAACGCATAGGCACACACTTTCTCTATCCAGGTCCGGGTTATGGTGGGAGTTGCTTTCCTAAAGATGTCAAGGCCCTGGCTTCCACTGCGCAAAAATTTGGAATGAACCTGTCGATTGTCGAGGCAGTAGAAAAAGTTAATCAGCAACAAAAAACGTATATGTTCGCAAAAATAATTAAGCATTTTAAAGGTGATTTGAAAGGCAAGACCTTTGGGATTTGGGGAGTGGCCTTCAAGCCTAATACTGATGATATTCGTGAGGCCCCAGCTATTGAAATTGTACTGAGTTTAATTCGGGCCGGCGCACAGGTTAAAATCTATGACCCTGTTGCTTCGGAAAACTTTATGGCATGGCTCAGTCAATTTGGTGAGGCGAAAGGGAAACTGAAGAACTGTACAGATAAATATGAGGTTCTGGAGAATGCTTCCGGCGTTGTAGTCATGACGGAATGGCGTGAATTTAAGGTGCCAGATTTTGAGCTTCTGAAGGCCAACATGAAAGAGCGAGTGATCTTTGATGCTCGTAACATATATGTTCCCCAAGAAGTTGAAGCGCAAGGTTTCACCTATTACGCTATTGGACGACAATGGAAGTGAAAGTCGCCCTTCTCCAGCTTAATTCCAAGCTAGATTATCAAGAGAATCTTTTCTCAATTCAAAAGCTCATCTCCGAGGCATGTGCCCTTGGAATCAAATATCTTTTTTTACCTGAATGTTTTTATTCAATGTCAGATGGGACTAGGCCAACACCCCATTTGGTGACATTTGAAAACGAACATTTCAGGCACATTCAGAAATTAGCTTCAGAGAATCATGTATTTTTATTGGGTGGTTCGGTGGCCTTTCTTGAGGATGGCAAAGTATTAAATCGCTGTTTAAATTTTGATGATCAAGGAAACTTGTTAGGATTTTATGATAAGATCCATTTATTTGCTTGTGATTTACTGGATGGCCAGAGTACTAAAACGATTACTGAATCTGATATCTATACCCCCGGGAAAATTCCTAAAATAATTCAAGTCGGCCCATTTAAAATTGGTCTATCAATTTGTTTTGATCTTCGCTATCCAGATATGTATAGAAAATATGTTTTGGAGGGGGCACAAATTTTGAGTGTTAGTGCCGCTTTTACCGTACCTACAGGGAAGGCCCACTGGCATACTCTGCTGCGTGCGAGGGCGATTGAGAATCAGTGCTTTGTTCTTGCACCGGCCCAATATGGTAGGCATAATGAAAGGATAGAAACATTTGGGCACTCGTTAATTATTGGCCCTTGGGGTGATGTGCTTGCTGATGCTGGAGAAGGTGAAAAACTCATCTGGGCCGAATTGAATTTAGCACAAATTAAGACCGTTCGTGGGGCGGTAAAAGTGTTTTAGGAGTTATATTCTTGCGCACCATCTTGATTATTGAAGACAGTGAAGATCAGCGTAACTTATTGGGAAGTTTACTTGGCAGTCGTTACCGACTTTTTATGGAAGGTACTGCCGAGGAAGGTTTGAAACGCGCTTTAATTGTCAAACCAGAATTGATTCTTTTGGATTTAGGTTTGCCCGAGATGGATGGGTATGAATTGTGTAATCGCGTCCGCTCGATTCCAGATTTAGAATCTGTCCCTATTGTCATCTTGTCTGGTCAGCATGGAGTTGAGGCGCATTCTAAGGCGTATCGTTTGGGGGCCGACAACTATCTTGAGAAGCCTTTTGAGAAAGAAGAGTTATTGGCGATCATTGAATCGAAGTTAAAATATGCCAATAAATTAATGCGAAAAACTATTGGTAATTTGACTGTAGACCTTAAGAACGGTGTGTCGCTAATCAATGGAGAGAAACTTGATTTAACTCCGAAAGAATTCAAAATTCTGGCGATTCTTTGGGAAAGTGTAGATCAAGTTGTAACCCGCGAAGCCATCTTAAAATATGTTTGGGACAAGACTCATGTTTCAGATCGAGTCATCGATAATCATGTCACGGCCCTTCGAAAAAAAATCAAAGAGGCATCCGTTCGAATCGAAAGTATTTACGCTCAAGGTTATAAACTTCTTTCAAATTAGCAGGCCGTTGAAAAAGATGCATCTGCGGCGTTCTCGGCCTGTTAGAGTCTTTTGCGTATTTTAAAACCTTTGTACTCACCTAGTCTGAAACCCGTCATTTTTTCAATGGCATCGGAGAAGGCCAGTCCAAGATCTCCCAGATGAAAGGCCATCGGCAGTTGCAGTATGTCGAGCGGGTTGCGATGGGACTGTATCCAGCCGTACATGCAGCTCGGATGAGTTTGGGTAAAACGCTCCAGACCCCAAATTCTTTGATAAGTGAAATCGGGATTTTCAAACTGATCGCCGTGATAAAGTTTACCAAAAGTTTTAACTTTTTTATTCATCACGATTTCTTTTCGGGCCCAGCCATAATGATAAATGGCGGCGGCAATTTGCGCACAGGGAATTTTTCGGCCACCAGCATAGCGAAATCCTTGAGCATCTAACCAGCTAATGATGTTTTTTCCATTACGAATTAGACGTATTTCACGGCGATAGACTTTGCGAGTGCGACGAATAATGTCGATGTTGCCATAGAAATGGAAGTAGTTATAGACAAGACCGTCTAAGGGCGGATTTTGATTGAGGCAAGATACCCCCTCTGCAATCAGAGGTAAGTCGTTTTCATGAATGGCCTCATCGCCCTGAATGTATTGGCAATAATCGCCTTGGCATTCCTTAAGCGCAATATTGGTCTGCTCCGATAGAATCAGTCCTTTTTCTTTTTGCTGAGGATTCCAATAACTTTTGAGAATCTTATATTTTGGACCTTGCAGATTTTTTTCAAGATACTGAAGTGTCCCATCATCACTTTTTAAGTCTGGATCATCAAAACCAACATTCACAATAATCTCATCACAAAAGGGAGAAATACTTTGAATACTTTCTAAGAATGGATAGCCTAAAGTCAGACCATGCTTGATAAAGGTGAAACCTGAAATTTTAATTTGAGACATGGATACATTATGCCAGAAAAAAGCGTTGCGCGTGAAGCTGGGAAAGAGCACCAATTATCGCCACTTCAAGACGCAAGGTTGATGGATGAATATTGACGGGTATCATCCCCATCTCAAGAAAACGCGACTCCTCTGCTGGAGTGAGGCCGCGCTCAGGGCCAAAGACCAAGGTAATACTTTGCCGCTTGGTTTCGCACTTGGAAGTAAATAAACTTTGGTGCGCTGTCATGGAGCAGAGGAAGGCCGGCGAATTGGGAGCTAGAGTAGGAAAATAGGGTGAAACAATCACTTTGGGCATTTGATAATAAATTCCGGATTGTGCCAAACCCAATGCAAGGTGTTGGCGCTGATTTTCTAATTCAAAGATCTTGGAGGTGAGGTAACTTTTTTCAGAGAGTTCGGCCTTAAAAAAACGAATAATGCCAACACCCATGGAGGTGGCGTATTCAAAGATCTTTTTGACCGTTTGCGGCCGACAGGCCCCTACCCAGATCTCATCCAAAAGATAGTCTATAGTTTTTGGTTGCAGTGGAGCAAGGTCGAGTCGAAGGCAGGTTTCCTCAATGTGAAGAATTTTAGCATCTCCCAAGCCGTGATTAATGGCCACAATCCGAATGTTGTCACCCGCTTTGGCCTTAAGAACCTCACGCACATGGGACGTGCGGGTTTGATCATGAATCACAACTTCGCGATTGTTATTGCTCAAGGATGCTATTTCTTCAGGATACAAAAAAATACGATTCATTTTAGCAACAAGGTCCGTTGAAAAAATCAGTAGAGGTATTTTGGGTTTTCACTGAGATACTTAATAATTTCATCTCGTCTGGGAATGAGGTAGCGTAGTTTTTCCCCATTCCCTTTTCCTGAACTGAGTTTTTTGCGTATGCGTTTGGATTTCAAATCTCCGTTGCAAAGCTTGCCTTCGAGATCAAGTCGGACCAGGGCACGGCCGAGAATTTGTCGTTTGGTCTCTGATGCCCAACTTCGAACGGTGATGCCATTTTTCTTCAAGGCCCGTTCCAGATCATCGGCCCAAGATTCTTTGACCTGGCCTTTATGGGCTAGCTCGATTTGCTTGAGAAGATTGCGAGCTTTAAATAGCTTGGTTAACACCACGGCTTCATAGGTGACAAACGTTGCCGCTCCCACGCCGAGTCCAACTGCGCTGGCAGTAGGAAGAAAGGCGGTCAAGGGGAGCAAGGGGAGTTTGATAAGTTCGCGAGTGGCCGCAGTTGCCACCAGTGTTCCCCCACTCGTCGCCCAGAGGGCAGTGCCGGTGCCGGCGCCTCCGAGAACGCCGATTCCGAGTGAAGAGAGAAGAGGTCCCAAGACAGTATGGGAAGCCAGTTCTTTGACTCTGGCTTCGACCTGTGTGCTACAAGAAGTCGTGTTGTCCGTTGAATCTTGCAGGTCGCAGATGTTAATTTTCACCTGATTGACAGGCACCGTTTCGAGGGCAAACAAAGGCCCGTCTTGAAAAGTAAACGTCTTCTGCATGGGCGGTATCTGAGGTAATCCTGAGACTTCATTCCCGTCGATGTGGGCCCCGGCCGGGGCCTTGACTTCCAATTGCAAGACGTTGTTGGGAACCGTGCCGAAGTATGTTCTACAACCTTGGGAGACTGGTCTGTTTAATGTCACAGTCATAGCAGGAAAATCAGCAAACCATCCCGCCTGGGGAAAAAGGCCGAAGGGTAACACGACACCAGCCGGCACCGGAAAATTGGGGATGCCGGATGTGTGATAAAATTCCATCTTCCTGCTAGGAATGTCTACGGTGGTAGCACCGGAGTTGACCTGAACTTGAAAACCGATCACGCCTTCCATCTCTCCAACCTGGGCCACACCGTAAGGCAGAAGTTGGGCAGACTTGGGAATAGTTTTGAAATCGGCGATCAGATGCCCGGTTGGAGTGGCTTGGGCCGCAGAAAAGCAGCAAAGAAAGGCCAAAAAAAAGGAAACAGGAATTGCAACAGTCACTTTTTTCATTGATTTAACCTCATCGTTTCATCTCATAGCAGATTGTTCTCGATTATCAAAGGGGGGCAGAAGTTTTGCCCCTATCGATTTGGGGATCAACAAATATGAGGAAGACCCTTTCATGTGTCTAAAGAATAGTCAGTGTTTATTGCATGAAACATCCAAGACTCAAGTGTTTACAGATGGCATGAAAGCAGCATGGCAGAAAGAGACACATGATGTTTGAATAATTAGGAGACTTGGATGAAAAGAATTCTATTTATTGTGGCCTTAACATTATTAACCTGCCTACCGGCGCTGGGTGCTTTTCAAGGTGTGAATATTAATCCTTGGAGTGGTTCGCTGAAAAATCATCTTGCAGGAAGCGGTGTTTCGATCATGTTCGATGACCAGCAAGGCGTTGCTATTACGCTAAATGCCGATCGTCAGGTGCTGCCCTCTGGAACTTCCGAGATGGGAATCCGTTTCAATGTTATCTCTGTTCCCGCGAACGGACTTCGTCTTACCACACCAGATGCCTTACAGGATATGATTCTCGTCAACTCTGGAACTCGAACCAATGGCAGCACTATCTGGACCGGACTAATCGCCGCTCCAGCCGAGGCACTGCCGGAGATTGACTGGGAAGGCGATGATATTTTTCGCCCAAACCATGGGACGGTCACGTCCCTGAACGCCCTTCTAGGGCATTCGGCGACCTCAACGGGTATCAGCTTCGCCCTCACGCTTAATGAGTGGGGGGGCCCTGTTCTTGAGATCACACTTGACCTGAAAGAACAACTCAATGCAACTGTCAATCTGGTCTCTGTTGGAGCGATATCAGAGGTCCGCACGCAACTTTGCCTGAGCGGAGCTCCGGCATTGGTTTTTGATGCCAGCGTAGACGGCAAATACCTTTATATTTCTTCGCACGGTTTCACCTATACATATCCTTCCGCTACGCAGACGTTTGCCATCCCAGTTGACGGCATTTTTATATTTGATCCCACGGTAGACTTGGCGGTTGAGCGTCTGATAAAGAAATGAAAAAAGTGAAAGGTACCATCTCATATACAAAGGAATTTTATGTTCAAATTGATATTTTTTTCTTTTTCTTTAGCCGTGATTTTGTGTACCGCAATCAGTGCCGAAACCACCGAGATCAAGCGAAAAATAGTATGCGTGGCCAAACTCAATGGTAAAGAGGCGGGGAATATGGAAGTTCGTCTTGATAAGACGGCCCAAATCAAAAGTCTTTTTTTTACTGGAAATAAGGACGAAAAGTTTTTTGCCAAAGTGGCCCTGGAACTCGTCGATGGAGTGTTGGGAGACACACCGTCTTTGATGATTGGGATGAGTGATCGCGACAATAAGGTACAAAAGCCTTTTGCCGTCAGCAATATGAACTTGCCCATCGAGAGCAAAGAGTTCTATATGCTCAATACTCATTACGATTTGAACTTCCAGACCGTGACAAATCAAATCAGAGTGCTTTGTGAGTATTCGCGCACACCTAATAAATAATTCCTCCCATTTTTTGCACTCACCTAGTACTCTGATGTTTAAATTTTTCCCTATTTATCTACCTAGGGATAAAGATCTTGGATGATTTGTGCGTCGTAATTCATGGTTTTCTGTTTTAGGGACTGGCCTTCAATGGAATTAATAAAAGTAGAAACTTCTTTGCGTGCCAAGGACAAGATTTTATTTATCTCCGAGTCATAACCCCCTTCAAGCGTTTGTAGCTTAGTTTGCATCTGAAGGATGGATTGATTTATGGGGCGTGAATTTGCCACGGCTGTTATTTGTGCGTGTGAGGCATCCTGACCGAAGAAATTGTAGCGAAAATCTTCCCTCTTAGGCTTGACACGGATTTTGCCGGGATCATTGGCCTTTAAGTAACAAAAAATTTGGGCCGAACTGTTAATAGTTATCATCTCATTATAATGGTTAATGGTAAGGGCCGTGCCGATTGTTAGATTTCTGTTTAAAATGACATGGAGGCTTCCCTCAAGCTACAAATATTGTTACAAGGATTTTAAGATGACGCAAGTTAAGGTTTTTGCATGCGCACTCCAAAAATTCTAGTTGTTGAAGACGAAGAAGATATCCTGGAATTAATTCATTTTCATTTATTTAAAGAGAAGTACGAGATTTTTTTGGCCAGAAATGGTGAAGAGGCTTTAACCATGGCCAAACAAGAGCATCCCGATCTTGTTCTCCTTGACCTCATGATCCCAAAAATTCATGGTTTGGAAGTTTGTCAGAAGTTAAAAAACTCCCCTGATACCAGCGATATTTCCATCATTATGGTCACAGCAAGAAGCGAGGAGAGTGATATTATCAAGGGATTAGAGTTGGGTGCTGAAGATTATATTGTAAAACCTTTTGGCCCTAAAGTCTTAATGGCCAGAGTCAAGGCGAATCTCAGACGCAATCTATCTCGGGGAAAAGAAAATAAGGGTGACCTGCTAAAAATTCATAATATCACTATTGATCACCCAAAACGCAAAGTTTTTATCAACGAAATTGAGTTATCTTTAACCTTCTCCGAATTCCAAATCCTATTTTTGCTCGCATCACATCCTGGTCGCGTCTATGCGCGCTCCCAAATTGTGGATATCATTCGTGGCGAACATCATGCCATTACGGACCGATCGGTGGATGTGCAGATCGTCGGTTTACGTAAAAAAATGAGCGAAAGTGGTGATCTGATTGAGACAGTTCGTGGCGTGGGTTATCGCTTTAGGGAAGAAATTTCAGCTACATAAATGATCTTGAGCATTCCTAACAATTTTCTAACATGAAATTAATTACACGATAACGTACAGAACATACTGTCTGGCCACCTATTAGCATACAGGGGAGAAAAATATGCCAGCACACTTTTTCAAAGTTATCTCTATTGTGGCCCTTTCATTTTTGGCCTTTTTAAATTCACCTTCATCCGCTTTCGCCAATACTCAAAGCATTAGCATCGACGGCTCAAGTACTGTTTTTCCCATTACCGAAGCCGTGGCGGAAGAATTTCGCAATCAACATGGAAAAATTAAAGTCAATATCGGCGTCTCTGGCACAGGTGGAGGCTTTAAAAAATTTGTGGTAAAGGAAATTGATATCTGCAATGCCTCGCGACCTATAAAAGCTTCTGAAGCCGAAGCTGCCAAGAAAAATAATATTGCGTATACCGAAGTCCCCGTGGCTTATGATGGGCTTACCGTAGTAGTCAATGCAAAAAATACCTGGGCAACATCCCTAACCGTCGCTGAGTTGCAAAAAATTTGGGCCGCCGATTCACAGGTTAAAAATTGGTCCGACATAAGAAAAGAATGGCCTAATCGTCCAATTAAGCTCTACGGGCCTGGTACCGATTCAGGTACTTTTGATTATTTTACTGAAACTATCAATGGTAAATCGGGTGTCTCACGTTCGGACTTTGTAAAAAGTGAAGATGACAATGTGTTGGTGACTGGTGTGGCAGGGGATCTAGATGCCATGGGGTATTTTGGCTTTAGTTATTATAAGGAAAACGCCAAAAAATTAAAGGCCGTCAGCATTGATAATGGCAAAGGCGCTGTAGCGCCTAGTATTGAATCGATCACCAATGGCTCCTACGCACCACTTTCGCGTCCCATTTTCATCTATGTTAATCTCGACGCTTATAAACGGGCGGAAGTTAAAACCTTTCTTGATTTTTACCTAAACGAGGCCGGGCGCCTGGTTCCAGAGGTCGGTTACATTGCGCTTGATAAAAATAAATATAAGGAGTCCTTAGCACGTCTTAAGGCCCTTAAATAAAGGATTATGGAAAATATCCAAAGCATCCAGAGCATAGAGAAAGCAAAGAAAATTGAAAAGGCCCTGCTCCCACTTCTAGCGGCAGCAGGGCTTTTTACACTTCTGGTGACCGCAGGAATTATCTATACCTTAAGTCAAGAAACCTGGCATTTTTTTAAGACCGTTTCTGTCGTAGATTTTCTTTTTGGTACCAAGTGGGAACCGCTGATGGAGCCAAAATCATTTGGCGTGCTTCCCCTGGTTAGCGGGACGCTGCTCATCAGCATCGGTGCTGGATTATTCGCCATTCCGTCGGGAGTTATGATCGGAGTGTTCTTAACCGAGTATGCCCATGAAAAAATGCGTCGTATCGTAAAGCCAATTTTAGAAATTCTGGCAGGGATTCCAACGATCGTTTATGGTTACTTTGCTATTACCTTTGTCACTCCGATTATAAAAACAATCATGCCTGATATTGAAGTCTTTAATGCCCTAAGTGGCGCCATTGTTGTGGGTGTTATGATCTTACCCATGGTGGCTTCTTTAGTAGACGATGCCCTCTTGGCCCTTCCTCAAAGCTTAAAGCATGGCGCTTATGCTTTAGGCGCAACTCCTTTCGAAGTTATCTCAGGGGTCATCATTCCCGCTAGTTTTGGAAGAATTATGGCAGCATTTATCTTGGCCATTTCACGCGCCATCGGCGAAACCATGGCCGTGACTATGGCCGCCGGGTCGAACCCCCAGTTAACTTTCAATCCACTTCAAAGTATTCAAACTATGACGTCGTATATTGTGCAAGTTGCCTTGGGTGACACCCCTGCTGGAGGTATCGAATATTTAACTTCCTATGCCGTGGCCTTTCTACTTTTTGTCATGACTTTTGGCCTTAATTGGATCGGCCACAAAATTATGCAGCAGGGGGGGCGCAAATGAAGGCCAGGAAACGACACGAAAGAATGTTCCAATTACTCTGTGCTTTAACCACACTGGTTGGAATAATTTTTCTTGTTATCTTGCTCTATCATACTGTTCAGGCAGGATGGAAATTTCTAAGCCCCCACTTTTTTACTAATTTTCAGTCTCGTTTTCCCATTAAATCTGGAATGAAGGCCGGTATCTATGGCTCGCTATGGATGATTTCCATAACCGCCTTCGTCTCCATTCCCCTCGGTATCGCGTCGGCAATTTTCTTGGAAGAATATGCTGGTAAAAATGCTTTTTGGAAGCTGGTGGAATTAAATATTTCCAATCTCGCCGGTGTGCCTTCCATCGTTTATGGACTGCTGGGACTGTCTCTTTTTGTGAGGGCCCTTGGTTTAGGTCAGAGTGTTTTATCCGGTGCTTTGACCATGGCACTTTTAGTATTGCCAGTTGTGATTGTCTCGTCTCGTGAATCTCTAAGGGCAGTTCCACTCAGTTTGCGCGAAGCTGCTTTTGCTTTAGGTGCTGCCAAATATCAAGTGATCTTTGGTCAAATTCTACCCGTTGCCTTGCCGGGAATTTTGACAGGAATTATTTTGTCTATCGGAAGGGCCTTTGGTGAAGCTGCCCCTCTTATTATTGTCGGGGCCTTAAGTTACGTCTCCTTTGTTCCTGAAAATATAAATTCAGAATTTACCGTCATGCCTATTCAAATTTATAACTGGGCAGGCAGACCTCAAGAGGAATTTCATCAACTCGCGGCCTCCGGAATTATTGTCTTACTCTTAATCCTGCTTTCTCTGAATTTTGTGGCCATTATGGTTCGGGATCATTATCAAAAGAGGTTTCGCTTATGACACTTCTAGCACAAGACTTTAAATTTGCATCCAACACTAAAACTGGGTCGAGTGCCGCGGCAAGCGACACAACCGATGTCTATCAGGAAATTATTCTTGAAACCAAAGGTATCGGGGCCCTCTATGGAAAAAAGGAGGCCATCAAAAATGTCTCCATGGAAATACTGAAAAATAAGGCCACGGCCATTATCGGTCCAAGTGGTTGTGGAAAAAGTACACTGCTTCGATGCTTCAATCGCATGAATGACTTTGTCCCAAACTTTCAGTTGACAGGGACGATGAATTATCGCGGAAGGAACATTATGAAAAGTGATGCTATGTTCATCCGCTCGCAAATTGGTATGGTTTTTCAACGTCCCAATCCTTTTCCTAAAAGCATCTATGAAAATATTGTGTGGGGGCCTAAAATTCATGGGAAGAAAAATAATTTAGACGAATTAGTGGAAGATGTTTTAAGAAAGGCGGCGCTTTGGGATGAGGTCAAAGACCGTCTGAATGAACTTGGAACAAATTTATCCGGTGGCCAACAACAGCGCTTGTGTTTGGCACGTACTTTGGCCATGGGCCCAAATGTCATTTTGATGGATGAACCTTGCTCTGCCCTAGACCCAAAATCAACCGCACATATTGAAGACCTGATCACGGTACTTAAGGATGAATATACAATTGTCATCGTTACCCATAACATGCATCAAGCTGCTCGGGTGTCAGATCACACGGCCTTCTTTTATGAAGGGGAACTGGTGGAATTTGATGCCACAGAAAACATTTTCACTAGACCAAAACATAAAAAAACGGAAGACTATATCACAGGCCGTTTTGGCTAAAACTTGATGAGGTAAAAATGTCACGTCATATGGAATTGGATTTGCAAAATATCCGTAACGAAGTTACGGATTTGGTCTCTCATGTTGAAAATATTGTGGTTACCGCGGTCAAATCTCTGGTGGAGCGAGATAAAGAAATGGCCACAAAAATTGTTGAATCCGATACCTATGTTAATCAAAAAGAAGTTGATATTGAAGAATCCTGCCTCAAAGTCTTAGCGCTCCATCAGCCAGTCGCCATGGATCTGCGCTACTTAATCGGAGTGATCAAGCTGAATAATGACATCGAACGCATCGCCGATTTGGCCGTCAATGTTGCTGAACGTGCCCTATATCTTGTTAAGGCCGATCCAGTCATTATGCCATTTGATATCCATATCATGTCGCAAGAAACCTGTAATATGTTACAAAACACCATTAAAGCACTTTTTGAAAAAGATAAGGATTTGGCCCGGGCAGTTATTAAAAGAGATCAGGTCATCGATGAAATGAATCGTGAAATGTATGACTTAATTTTCAAGGCCATTAGGAAAAATTCTGATAAAGTCGATGTCTACATCAATTACCTCTCGGCAGGACGTCATCTTGAACGCATCGCTGATTATTGCACCAATATCGCGGAAGACTTGATCTACATGGAAGAGGGAATCATCATCCGTCACCATCCTGAATTGCTCTAAAATGAAGGGTACCAGCAGTCTAAAAAGTCGCCTTTCCTTCTATTTCTTCTTTATCTAAATTCTAACGCTATTCTCATTATGGCCAAACCCACCTCGTCGATACTGAAAGCATGAAAGAAGTTGCACAAACTCTTATTTCACTCGATGAGGCCTTATTTGTCCGTCTCTTTGGACTCCCCTTAAATAAGATGCTTTCGACTCTTATTTACTGGGTGTCCAGGTCGGCGGATGGATATTTTTATCCCATTATCCCTGCCGTTGCCTTTTATTTTGGTGACGAAAATTATGTAACACTGTTCACTACGACTTTGGTTGCATTTGCCATCGAATTGCCATTGTATAAATTTCTAAAGAGCAGTATCAGACGAGAAAGGCCATTTCAGGCACTATCAGGAGTTGCACGACGAATCACTCCTCCTGACCAATTTAGTTTCCCCTCAGGCCACACGGCCGGAGCACTTGTCATCTCTGTGGTTGTGGCGAATTTTTTCCCCTGGCTCAGTATTCCTGTTTTTATCTGGGCATCCTTGGTGGGATTCTCAAGAGTTCATCTGGGAGTGCACTTTCCCCTCGATGTCATTGTTGGCGCAGTTATCGGTGCCTTCTGTGGGCATCTGGCGATCTTAGCTCTTTGAAAGTTCTTTCTTACAGACCAGTTATTCCATGTAAAAAAGATTACAATCTCGAAGATGGGTGCCAGGTGTTTTGTCAGTATAGCCATGGCACCTGTCGCTCTTAACTGTCTAATAAAGAAACATTCGTGCCATGCTCCTCTGTCTAGCGAGCATTCTCTCCTGGCACTCCCTTTCCTCTAATCCGGTAGATTGCGAATGATGGCGGTGGCCCCTTCGGCGTGATCTTCCAGGTGGCGTACATCTGTGGAGGTGGAGGGATCGGGAGTACGACAATGAGGTGCCGCAGGCGTGATGGCGGCCGGATTTCTTCCCGCGGGGCAAGCCGCCAAAGTGCTATCAATAGATTTTTTGAACACGGGCCTTGTTCTTGAGGCATCGGCCAAACCCGAATGATCCCACTGGCCACTATTCCAAAAGGCGGCACTTATCTCTGGATCACCGGTGGCTCGCCCATATTCCTTCATCTCTCGGTGAAATTTTTCGTACTCCCCGGAGTTATCCAGGGCAAATTCAGTTATCCCAAAACGTTTGCTGTTTATTTCTTTTTTAATCGCACCAATCTTTTTATGACAATGTTTATCCAGTCTTTCAAATAGCCTCTTTAAAAAGAGCTCGCGCGTCTTATTAAAAGAACCGTCCACCACATGACCGTAATTCTCATAGATAGAAGGTGAGATGCGGTCGATGGAAGAGAGGAGCGGTACGACTTTGCTACAGTCCATGCGCGAGGTTGGATATTTAAACCAGCCATTATTTTCAAAAAAATCACCATTGGGACTCCAGATCACTTCACTTTTTGTCCCCATGCCGGCCAAGGCGGTT
>CAYHRT010000061.1:0-17750 GCA_964359085.1 uncultured Bdellovibrio sp. | reverse complement strand
CGAATATAAGATGAATAACCGAACATTTCAGATAGTGGCACCTGAGCGATGATGACAACTTCGCCAACAGCATCTGTTTCAGAGCCTTGAATCATACCTCGACGCGAAGATAAATTGCCAATGATCGGGCCTTGAAATTCATCGGGAGTTGTGACTTCAACCTTCATGATCGGCTCAAGCAGGCAAGGATCGGCCTTGGCAATCGCCTGGCGCATGGCCTGACGGGCCGCCGTTCTAAAGGCGATATCGGACGAATCCACATCATGGTATTTTCCATCTCGCAGATAGACATCCACATTAATGAGAGGAAATGCAGCCAGAGGGCCCTTGACCATGATGTCATTGAAACCTTTCTCACAAGAACCAATAAATTCACTTGGGATCGAACCGCCACGAATTTCATTATTAAAGCGAAAAATCTGATCCTCAGTTTCCTTGTTCTCAGTAGTGAGAGGTTTAATCATGCCGGCCACACCAGCATATTGACCCGCACCACCAGTTTGTTTCTTATGAACATAGTCATAGTTGGCTTCGCGACGAATTGTCTCACGATAGTTAACCTGGGGAGCACCCACAATAACTGAACACCCATACTCACGTTTCAAACGTTCGGTATAAATCTCCAGGTGCAACTCTCCCATGCCTGCCATTCTAGTTTCACCTGATTCTTCATCGGTATAGACGTGGAAGGTGGGGTCTTCACGAGTAAAACGCTGGAGCCCTTTGGCCAGCTTGGCCTGATCATTTTTATCTTTGACCGATACCGAAAGTTCAATAACGGCATCAGCAACATGAATGCCTTCACAGGCAATATTGCTGATCGATTCATCTCCGACGAAAGTATCACCCGAGGCACAGTCAACTCCAATCATGGCAATAATATCTCCAGCGTGGGCCTCATCAATATTGGCGCGCTCATTGGCATGCATGCGAACCATTCGCCCCACACGAACCCTCTTTTTGGTACGAGTATTATGAATTGTCTCCCCTTTATTGAGGGTGCCTTGATAGATACGGGTGTAGGTTAGCTGCCCGAACTGTTCATCCGTAATTTTGAATGCCATGCAAACGAGTGGTTTGTCCTTGTCAGGCTCGAGGGTGATCTTGCTCCCATGCTCATCTTTGGCACTAGGTTTTTCGGCTTCGAGAGGAGAAGGTAAATAACGAGCAACACCATTTAGAAGGAGTTGAACGGCCTTATTCTTAAACGCCGAACCTAAAAAAACTGGGGTCAACTTTAGAGACTGACAACCTTTTTTTACACATAAATGGAGGTCATCGATGGTAACTTCTTTTCCTTCCAGATATTTTTCCATCACGGCATCATCAAATTCTGATACAGCATCCACAAGTTTTGCCCGATGCTCTTCAGTTTGATCGACCATGTTTGCTGGAATATCCTCAATCCGAACGAATTCACCATTATCACCATCAAAATAATAAGCCTTTCGATAAATGAGATCGACTACACCTTGAAAATTTTCTTCTGCCCCGATCGGAATTTGCATCAGGACAGCATTATGCCCAAGCTTATCTCGGAGGGCGGCGAGCCCTTTCCAAGCATTGGCCCCCATGCGGTCCATCTTATTAAAAAAGGCTAAACGCGGAACTCGATACCTTCTCATCTGGCGGTCAACAGTTATGGATTGGGACTGTACGCCGGCAACAGAACATAAAACCAGAATGGCACCATCCAAAACACGCAAAGAACGTTCCACCTCAACCGTGAAATCCACATGCCCCGGAGTATCGATAATATTAATACGACATTCTTTATCAATGCCTGATGAGTGGGAAATCCCCTCCTCGTTAATCCCCGTCCACATAACGGTGGTGGCAGCTGAAGTGATGGTGATGCCTTTTTCTCTCTCAAGATCCATGTGATCCATGGTAGCGCCATCACCTCCGCCGCGAACTTCTTCAATTTTATGAATGCGGCCACAGTAGTAAAGAATCCTTTCAGTCAAGGTAGTCTTTCCCGAATCAATATGGGCCGAAATACCAATGTTTCGTGTTTTCGCCATTAATTTCATGACAATTCTCCAAACTTGAGGGCGTATCCCTAATAACTAATTGTTTAATACCGGAAATTATAGTCCTGAATAAGGCCGCATACTAAAAAAAAAGGCAATAACAGTCAATGTAAAAGCGTTTTTTTACATTCTTTGGACTTTACAACTGGAAAGCCTTCCCTTACAAGAGGGCTCCATTATAAACAGGCAACCAGCGCTGATTTTCTTTTGAGGTTAATTTTCATGAAGAGGGATTTAACGAAAGAAGAACTCTATGAATCAGTTAAGCAACTGATCGAATTAGAGGACAAACCGTTATTACAGCTCAATCAGCACAAACTCTTCACGCTTTTCTCCATTGCCTTTCAGTATTTACTATATCAATCAACTAAAACTCCTGGTGCATATATTATTCGGGTTGAGGACAGCTCTCTTGCCGACAAGCTGGCCAAAAAATCTAAAGACCTCAGCTCCAGAAGGTTTTTACAATCTCTGCTGCTTCCAAGAAAATTGAAATACGAAAAATCGACATTTTATCTTGATTTTTTTCACTTCGGCACTTGGGGTACCACTTCCGAAATCCCCAAAGAAAGAGTTCAAGTCGCGTTAGTTGTAAAAAACACCACCTCGCGTCCCTTGGACGAAGTTCAGCCTATGATTATGGAAGAAGAAGTGGGTCCCTTCCCCACCGATTATTACCTTACTTCTTTAACAAACTTTGCAAAAAAAACCATTCTTATCGCCTTTGATGAGGAACGGCCTAATTTTCATAAAGTCAGCTTTGGATTCATTAAAAAGGAGGCGGAAAGAACTGTTTCAGGCGTTACGCTCTCCAAGGAATTGAGCTGGGACAAACTCGAAGACGAAACCTAATTTCTCATTTCCAAAAACCATACAAATTCTGCTTATACCAAATAAAAAGGGAGGCCCTGGACAGATTTCTCACCGAAAGATGGATGTTGTGATGGGATTTCCGGCGTCCGCCCATTCGGGCCGACGTGTATGGGTTGGCAAGGTGGGATATTGATGCGGTTGAAAAACTAATCCAGGGCCTGCGTGTCGCCAACCATTCTTGACTTAATCATTTGCAGTTTTAATGCCAATCTCTAAGGCGCACGAGAATAAGTTCTTCCGCGGTCTTGACGCATTGCTAAATCTGTTTCAAGGGCCATTTCGCCCTTTAAAATATTGAATAAGATGGGGTTTGGCCCTGGCATGGTGTAGTTTTGGGACCTTTCTCTTGAATGATATTTATGGTTTTAGGCCCGATCAAGGTATTTGGGCAAAACAACGCTAAAAATATCTCTGGCTTGGGCGATGTCTTCTTCCGTGATCTTCGGTCCAAGCGAGATCCTTAATGAATTCTTGGCCATCCTCTCGGAAAGACCCATTTCCAATAATACCCGACTGGCCACAGATACACCCATCGAGCACGCCGGCCCGGATGAAACTGCAAGTCCCGCAAGATCTAGCGCAGCGATCAATAATTCACCCTTAATATCGTGATTGAAAGTTATGTTAATTGTATTTAGATTGCGATGACTGGCCTTTTTGGCAGTAATCTGCCCCTCAGCTCCCAGCATCTTTTCTAAGGCCAATTCCAAGGCGTCCTTTTGGGTTTTTATTGTTTGAGGAGCAAAGGTGCTGTGCAATTCTTCTAAGGCCAATTTTATGGAATAAATACCCTGAGTATTCTCTGTGCCTGCACGCAAACCCTTCTGTTGCCCACCCCCCATCTGCATGGGAATCCAAGGCAAATTCTGACTTAAAATGGTAAATCCTACCCCTTTCAAAGCACCAAACTTGTGGGCGGAAAAAGTATAGGAATCTAATTCATAACTAGGACTGGCCCAACTTACGATCTTTCCTGGGGCCTGAACACTGTCCACATGGACAAAACAATCGGTGGCTTGCTTGACCTTAATGGCCCATTCGAGAGGCCATACAACTCCTGTCTCATTATTCACTTGGGTGAAGTTAAAAAGTTTGAGGCCCTTTTGCTGCTTGATTTTCTGGATGATAACTTCAAGATCTATTTCTCCGTTACTATCCACGGAAATCGAATGGGCCTCATGTCCTAGGAGGGGCAAGTGAAGCGCCTGCTTCACAACCGATGAATGGTCAACAGCGGAATAAAAAAAATGAAACTTCTGGCCTTGAGAGGAGGCATACATGGCCATCCCTTTTACTAAGGAATTAATGGCTTCAGTAGCACCACTATGAAAAAAAATTTCGTGCCCCTCTATCGGAATTTGAAATAGCTGCCGTAGGAAATCGAAAGTTTCAGAAATTAGTTTACGCGCCTCACGGCCTTCAGTGTAAATGGACGAAGGATTGCCAAAAACAAAAACCCCGTTTCTGAGATAGTTAATTACTGACTCAGATAACGGGGCCGTCGCATTATAATCGAAATATAATCTTCTATTGATTAATTTCACCAATTGGATTTCTTATGGCCGACGCTGCATGAATTTCAGTCGTGTTCGTCGTCGCAGCCGTATTCGTCGTCGTCCTAGAAGCGTTTCTCTCGGCTTCTGCATCCTTCGACTTTCGAATCAGATCTCCGAGTGATGTCGTCTCTAAATACTCACGCATCATCACACCAAGATTCTGGAAATAATTTTTTGACAAAAAGTATTCCGTTGTATTGGCAGACTCTGCCTCCGAACCAAGAATATCCTTAGCAGGATTGATGTTCTCACCCACACAATCAAGCACATCTTTCACAGTAATTTCATCCATGGATCTGGCAAGTACATAACCGCCGCCTGGCCCGCGCACGGATTTTACTGCCTGCCCATTTCGAAGCTTTCTAAAAAGTTGCTCCAAATAGTGTAGACTAATGTTTTGCCTGCCTGAGATTTCCTGTAATCGCACGGGGTTCCCGTTGCTGTGAACAGTAAGATCAAGCATTGCACGAATCGCGTAACGTCCTTTTGATGTAAGTCTCATTGGTCTTCCTCCATAAATCCAATCGGTTAAGATATCTTATTTGCCAACGGCCGTACCTGGCCATCAGAGCCTAACCGACAACCGGATCAGTCGGGTTAAGTTCTCCAATAATTAGACTCTGGTCTTGAGTTTACGTCAACAGTATTTATCAGATCATTTCAATTTATTTTTCCTTGCAATGCTTTTTCCTATCAAAAGAGCCAATGTTCCGATCATTTATAGGGGCACCCGGTCATAGGATTGGCCATTTTTGAGTCCTGAATCACTTCATGAATTGGAAATAATTTCCGACTGGTACACTCTTTTTAAAAAACTCTAATCCAGAATCGCGGTCAAGGGATCTCACTCAAAATAAAATTTCGGCTGCATAAATCACGAGCATCACCATCTGTGGCCTTGGGAATGGGTTCTCCAGCAGGATTGGTGGATATTTCAAGATCGTAAAACTTAAAACGTTCATCTACTTCTCGTTTTAAAAAACTCAAAAATGGTCTTCCCCACTCAACGATAAAAAAATCCTTATTTTCCAGATAGAGAGGAATCTCGAGGTGCACCAACTCCTCCTTCTCCTTAATCCGATAGAAATCGGCGTGGGCCAAATTTCCTGTTTCGTTGATAATAGAATAGGTGGGGCTTAAAACTTCATATTCTTGCGCTCGCGCAGGTCCACTGGCAACTCCTGGGCCAGTAATTAATTTTACGAATCGCTTAGTAAACGTCGTCTTGCCTGCTCCCACGGGACCGCTCAAAATGACTACTGCAGGTGGGGTAATGGCATCTTTCATTTCCGAAACGATATAATCCAAGTCGTTTTCCAAGACTTTTTTCCAATGACGTAGAACTTTCATTTTGGCCTCCTGGCCAAAATTAGAACTCCACGGTACTTTACGCTCACTGTGCTTAGGCACACTGAGCGCATCCTGGCCGCTTCTCTTCTCTCATTTTTCTTAGAAAAATTGTGTTTCATATTGGCCTCCTGGCCGACAGTCTTTTCATTATTTCTCTAGTAATGTAAATGCCTCTGGGAAGCATTCAATAATATTAACCGCAGACATTGATCGGGCACCATATTTCTTGGCCGCCAGATTTCCTGCCTCGGCGTGCAGATAGACACCCAAGGCTGTGGCACGCAAGGCCTTTACTTGCAAATGCTCGCGCAATTCACTCTTACCTGAAGCAAATTCTTGCGATAAAAGTCCTCCAATCAGACCCGCCAACACATCACCACTGCCACCTTTGGCCAAGCCATCATTGGGCCTGTAATGAAGTAAAAACTGTCCATTCGGCTCACCTATCAAGGTGCAGGCGTCTTTTAATACTACAATGGCACCGAGAGCATCCACCACCTCCCTAAGATATTCGAGCGGACGCATCAACAATCCTTTGGTCTCAATGCCAATAAAGCGAGCGAGTTCACCAATGTGTGGAGTAAGGATGGTGGGAAATGAACGCTCCCGAATATGTCCCATATCCTCCTTAAAATTGAGAACATTAATTGCATCAGCATCAAGCACGACGGGCCCTTTAAAGGCGCTCAATAAATTGAGCACAGTGACCCTAGTTAACTCAGAACGCCCCATTCCGGGCCCACATACCGCCACCGTAAATCGTGATAATTCATTTTCAACAGTATTCTTGACTTCGCTTTCAGATTCTGGAATCACTGCACTCATAATCGTAGGGGATAAACGCGTCAGAAGTTCCGGGTAAGTGGAGGCCCAAGTTGCGGCCGTAACCAGACCAGCACCAGATCCGAATGCCGCCATACTTCCCATACTCAGCGCTCCGGTTAAACCGAAAGAACCCCCAATCAAGATAGTGTGACCGAAAGTATTTTTATGAGCAAAAGCGTTGCGCTTAATTGCACAGTACTTCTCAACTGACTGCTCATCGAGAGTATATAAGTCACCATTTTTTTCTAATTCCTGCTCGGGAAACCCCACCGTCAGGATGCGAGTATCGCCGGAATAACGCCCTCCCTCTGAAAGAAAGTGGCCTGGTTTTGGCAGTCCGATGGCCAAGGTTATATTGGCACGAATGGCCCCTCCCGCAATATCGCCCGTATCGGCATGAACCCCAGAACAAATATCAACTGAAACTGTAAATTGAGAATGTTCATTCACCAGATCAAAGAGTTCGCGCATCCGTTCCCCCAAAGGAAAACGCGTTCCCGTTCCAAAAATGGCATCGATCACGATATGATTGGAAGCTGAAATTTCAAAATAACTACTCAATTGCTCACCTTCTAGCAAAGGTGTTACCTTGACCCCAAATTTCTGGGCGAGATCAATTTGTCGACGGGCCTCCGGTGAAAAGGGACCGTCCGGGAAAACCAGAAAGGCACGTGGTCGTAAACCAAAGTTGGTGAGATGTCTCGCGATACTTAAACCATCAGAGCCATTATTGCCCCGACCAATAAGAAAAATAAATTCTGATGTACAGGACGTAGGGAATGCCGGCGTTGCAGGAGCTTTCGCCGGCGCTGTTTGCAGATCAAAATGCGCTTGTTCTTTAATTAAATCAATCAAGAAATGTGCGCCGGCAATCCCCACGTTCTCAATAATAAAATCTTCGCTCAGACCGTACTCATTGAAGGTTTTGGTCTCGATCTCTTTCATTTCTTTAATAGTTACAACTCTCATGGGCCTACCTCACGCATATTGCTGTATAAGATTTTTCAATTCTCGCACTACAGTTCCCAAACCTCTAAAAACTGCTTCGCCAATAATCCAATGGCCAATATTATATTCTTGGAAAATCTTGGCTTCGAGCAGGGGAATCACAGACTCTCCGGTTAGGCCATGGCCGGCATGGAAAGAAAGCTTCAATCCCTTAATATGGGAGTGGGCCGCTTGATATTGCTTAAGATGGCTTCGAAGATCGTTCCCCGAGATAAAATCTCTGGCGAAATGCCCCGTATGAATTTCCACCGCATCAATATACGGAGCCAACGTCGTTATATGATCTAAAGTATCCTGATCACTCTCTACAAAGAGCGAAATGCGGGTGGTGGGAAGGATCTTTTTGAAACGTTGGCAGACTGCCATCACTCGTTGGTAATTGGCTTCATTCTTGATATCCAGCCCCCCCTCGGTCGTTTTTTCCTGTCTGTTTTCTGGCACCAAACAGATCCAATCAGGCACTATTGCTAAAGCAATTTCTATGATGCCGTCAGAACACCCCATTTCTAAATTTAATGGCCGGCCAAACTTTTTAGTCACCAAGCCTACGGATTCGACATCTGTATCCTGAATATGACGTCGATCCTCCCTTAAATGAATGGTAATCTGATCTGCCCCTTGCTCCAGACAAACGCGCGCAGCATCGACAACGCTAGGGTAGAGTTCTCCCCTGGCCTGGCGGAGTGTCGCCACATGATCAATATTGACACCTAATCTCGGAATCATGGTCATCGTCGTCATGTCAAGGCCTCCTCCACCACTTTTGAAAGTCGTTGCCCGAGCGTACTGATCAACCCGAGATCACGTCCTTCAATCATTATACGGGCAAGAGCTTCGGTTCCAGAATATCGTAATAACACACGCCCTTCTTTGCCCAGAATTCCTTGCACTTTTTCTAATTCTTGCTGGATCGATGGCACTTGTTCAAACGGTATCTTGCGAATTATTTTTACGTTGTTTAAAATTTGGGGATACAATTCCACTTCCCGTACCATTTCTCTTAAACTTTTCCCAAAATATTTGATCGCCTGAAGGGCCTTTAAGGCAGAGAGAATGCCATCACCGGTCGTACCATATTCACTAAAAATAATATGGCCTGAAGGTTCACCACCGATGGGAGATTTTGAAAGCAACATTCTTTCCCAGATATAGCGGTCTCCCACATTGGCCCTAAAAAATTTCAGGCCCAGGCGTTGTACATAAACCTCAAGTCCGATATTGGACATCGCCGTCCCGACAACTTCATCCGCTACATGCATTTTAGAAGAACATAACATGAGTTTTGCAAAGAGCCCAATCAGCTGGTCTCCATCAATCACCTCACCATACTGATCAATGAGTACAACCCTATCGGCATCACCATCTAAGCAAATACCAAGATCGGCCTTTTCTTTTAACACTAACTCCTGGGCCTGCCTTGGATGGAGCGCGCCACAATCCATATTAATATTTAATCCGCTGGGACGGACACCTAGGGTTATGACATTGGCCCCTAGTTCTTCAAAAACCATCGGAGCAACTTTGTAGGCCGCACCATTGGCACAATCGAGGATTATCTTAAGACCACTTAAATCATAAGAGCTATCCAACCCAGATTTAACTTGAACATTGTAGCGCCCTAAAACCTCATCGAGACGTTTGGCATTGCCCAAGCGATGCCCATCAAGGAGTGGAATAGTTTCGGGGTGTAAAATCATCTCTTCAAGTTGGAATTCAACCTCATCTGGTAACTTACTTCCCTGGTGATCAAAAATTTTGATGCCATTATCCATGTAGGGATTGTGTGAAGCAGAAATCATGACTCCCGCATGAGCACGCATAGAACGCGTGGCAAAGGCCACTCCTGGGGTAGGCAGTGGGCCTGTCATAATGACTTTTCCGCCTTGAGCACAAACGCCGGAAGAAAATGCCAATTCCAGCATATAACAACTTAAACGGGTATCTTTACCGACGATGATGAGAGGTGTTCGAAAATCTCGAGAATGAGTTTGAAAATAGTGAGTAACAGCACGACCAAGGTGCATGGCCATATCACAAGTCATTGGGTAGACATTGGCCCGTCCCCTCATGCCATCAGTTCCAAAAAGTTTTCTAGCAGTCATTCTGGCCTCCTGGCGAAGAAGATAGCAGATAATGTACATCGCCGACAATCACTCCCGTTCATGTCAGCATTCCATACATCCTCATTTTACTCTAACAAAAATTTTTGCGGGTTGTAGCTCTAAAAGCTGCATTCCTGGAGGTAAGATAGACTTCAACTCAATCCAAATATCGCCTTTTTGCCCTTCAGGAATATCGGCGACAATCTGAATCTTTGACGCACTGAAAACCTGGCTACGATTCGAAGTGAAGGCCTTGACGTTTACAAAAGAATGGTCGGCGTGAAATTTTGTACTACTAAAGACAAAGCGAATGGGTATATTTCTATATTCTACGTTCGACGAAATGGGGCGAATGTCATACTGGAAGTTAACTTCGGGAACGGCAGGAGACTTGAGTATGATCTTGTCTCCCAATAATTCTAGTGGAACCGAAAATTCACCCTGACCTTTTGGCCCATTCAAGTCAATCGGTCGTGTCAAAAGCACGTCAATATTCTTCAATAATTCTTTCGGGCCCTCTATCACAGCTTCACCAGGAACCAGTTTCTGCTCTACCAATTTATATCCCTCTTCAATTTTATTCTGATAGACCGGCCGAATCATGAGAGTTTTAGACCCTTTTTTATCAAGTCGAACTTTAAATGTTTTTGGCTTAAATTCCACCAGACCCACACCAAAGGGTAAGTAAAAATCACTTTCTCTTAATGTAATCTCAATATCATTTTTTCCAAAAAATTCAGGTCGCGAAAGATTGATGACCGGCCTCAAGTATTCCATTTGTATCCCTTGCAAATATATCCGGGCACCCTGTAACTGAAGCTGTACTTCCAAGAGCGAAGATACTTCCAGAATACTTTGATCTTCCGGGAGAATGAGCTTGATTCCCACATGCTCTTCGCGCATGACCGGTCTGGAACTCGTCACAAAAAGCCACAAAGCAACTGCCACAAAAAAGGAAAAGATTTTTAGGAATCGTTTATTTTGAAAAATGTTTTTTACATTATTCAAGGCCATAGTGTTCTCATAGATGCATGGACCTCATCTCTTATTTTCCCCTACTTCAGCATTCTGCAAGAAATCGGCAATATTATGGGACAAATCACGATGGGCCCACAAATGTTTCAAATAAATTCTTAATTTTTTTGCATCGACTACGAAATGTAATGCTCCATTTAAACATAAATTAATCTGGCCGGTTTCTTCCGAAACGACAATGACTACAGCATCAGTCACTTCGGTCACTCCAATGGCGGCACGATGACGAGTTCCGTAATGGCGATCAATTTCAATATTCCGGGCCAGCGGTAAGTAGCATCCGACGGCGGCAATCTGACCACCACTTACGATCATCGCACCATCATGAATAGATGCCTTCGATTGGAAAATAGCATAAATCAAATCAGAGTGGATTTTACTTTGTAACAAGGTCCCAGTTTCAATAAAATTGCCCAATCCTTGTGCCCGCTCAAAAACAATGAGTGCGCCAATTTTTTCCCGCGCCATCGCTACGATGGCCTCAATCACCTCATCTAATTCTTCCGATAACTTTTCCCGATGAAGCCCGCCAAAGATCCGCCCCTGACCGGCCATTGATGCCAAGACAGAACGGATTTGATCTTGAAATATAATGACCAGAATTATAATGATGGAGTCAAAAAAATTGTTCAGAAACCAATTCAAAGTGTGTAATTCATAGTGGGCACCGAGCCAGTAAAAGATCGACAGGATGGCCACACCGATCATAATTTGGACCGCTCGCGTCCCCTTGGACATCACCAAACACTGATAGACCACCACGGTCACAATGGCCATATCAATGAGATCTTTCAGACCCAACTGGACCTTTAAAACTTCTAAAAAACCCAAACGGGTATCCCCCAAGAGAGGTTCCATGAACCTCTCTTGTTAATCGACATGAAGGCACACACACTTAACCTTCGTCCATGTTAACAATGTTGTGTCGGCAAAGAATGTCGTCGGGCAGCTACGCTGACTTAAGCCACTTTTTTGAAAGGCAGAATTTGACCATTATTTTCCGGAATCGTTTCTTCCGAGACGGTCGTCTCAGCGGTTTGTGGAGGTGTCTCTGCCGAATCATCCAAGATACTATCTGGCCCAAGATCAGAGACTTTAACCTTGACGCCGGCCTTGTTCAAATCGGCCACAACTTGTTGACTGACTAAAAGTTTCTTGCGTAAGGCCTCACGACTAATACCCATTTCTTTGGCCGACTTGGATTTATTCCCACTATTACGTTTGATCTCGGCCAAAATCATTTCGCGCTCAACTAAGGCCAGACGGTCCTTCAAGGGAATACGATAATCGTCGACAAAAGGTGTTTCCCCAAAGATACGTTTACGGTAAGAAACATCCAGCAGGGGTGTGGCTGAATTTTCCAGCTCAATATCGGAAATAACATGATTTTTTGGATTGTAAAGCACCGCTCTTTCGACACACAATTTTAATTCCTGAATATTGCCTGGCCAATCGTAACTTGTCAGCCTCTCCATGGACTTATCAGAAAAATTCTTAAGCAATAGACCTTGCTGCTTACATTCTTTTTTCAAAAAATAATCGACCAGCGAAGCCACATCGTCAATTCTTCGGCGCAAAGGTTCAATTTGTACAAAGGCCCTCGAGATATGCTCATATAACTCGGCCACGAATTCACTTTTCTCCACCATCCCACTAATATCCTCGGATGATGTAGCGATCACACGTACATCAAGACTAATCTTACTGCCAGGGATATGACGATCTTTCAAAATAGTCACTAACCGTCTTTGCATTTCTAACGGAAGTCCACATACTTCGCGCAAGAGAATGGAACCGCCTTGGCATTTGAGCAATTTACATTTCATCGGATCAGTTGAAAAAAGCTGGTCTTCAATCTTGGCATAGTCTTTCTCCGCGCAATCGATATACTCAAAGCTACTGAGTCCACGCCGCCCTTCAATGTGAAGAATTCTGGCAAAGAGCGTTTTTCCTGCACCTTTTTCTCCATGGATGAGTACGGGTACATCAAGATCTTTGACCTTTAAAATAGTCCCACGCAAAGAATTTACATGAGATGTTTTACCGATAATTGCGAATTCTCGATCGTGAGGCATACTAAATCTACGGATTTGAGAATTAACGGAGATGGGATTGTAATTATGAAACACGGAAGAAAATACTAAGGCCAACACCTTCATGGTCTTCTCATCTTCCACTGTAAAACGATCTTGGTTACGTTTATTAATAACCTCAATAACGCCAATTATCTTATCTTCGCGATTATGGATGGGATGACAAATAATCGATCTGGTCTCAAAACCAAAGCGCCGGTCAAAATCTTCATTAAAACGTGACGAGTCAGTTCCTGTATCAATATTGAGCGCCACTCCCGTGGTAAAGACTGAACCAGCAATACCTAAGCGATAATCGAAACGCAACTCTTCCTTAGCAACACCTAAAGCACAGATAGCTTCTAATTCATTAGAATCGGGATTGATGAGAAAAATAGAGGCCCGTTGGGCATTCAAAATTCGCACCACCTCTTCTAACATATTTTGAAGAAAGCCCTCTTTATCACCGAAGTGTGTGATGTCCTTAAAGAGCGCCAAAAGGAGCGAAAACATTTCGAAACCCTCGGAGGCCTTGGTATATTTTTCCTTGAGCGCGCACTCTACAAGGCTGTCCCTCAAACGATCAGAAGAAAAAGAACTGATATATTGTTCAAGAAATTTTCTAACACTCTTCTCTTCCGCTAATTCAACGCCATAAATAATTTCATCATCACCAACTGAATTACTGAACGCACGCACGACCTTACCGGTTAGATCCAAATGCATCTTCTTATATTGCAAGGAAAGGCTGAGGACAGTTCCCACTGAAATTCTTTCTCTTGTGGCAAGTCCAAGTCCAGTCACCGAGATATCAATCAGGCGTGCATCCTCTATATAAATCGTACGCCCCGCCTCATCCTCTCTTTCTACCAGGCAACGCAAATTATCACTTTGCTCTACCGTGACACGGAAACTCTGGTAAAACTTAAATTCCGATAAACTCGCAAGCATACGACTTTCCTTATTGTGAGGGCAATGTTGGCCCGTAACTCATGTGGCGTATCGGTGATTGGAGGAGGAAGTTTTAATTTAATGCCATGTTTTTTTGGCGGTAGGAATGCTATGACTATATTTCAATGGGTTATACCCTTTAGTGAGTCAGCAGTGGACTTATTTTCCTCAACTATCGCATCCATGGCGACCCCTTTCGGTGGCGCCGTCATCTCTGTCTCTTGACCGAGCTTCTGCCTCAAGTCTTTGAGGATGGCCTCTTCAATGGCGGCCCGAAATAATCCCCAATACTCTGCACTCTTGGCGGGATTTGAACTGGGCAATTCCAGAGTGTATGTCGGAATATTTCGTTCATTACCGGCATAATTTCCCAAGGAACCAGGATACACGGGAAAATTGACTATCCGGTAACCATTGGCCTTTTGGCCCATTTGGATGAGAAGTTCTTGTGGGCCATTATTCGTTTTGCCTGCGCCCAGTTGAAGATCTTGCTCAAGACTTTTAGGTCCGTCATAATCAAGCATGGTAAGAGGAGCATGGACTGAAATAATCTTATGGGGTGAATATCGAATCAGGAGATTGATCTGAAAGAGTACTTCTGGCTCGCTCAAAGGTTTATATCCAGGATATCGGCGTGGGTCCTTCGCATAACGAGTCGACCAATATTTGAGGGCCTTGGCTGGCCAGTCTTTTGTGGGAAAATTCCTATTGATGTCGACTTTGTGGGCATTTGTTCTGGTGGGTTTCATCTTGAAGAAAGAATCCGGGTTTACCAATGGAGCTACTACCACCGTGCGATTTTGATAGAGTTCTTGATTCGCCTTTATATGGGACAAGATATCAAAGCAAAATTTCACAGGAGTGATTTCATCTCCATGAATACCACAGAAGATAACGGTGGTCTCTCTTCCTTGAGTAATATTATTTGATACAGGACCGAAAACTACCCAAGGAAGAGCATCGCCAAGCACAGAGTTGCGGACGTGGAGCCAGTTATAAAAACGACAGCCAGAATCACCCCAGCCATATTTTTTAAAACTCTGATCCATTTTATCGCAATAGCGATCGAGAGCAGAATTTTTCGCTCCTTCATTCGTTGGAGTATCCTGGCCAAAGCTCAACGAATACCCCAGAATTATAAAAACCCATAGCGTATAAAAAATACGGTGCATATTTTTATGAACCTCAAAAAATATGATTTGCTTATTGTAGCACAAAATCTTTGCTTACCAACTCATCATCGCCTTTTATGTGAAGCAAAAAAAATGGGCCTGGAGGCCCAAGTCTTAGGTCTTGAAAACTACTGCTTCACTATTTCCATGTCAGCGGCATCAAAAAGAAACCAAGATCCTAGCAAAATAAAGTGGGCCCTGCACCGAACAATGGGTGTCAATTTTGATGAGTTCGACTTAAGAGTGGCCAGGCACCTCGAAACACAGCATTTCCAAATTAGTAATCCCCTTTCTCTCCTGACTTCGCTCCGTGACAAAGTGGCGCAGATCCAGACCCTTCACCAATGGGGAGTCCCCATAATTCCTAGTCTGATCCTAAGAGGAGATATTGATGGGAATAATCACACTGCTATCCAGCGATTTATTCGCCAATCTAAACATTCACGCTTTATTTTAAAAACGGAAAGAGGCAACCAGGGTCTGGGTGTATCCCTGATTAATGGAATCGATTCACTCTACTCATGGCTTACAACTCTACGGGCCACTCGTGACCAACGTTTTATTTTACAACCCTTTATCGAGGATGCTCAGGAATATAGAATCCTCATGTGTGGTGATCAATGCCTAGGAATCGTGGAAAAGCAGAGACGGGCCCAAGCGAACGACAAGTTTAAACACAACGCCAAGCATACTCATTTCAAAGCGATGACCAACCGATTACCCAAGCGCACTGCCATGATTGCATGGGGCCAGCATCTCCAGGAAAGAATGCAAAGCGATTTTGTGGCCATAGATTTTCTTATGACTAAAAAAACTTTAACTATGCTGGAGATAGGACTGTGTCCGGGATTTATCGAATTTGAGCGGGCATGTAAGGTCAACGTGGCGGGCAAGGTGCTTAAATATCTCTTTAAATAAAAATCCCCCTCTATTACGAGGGGGATTTTTTTTCGGCCACTCATGGTTGGGGAATTGCCATTTGGCCCTTTTGCCTAATACCTAAACTATTTGCTAATTCCATGCCAACTGCTGATGCTTTTTTTTGTGCCATAACAGGTTGAAAAAGATGAATTGCCTTTGTTCTTTTTATCCAACCTGGGTGTATAATCTGTAGACACTGTCTAAATATTTGCCATTGTCCTCAAGGAGATTTTATGCCTACTCATCGTCTGCTCGCTTTAATCCCCCTCTATGCCCTCATATTTACAATGGAGGTTTCGGCCTCTCAACCCACCTTCTCTGACGTAACCCAAGGACAACTCGATGGGATCTATAAGGACTTAGGTGCCGTCATGTACCCCACCACTGTCAGTGGCGCCAGTAGTCTGGGCACTCTTTTTGGCTTTGAAGTCGGTTTCTTAGCAGGGGCCGGTGACTCTCCCCATGTCAACCAATTGGTACCTGAAAATGTAGATAAGCTACCCAAGGCCGGACTGATGGCCATCGTTTCAGTTCCCTTTGGGCTAGGAGTTGAAGCGAGCGTATTGCCGGTTAAAGTCGGAGGTTTTGAATATGACTATAAGGCCATTGGTGGGAGGTGGACCTTTACCGACGTTTTTCACTTTATACCTTTCTTAGATATGAAATTAAAGGTTGATTATACGACAGCTGAATTGAAGTGGCAGCAATCCATCAGTAATGTTCCCGTAGATGTTACTTATGAAAATAAGTCTGTAGCGTATTCGCTCACAGTTGGGAAAAAAATTCTTTTTATTGAACCCTATGCCGGACTCGGCAGAATCAGTGGAAAATCCACACTCAAATCAACCGGTACTGTTTCGATTTTTGATACAAGCGTTCCCGTCTCTGCAACAGAGGATGCAAAACATAAGGATACATATTATTTTCTTGGCGCCCAATTACATTTAGTGTTTATCAATACAGGGTTAGAAATGGCGAAGGTCTACGATAACAAAGTTATCGTAGGAAAGTTCACCTTCGGATTCTAAATAAAAGAAAGGTACCAGCAGACTTTTTGATACTGCAATTTCCATAATTTGCACCAACACATTTGAACAATCTTTTTGCATCTCAGTCTCCAACAACACAACAGATGGAGTTTGAATGCCAAGAAAAAACTTTATTCGAACGACTCAATATTTTTATCATGTATATAACAGGTCTAATCAGAAGATATGGTATACGTGTTCTATGGATAGGGTTTGGGATATTGCTATTAACTCCCTTGCCAAGGCCAATTCCCGTCATCCTATTCAAATTGCCCAGTTTGTTCTTATGCAAAATCATTACCATATGCTAGTCCGTACCCCTAACGGAAATCTGGACAAGTTCATGTATGAGTTTGGCAAAAATTTTAGTTTGGGTCTTCGTATCGAGACACATTTAATTAATCGTATGTTTTCAGGACGCTATAAGTGGTCGGTTATAGCCCATGAACAATATCTGCGAATTGTTTACAATTACATTTATCAAAATCCAATTAGGGCCGGCCTTTCTGATGATATCCACAACTATCCATATTCAACTGCATTCAGGCATTTCAATGAGAAAAAAATCTCGATAATTATCCTTTATCACCAAGAAAGCGCAAATGCTCCTGTTGCGCTTATCAAAAATCCAGTTTTAATTGCGAGGGGATTAAAAAAAACATATTTCTCTCCCCCTTCCTCTTCTTGAATCCGCTGACAAATAACAAGTCTGCAGGTACCTCTACTTCCTCTACTTACTCCCCTCTACTCCCTACTCGATTACTTGGCGCTTTGGTTTAATGATTTGGACCTGGCACCATCAAATAAATTCTTTTATATCTTTG
>CAYHRT010000060.1:14881-18158 GCA_964359085.1 uncultured Bdellovibrio sp. | reverse complement strand
CGAGTCCAATGGGTGAAGTCTTCGTCGATAAAATAAACACAACCGGCCGTCTTACATGTGCCATAAATTGTCGTAGCGGCCGTGACCTGCTGTTGCTTGAACTCTTTCTTGCTGTAGTAGCCGGCTTTTCCACTTGAGCTACAGCCATAGTAGTTACAATACTGCGTGATAACAGCTTGATTCAAGTTATTGACTGTACGACGACCGTTGATCTTAGCTTTCTCACTTGCGTTCATCTCTGAGTAAGGAATCAGCATGGCAACTTGTCCAATCAATGGAACGATATTAACCGCCCAGAAAAAAACACGGCCGTTAAAAGGACGTTTGGCGGGATAAACCAACTTGTCTTCCAAGGTATAAAGTTTGCTCAGTGAATTTTGATAAGAGGCATTCACTTGTTTAATCAGGGCCTTTTTCACATCTTCGACACGCGCTTTTTTATCTTTCAAAAGGCGTTTTAAAGCTTCGGAGTTTGGATTTTGACGTTGTAAATCTTCAATCGCCTTCAGCTCGCTATAAACTTTGGTAAGTTCTGTTTCAACAAAGATCTTAATTTGGGTTAAAACACTCTTATAACGAGTCGAGCCTGTGTCAATTCTCGTCAGATAGTCTTTGAAAACTTCTTCATACTCAGGAAACTTGGCGGTACGGCTTTGAATATCAATACGAATCGAATCGACCATCGAATTCATGGTGTTTTCCAATGCGCGAAGTCTCAGATCAACATCATTAAAATTTTCGCCAAAAGCGGTTGAGGCAAAAAACGCCACACAAAGAGCAATCGTAAAAAACTTCATATTATCCTCCGCAAAATTAAAAAGGGCACTATACCACCCGCTAAGACAAGAAACTGCGACCATGTATTTTTTTTATAACAAGGTGTTTTTGGTAAAAAATTCAGTGTTTCAAGTTCTGCTTGGAACGCGATTTCATTTGCCATGCAGCATGAGGGATGGTACGGAACCTTCCAGGAGAAGGAATGATATGAAAAATATTTTTGTAATGGCAGTGCTTTTTACAATTCTTCTAACTCCATCGCATGTTTGGGCCTGGGGAGCCACCGGGCATCGCGTGGTTGGCGAGATTGCCCAAAATTATCTTTCGCATAAGGCCCAGAAAAAAATTACAAAATTGTTAAAGGGCGATTCCCTGGCAAGAGTGGCCAATTGGCCGGATGAAATTAAATCCGATCCTACCAATTATGCTTATACCTACAACTGGCACTACACAGATTGGCCGGATGAAAGTCAAACCTATGATCCTGACCACAATTCAGGAACATTGGTCACGGCGATTGAAAATAATATCAAAGTGCTGAAAGACCAAAACAGCAAAGACGAGGACAAAGTTTTTGCTCTAAAATTTTTAGCGCATTTGATCGGAGATATTCACATGCCCCTTCACGTTGGCAATGGTGTAGATCGTGGTGGAAACAACTGTAAAGTGGTGTTCCAAAACCAGGCGACAAATTTACATAAGTTGTGGGATGAAGACATGATCAATTTTACCAAGCTGAGTTTTACAGAACTCGCCATATTTATCAATGTCATAAAAAAAGATGAAGTGAGAAAAATCCAGCAGGGAACAGCGCTTGATTGGGCGCGCGAATCCAAAGGAATACGAAACTCAGTTTATCCCAAAGATCTTTCCGCCGATCCAAACCAGATCTCTACCCAAAAAAGTTATTGTATGACGCCACCTCCGCCAGCACCTCCCCTTCCTCAGGAAAAGCTCCCGAAATTGGGATACGAATACAGTTATCAATTCCTGCCTATTCTCGAAAGAAGACTTTTAGAAGGTGGACTTCGTTTGGCCATGGTTCTCAATGCGGCCCTGGATTAAGATAGAAGTAAAAATGATTATCTCTCATAAGCAACTATAAGTTGCTCTATTAGTGTAAACATTGTTACAGAAGGCGGTGTTCATCATCAGAAATAAGGAGAAAACTATGTCTAAATTATTTTTTGTTTCAATGCTCGCCGCCACTAGTATTGTCACCGCCCACGGACAGGAATCTGTGCTAGACAATGTAGAACGCTTACCCCAGATTTTTAATCACCAACTGGTTGTGAATTACGGCCCGCAATTTGCTGCAGTTCAGCCGACGGCCTTTGTTAAATTTGATTTTGCGTCTTGCCGAAAATTTACTTTCTCCGCCGAAGTCATCACCGAAGTTATCGGAGAGAGTAATGTTAATTTCGTTAAAATAACCTATCCACGCAATCAGGCCGAATGCCGTGGCATGCCTATTAAGCGCACCTATGACGTACAAGTGAGTTCAGACTATAGTGCAGGCGCTAAACAGTTCGTAATCCTAAATCCCATCGGCCAAGATCTGCCTGCCCATGATTAATTTCTGCGTTTGGTATTCTGTACTTCTAAGCTATTCAAATGGCAGAATAGTCTTAATCGATTCACTAGGCCGTCAGGGTTTAAATAACTTTCGATAATATGAAAGGCTTCACTCCCTGCAGGTCTGGAAACCAAGATTTCTCCAAATTTTTTTATTTCTATTTTCATGAAAATCTCCATGAAACAAAAGTACATACACCTTGAACCTCATGGTCAAGGGTTGAAGGGATTTGAGATGTGGTAGGTAGCTTTCTTTCTATTGATGTAATTACAAATAGTTACAGTATCTCACCAGAAAGTGACCACCGCCTATGGCTAAATTCACAGCCTCCTCTTAAAACAGCTCCCCTAAGTCTGTGTTTTGCCTCTCCAGTCACGCCAGAAAGATGCCGATAGTATAATAGAATCATAGCGTTAGGGGTAGATTAGGGGATGTTGTTTGAGCAAAATTGAGGAGGGTGGTGCGCACATGCTGAAACGCGAGGGTAGCGTTGGCAAAATATCTTTGGGCCTTTTGCTCGTCATCATTTTGTCGAGCTGCCAACCGACCGGCGATGTCACGCTGAAAGGTTACTCCGATTCCTTGCCCGGTGTATTTGCCACCGTCGATCCCATCACCTTTGGCGCGGTAGGAGTGGGAAGTCCTACGAGTCAAGCGATTACTCTCACCAACAATGGCGGCGCTGACATCACCCTTGGTACAATAACCAATGCTGCTTTACAGTTAACATCACCCTTGCAAATAGATGCTGCGAGTACTTGTGTGACGGCAGAGATTCTCAAGGCAACACAGAGTTGTCAGATTATTATCGCTTTTACGGCTGCTCCCGTCGGGGTCTACGTGCAAACCTTAAAATTAAATTATCATGATGGAGGATTGAACCATGTTCTCTCAGTGAATATTTCGGGAACCGCTAAACCAGTC
>CAYHRT010000060.1:0-14781 GCA_964359085.1 uncultured Bdellovibrio sp. | reverse complement strand
GTTTCTAACAGCGCTACTGCCACTCTCACCATTAATTCTATCAATGATAACCCGGCCCTCACCGTTCCCAGCGACCGCGCCTATCCCCTCGATGGCACTGATGAACCCATTTTCCAAGGTACACAGTACACTTTCAACTCCAGTAGCACTGATGTGGAGAATGACACCATCACCTACTCGTGTACCTATACCACGCCCTATCTCGACGTGAGCGATCTCAACTACGCCGCCCCGGCCACCGCCTGCACTTCCCTGCCATCACTCACTACAAGCGTTGGTGTGCTGATTCTTGGATCTGCGACTTTTTCTGCGGCAACCAGCACCCTCGTATGGCAACCTACCAATCGTCAGAAAGGCACCTATAAATTTACGATCATTGCCACCGACTCTAATGCTGGCACCGATACAAAAAGTTTTTATGTCTCGCTTCGGGAATCTTTTAGCAGCAATAACTTACTCGCCGCCTATGATGCCGCATACTCTGAGGGTGCACCGGCGAACATGCCTAGGATAAACGGCTCGCCCAATGATAATACCAACCCATGGTTAGATCTAAGCTTGAATGACGTTACTGCCTCACTGGCCGGCTTCACGCCTCCCGCTCCATGGGCGGGAAGCGGAACTGATAGCGATCCCTATCATTTATTTTTCAATGGCACAACTGATTCCCTGAGCGTGGAATCAGTGCTCGGGTCCAATACCAAGATGATGTTCAACACCTGGATTAGTCCTGCCAATGTGGCCTTGAAGGGTAAGATTATCTTAGGCAATGGCGGCGGCGGTGGAAACGGCTTTGTGCTCCAGCAATCCCAATCTGTGGCGGGAAAAATGGAATTGGCGGTGGGGATAAAAACGTATAGGGATGTGATCTTAAGTGACTCGCCTGTCTCATACTGGCGTTTAAATGAAACCAGCGGAAATTCTGCTTTAGATTCAGTGGGGGGAGGAACAATACTAACTTATTCCGGTAATCAAACTCTTGGCAATCCTGGTGCAACGGATGAAGTTGCAGCAGGGCTTAATGCTGCGGCCACAAGATATATCGCAAATGCGGCCTCTGCTTCGGCACTTCCCATTGGAGGGAGTGCTCGTTCTGTGGAATACTGGATTAAACCAAATAGCTTCAATGCAGTTGGAGGAACTGTAGGTTGGGGAGACGGGCTAGGAAATCAAATTTTTTCACTTGAAGCTGCCTCGATCAGTGGGACTCATTATCTTTTTACCGATGCGGTCAACAGTAGTAACAACATCTCATTGTCGGGCGGGGAAATCCCGGCATTGAGTGCCTGGTCGCATGTTGTCTTTAATGCCACAACAACCACTTGGGAATACTATTTGAACGGAGTAAAACTAAAGACCGGTTCATTTACAGTTCCGATAAATACTGTTGGTACTGAAGTTATAATCGGAAATCGAACTGATGGTTACGACTTACCCTATGATGGACTCATTCAGGAAGTTGCTGTTTACAATTATAATCTTTCATCTGGACAAATCCGCGCCCACTACGATGCCGGCGGCGGCATTTTTTATCCCAATCACATTTTAGCTGCACAACCTGTCGGTTATTGGCGCTTAGGTGAAAAAGGAGGTAACACCGCTTACGATTCGACAGGCAACATAAACAACAACGGAGTTTACACTAATGACGTAACCTTGGGCGCAGCCGGGGCCCTTCCTGATGACAGTAACACGGCGGCAAGTTTTGACGGGACTAATGATTACGTGGAAATTACTGCCAATGCCTCGCTGAATGTGGCCGCCAAAAATTCTTACTCGGTATCACTCTGGTACAAACCTTCATCCATCGCAACATCAAATAGATTCCTCTTTGACAAAGAAGGCCCCGCATTCAATGGCTACTACATCTATCGAAATGGTGCCTCCCTCTACGTCGGCTTTCCGACGGGAGTAGGCCCCTGGAATGAGCTGATCAGCACGGCCTTCCTTTCGGCCGGGAACTGGTACCACATTGTGGCGACCCATGACGGTACAACCCAAAAGTTATACGTCAATAATGTTCTCGATTCCTCGCGCACTTTGACGCTCTCGCTCGTTGACTCGACCGACAACTTGCGAATTGCGAACTACAATGCTCACCCGGGAGGTACCTACACTGAATCTATGCTTCTTGATGAGTTTGCAATCTTTGACTATGCTTTAACTCCGGTACAAATTTCTCAAATCTATACGGCCGGGGCCTTTTCCAAATGCCAAACTGAAACGACATTCACCGACAATACTTGGAAATTTCTCTCCGGCCTCTGGGATGGCACCGCCCTCTCGCTCTTTGTGAACGGACGTGAGGAATGCAAGATCACTCCTGCCTGTGTTACCTTCAGTCCCGGACTCTCAGTCAATACTTATGTAGGCGCAAGTCCTGGCAATACGAAAAACTGGCGCGGAAGCGTCGCTGACTTAAAAATGTACGGAGCGTCTGGAACAGGATCGGCCGGAAGTGCTGCTGAAGTAAAAAATGATTTCAAAGTCACCGCCAATCAATTTCGAGCAACTCCGGTTGAAGACATCGTCACAAGTGGCGCTGTACTCCATTTGGATGCGGCAAACGCCAAGCAAGGTGTATCTAGGTTTGCTAACGGATGCGCGCCCACTGACTTAAATTGGTTTGATTTATCGACAGCTAATTTAACCGGTGCACTCACCGGTTTTGCTGGTTGTGGAGCATCCTCTGGATGGAATGGATCAGGTACCGCCGCTGAACCCTATCGACTTAACTTTGATGGTTTGAGTGACTATGTGCAAATTCCAAAAATCGACTTAACCACCACCAATCAGGTCTCCGTGAGTTTTTGGTACCGACCCGACGCAATCGCATTAAGTGTACTCTATGAGTTTTCTACAGACTTCAATTTAAATCCAAGGTCGTTTGCGGTGTTTTTGCGCGCCGATGGAACTTTCCGCGCCAGTTTAAAGGCCAACGTGGGATATACTACATGGAGTTCGACAACAGTGGCCAATACATCAACTTGGTACCATGTTGTTGCGGTTTTCGATCTGGGCCTAACGACGAACGAGGCCCAAATATACGTCAACGGTGCGTTTGATGGTGTCAATGGCGGTAACGACTCGGACAATAACGGAAATTTTAGTAACTATGTCTCCTACATGGGTTCACGAGCAGGAAGTTCACTTTTCAATAGCGGTTCCATTGCCCAACTCTCCGTCTACAACCGCGTTCTTTCACCGGCCGAAATCAAACAGAACTGCCACGCCCAGAAGGCCCGCTTCTCTGGTGCCACTTGTGCTGCCCCATAGGCATAGGTGCCGTGTACTTCATTCATGCCGTCCGAAAAGAGCTAAAAAAGGAAGGCCTGGATACCAACACCACCTATCATGGTTGTGCTTGTGTCATCGTACTTGCTTTGAAAGCGCGTGTATTCGCCATCAACGGTCACCGCCCACCTACGATTCAAAAACCACTTATAACCAAGGCGTATGAGGTTATTCTCCTGAACTTGAAAAGAGAGGCGATTATCGGAATACGGAAAGGCCACCATATCCACATAGAAGAGGTGCTGGATACCTTCCAGCCGGTTGAACGCCAACTTGATTCCCACCACAGGCCCTCCCAGTAAGACATTGCGAAACTCGATATCAGTCTGGGCCATCAAGGAACTCACGCTATTATTTTTGGCCAGGGGAAGTTTTGTGCCAAGAGCACCGACTCTAAAGCTCCACTGTGTCTGCGGAATTCGTTTCTGATAAATCAAGATTCCTTCAACGATCGATGAGGTTTGAAGGTCATTAATGGCGGATGTCCCTATGGCAAAAGAGGGCATATACCAATATTTGCCTTCTAAAATCACATTCGAGCCAAGAGTATAGGGAAATAAGATCTGTCCTCCTACAAAAGGAGAAGTTCCAGAAAGAAGCAAATTACGTCCTCGGTCATCGGTACTCTCGATGGAAAATTTGCCCATCCCTGCCCAGAGATCAAAAATAAATAAGTCCATGCACACCGTGAAACTACCACGATAGGAGCTAGGCATTTTTAAACTTTTTTTAGGATTGCACTGGTTCAACCGTTCAGAAATTTGCGACATCTCAGTTGGATGTTCGGCTTCGTAATGATCCTTAATGTGTGTCTCTAAGGTTTTAATAAAATAATCAGGAGAACGTAACCGCGTTTTGGTTAAGACGATGCTCTCATCGGCCAAAGACATGGCGGTAAACATGGTCAAAATGCAGATGACATATAGAAACGGGCCCAAATTAGGCCCGTTCAAAGCGACACTTAATTTTTTAAAAGACACTTATTTCACTTCGTTAAATTCTAACTTCATAGCACCACGACGGAATTGTCCATTTTTATAAAGAACATTAGTCTCACCCACAAAACGCAGGTGCATATCATCATGAACAGTCATGCTCAATTTGGCCTTGACGGTCATCAATTCAGTTACCAACTCAAGCTCAAGCAACTTGACGCCATCTCTATCTGTATAAAATTTGAGATTGCGAATGCCACCGTTGGCCAGGGAGTATTCTCGTACAGGCAATTTCACGGCCGCTTCTGAGCCAAAATCAGTATAGATCGCCAGTTCCGTAATGCTTGTATTATTTGCACCAAACTGCAACTTTGAAATACACTTGGCACCGACCTTGTCAGGACAATCTAATTTCTTCTCTAAGCTTGAAGCAACCGAAATAAACACTTGGCCAGTTGCCCTTTCCAATGATTCTAAAATATCGATAACTACAAACTTGAGACCATCACGTCGCTCAATGGTCGGTTTCATCTCTTCATCAAGTTGATCATTACGATCCCACAGCACGGTGCGAACGGCATTGAGGGCCTCAAGGTTCGAGCTACAAGCTGTCGCCCTGTCTCGATATTGGGCCTCAACTTCAGGCGAAGGATAAACAAACGCGAAGCTATTCATTTCTGAGCATTTACTTGGATTTTTCTGTGTGATAGTCAACATCGGCCGCTGTCCGACAGTCCCATTTTTGCCCCCGACGTGGTCTTTCTTTATAAAAGCAACTGAAACCGGCCAATGACTGTTCAATGGCCGGATTGTACTGGGCCTCAGCTGCAGCGATTTTTTTCTCGTTCTCTTTCTTCTCGGCCGTCAGAGGAGCATTCAAACGGAAGTTCTTATCGCGATACTCACCAGCAGTATTAATCCAAGCAACGACCTCAGCAACTTTATCGTCGGCCGACATCGTAAGAGGAATACTCGTGCTCATTCGTGCTCGGTAGCTTTCAGGGAGTTGCAGTTGTAAATCTTCCCAACTCTTTGTGTATCGTTCACTGGGTGTAAATTTATAATTCACAACATCGGCAGCGGTCGGATACATCAAGATGGTGATGTCACGGGCCTCTTCTTCAAATTTTTTATTTTGAATATCGGCACTGAAACCAGTAAAAGTTCTCTTTTCAAAAGTCTTGGAAGGGGCCTTGAGTAATTCCGCTTCCCGACCACAAGCACCTAATAAAACCAAACTTGCTAAAATTATTTTTTTCATAGCTTGCTCCCCTTAAAAGAACATGGAAAAGTCTAAGGCCGTAATAGGATCATTCACTACATTCATTCCACTCATAACTCGTGTATGACTGAGCGTGAGTGAAAGCGGAACAGGGAATTTCTTGGCCTTAAACAGGGTCATAGTATCGTAACCACCAGTGACAACAACTCCGTGCATGTGCTGAACAGTGTCCTGCTCAAGCATGTCATAACGGGAACTCGCATAGGCGTTACCGTTGTAACGATCGGCGCTCTTATACTGATAGGTATAACCGGCACCTAAGTTAACTCCTTCATAACGCCATTTCCCGGCGGCATTGAAAGCAGCAATATCACCCAAATCGCGCTCAGTATTACCGTCGACATCTGGAGTAACCTTTGAATCACTATACATCGGAATACGCTCAGGGTTTCTATCGGGAAGTTGGAAGGTGTAACTGCCATCAGTTGAAATCGTCCAATAATCATTTAAGACGTAATCATAGGCGACCCCAGCGCCCACGTCCCATTGATCATCACCTGAGGCAACGTCAACCACTTCATTGACATCACTATCTTTACCTGTAGGAACCGTCAAATCATTGCTGACCACAATGCGATTGGCCCCGGTATCAAGGGCCAAGTATTTGGCCACCAGGCGAATGTCACCGAGTTGTGATTTATCTTCATTTTCCAAGCGTTTGTAACCATATTCCTCTAACTTAGACTGAATTGGGTCCACCATTTTGTTATCAAACTCAGCCACTTTAAAATCGACACCTTTTGCCGTTAGGGCGGCCTTCATAGAGTCGTGCAAGGCCTGATTTTGTTGAATGACTCCAGTCGACACATTCTGAGAAGATTTCAAAATTGGTACCGCAATGGCACCGGTGAATTTGCTGGAAAACCCCCAAGCAAACACAGGTACGTGGGCGGTGGCCGCAATATTAACTTGGCCGGTAGTCTGACCAAAACTATCCGTTTCAGAAGCGCCAATCGAAAGCATGGCCTGCTTCACAGCACCCTTATCAACCGGATCAAGCTTTCCTTTGATCACATCGGCGAAGGTTATATTTTTAAAGAATGGATCGGCGATAACAACAGATTCGCCATTGGCGCCATATTTGTTTTCGGCCGTGGCCATTACATTTTTATAGCTTAAATTTCTGACACCTTTAGGGAGGACACGTGCACTGGGTAATGAAAAAGGAGCTTTAAGGTCACCGGCAAAAGCAGCTCCCATCCCGAGGCACATTCCTATTACAATCGTTTTTTTCATAACTTGCTCCTCGTCTCTTTCTCTTTTAGTCTCGTTAATCTTTATAAATAATCTTTTAATGTACTGTTAAGGTTAAAAAAGGAGAGGTTTCCCTCCCCTTTCTCAACTAATTATTACAAAACTAATTGCATCGCTTTGCGAATTTCTCAACTTTGCTTTCAAAATCACGGAAGTTAACAAAATTATCCAGATCAGTCATTGACTCTGGAACACGGACGGCATTGTAAGCTGCCAAATCCGCATCAGAGGCTTCAGACAATTTTGTAAATTCTGCAAAGACTGCACAGAATGCAGAAGTGTTTTTATTCTCAGCCAAAATATCGAGATAGAAAAATACAGTGGTAGAATTTCTTGAAATCGCATAACCATCCGCAAGTGTCTTCTCAGAAATTTCGGCCAGCAATTGTTCAGATTTGTCCTTGTCACCACCCACAAACCCTGGAAGTTTATGAAGGGCGCGTGCACGGGTTCGAGTTGCTCCAAAGTCTTCAACTGTTGCATCAAGCGAGTCGATAATGTCCAAACGATCGCGCAATTCTGGCCAGCGGCCTAAACTTGCAAGCACACCATTGGCTTCACCCCATTTCCCGAGGTTGATAGCAAAGAAATAATGAGCACGTGCCAAATTAACGGCTACTTCGGCAGAAGTAGGTTGTTTGCCACTATTATCTTTTGCAAGAAGTTTAACGGCAGCTTGAGCGGCGTCTTGACCGCGCACATGGGCCTTCATCTTTGATTCATTAGAACCTTCGCGGACGCCGACAAAATAAATGTATTCGGCTTCGCGAGTCTTAAGATCGGCCTTCACAACAGCATTTTGTTCTGTCGCAGCAAGATCACGAACCATGTTCGCGGCCGTAAGGGCGTTTGCTGTAGTTTCCCCACGCTTAGTCCAGAGCTGAGCGGCTTCTTCATTGGCATAAGCGCCAAAGGCCAGCACGGCCCCCAGTGCAAGCGATAACAACTGTTTCTTCATAGAAATTCTCCTTTTAAAATTTTCCCATTTCAAAAAAGCACTTTTGAATGGCCTTGTTTAGCAAAAGATGCAACGGGCCGTTATCTACCATGTAAATTTTTCGGACTCAAGATAAAACCCGAAGTGAAAATCTTAAAAGAGAAAGATGTAAGAGATGATTATCTTTTGATTTTACGCAGAGAGTCGAAAATAAAGTTCTATAATTCTTCCGGCCCTTTTTTCTCTAAATCAAAATCTGAACTGTCTTCAAGTTCATTATCATCACCCTCACTTGATGGAGATGAAGGTAATGAGGGTTTGGTAGAGTCAAAGGAACCTTCGCCTTCTAAACCCTTGAGATCTCCCTCTAAAATAAGAGTGATTTGGGATAATGGCGGAATAAAATTTAATAGGATATCCCAAAAACCTTCCTTAAAGGTCATGCCCACACTTTTAATTTGGTCACAGGAAAGCCCAACATCTTCCAAAATATCACGGAGCATAAATTCCTGAGGAGTAAAAAAAGAAAAAGGCGCAAGAAGAGTAATTTTTTTGACAAAATGTTTTCCAACAATTTTGTCATCAGGTCGATAGTCAACAAACATATCTTTGTACTTAAATTGATCTTCGGGCAGAACCAACCACTCGGCGCGTGTACGACAGGCCCTGGGATTAATCTTAATATCCGTCGCACAGCCAGTTACAATAAGGAGAAAAAGATAGAGGATACAGAAACCCCGTCTACTAATCATTTTTGGCCTTCAGCCCATAGACGGTAATTTCATAGTTTTTGGGAATATACATGCCAAAGCTAAGGATGGTTAATGCAAAATTCTGCCAAGATTGATACTCACGAATAGAAATGTTGGAGCCGCTCTGAAATCCCATCTGAATAACTTCGTGATCAGTCCACACGATATGTGAGTTTGGAATTAGTCCCCAAAGAAAAAATTTTCTTTCCCCGACTATCTGGGCGCGATGAAAATGGCCTTCCTTGGTTCCGACCAAGGTTTTGGTCTGGCCACTGGAACGAAAATGTATAGTGGTACATCCCATCACACAACATAGGAGGATACAGGCAATAAATCTTAGCATAGGGAATACTTGTTCATATAGGCCTGATGGGCCTTGGACTGGGAAGGGCGCCCTAATTTGTCAAAAATAAAGCGGGTGGCCAGCAACAATTTTTGCATCTCAATACCGGTAGAAAGTCCCATTTTCATAAAAAGGTGCAAAACATCTTCCGTCGCCACATTACCCGTTGCACCCTTGGCGAAAGGGCAACCACCGAGCCCGCCGGCCGAGGCATCAAAGGAGAGAATCCCCTCCTCGTATGCCGCATAAACATTGGCTAAGGCCAATCCGTAAGTATCATGAAAATGCATGGCCAATTGATGGACATCAAAATGATGCTTTAATTCTTGCACAACATTCTTCACCTGTTCGGGATAGGCCACGCCAATCGTGTCACCAAAAGAAATTTCATAGACTCCGTAATCAAAGAGGCGATTGGCGACTTTCTTTAAAGTGGTGAGAGATGTCGCGCCCTCGTAAGGGCACCCAAAGGCCGTACTAACATAACCCCGAATCTTGATTTCTTGCGCCAGCGCAGCCAGGGCGACGGGACGAAATCTTTCCAGAGAATCTTCTATGGAAGCACCAATATTTTTTTTGTTAAATGACTCAGAGATGGAGGTAAAAAGGGCAATCTCCCTAACGCCTACTTTCACAGCGCTTTCAAAACCCTTCATATTCGGGACGAGACATGGCAATGAATATTTTTTTTTCAAATCATTTGGAAGTCCCTGGTAAACTTGGGGCGTATCCTTCATCTGGGGAATTTTGTCTGCGCGCACGAAACTCCCCACTTCAACAGTGGTAAGCCCCGATTCAAGAAGGAGTTTTATAAATTCAATTTTATCCGCCGTTTCAACCCAGTGATTTTCATTTTGCAAACCATCGCGCGCACCAACCTCGACGATGCGAATATTATTGTTCATCTTCTTAGGATTCACCCGGCACCTCCTGCACCTCCGTCTCAAAGGCCAATAGATCCATACCTCCCGCAACCAAATCTCCCTGAATACAAAAGAATTCCTTTATCTTACCATCCTGGCCGGCACGAATTGTGTGCTCCATTTTCATGGCCTCCATGATAACCAGAGGGTCACCTTTTTTTACAAGATCGCCCTTACTTTTTAAAATCTTCATTATTTTGCCCGGCATGGGAGCACGTGGGCGAAGATCTACGTTTTTCGGACGAATTACTCGCCCCTGAGTTTCTTCCATAACATGACTTCGTCCTTCAAAATCGATCAACATCTGTCCTGTCGATGTGCGATAGAAATGAATTCGCCGCTGTTGACAACTTTTACTGCCCTTTACGACGAAAAAATCTCCATGAATCGAAATAACTTCAAAACAGAAACGCTGTCCCTTCATCACGATTTCGATGCTTTTTCCATTATTGGTCTGAGTAAGATCACCAACTATCTCTCTACCATCCAAGAGTATTTTCTTTTCCATGCACTTTTCCTAGTTCTCTATAGATTCCCTATGGGATTCCCACGGATGACTTCGAACACGTCAAGAATCCTGTCTGCACCATTCCCGTTTTTCTCCCCTAAAATATTGTGTTTGGAAGCTACGACGGGAAGTGCAAGCATCAAGGCCTCTTCTTCGAGAGACAAAACTTCAGGCAACAAATCCTGAGCAAACGTTTGTACAAAACTGGTAAAAGTCTTGCCTTCACTAAAGGCAGGATGCCGCAAAATGCGTCCAAGATAATCGCGATTATTTTTTACTCCTAGAAAACACACCTCTTTCAAGGCCTGGCGCATACGAGCAATAGCATAGGCACGAGTGGGAGCATAAACACTCAACTTGCCCAAGAGCGAATCAAAATTGACAGAAACCGCATTGCCTTCCTGATATCCCGTATCCAAACGCTGACCGGGACCTAAATTTCGGTGCATGACTTTAAGAATTGTGCCGATGCAAGGAAGAAAAGCATTATCAGGGTCTTCCGCACATAATCTCACCTCTATGGCGTGTCCTCGGTGGATAATCTCGGATTGCTTCCGAGGCAAGGGTAGGCCTTGGGCAACCAAAATTTGCCATGCCACCAGATCCAACCCCGTCACCCATTCTGTAACTGGATGCTCGACTTGCAAGCGCGTGTTCATTTCTAAAAAAAAGAAATCCCCTTCTTTCGAGACAATAAATTCCACCGTTCCGGCACCAACATAATTGATGTCTCGACATATTTTTAAGGCGGCATCAGTCATCTTGCTGCGTAATGCTTCTGTCATAATTGGAGAGGGAGATTCTTCGATAATTTTTTGGTAGCGGCGTTGAATGGAACATTCGCGTTCAAAGAGATGGACATGATTTCCATGTTGATCACCAAAAACCTGAATTTCAATGTGACGGGGATTTTGAATATATTTCTCGACAAAAACTCGATCATCGCCAAAGGATGCTTTAGCCTCACGTCTGGCCTCGCCTAGCGCCTCGCTAAATCTCTCATTAAAGTTGTCTGAATCTGCGACAATACGCATACCTTTCCCACCGCCACCGGCAGAAGCTTTAATTAAAACCGGAGGGACTATTTTCTTGGCCTCCAAGACCAGTTTTTCATCGCTCAAACCCTCTGCCTGTAAACCAGGAATAAGGGGAATCCCCAGTCGTTGGCAGCGTTTTTTTGATTCAATTTTGTCACCCATGGCCTGAATACTTACTGATGTTGGCCCTACAAAAATAAGACCAGCAGATTCTACTTTGTGGGCAAACTCCGCATTTTCTGACAAGAGGCCATAGCCAGGATGAATGGCGTCGGCCTTCGTTTGACGGGCAATTTCAATAATCTTGTCTTGATTTAAATAGGTTTCTCGTAACGATCCAACGCCAAGTTAAATCACCTCATCGGCATAGAAAGTATGCGGCAGACCAGCTTCCTCCTCAGTCATCAGAGAGATTGAAGCTATCCCCATCTCACGCAAGGTTTGGATAATCCGAACAGCGATTTCACCGCGATTAGCAATCAAAACTCGATTGATCATCGGCCCTCCGAACACCATGAGGGAGTAGTCTTATCAAGCAGTGCCCCCATACCCTCTTGCCCTTCACAACTTGCTCGCACACGTGCGATCGTCGTCGCCGTCAGAGATAAAATCTCCTCCTCAGTTTTGAGCGCCTGAACATTGAAAATCAAATTTTTGGCCTCGCCTTGGGCAAGCGGCCCGGACTTAAGAAATTCATGCACTGTTTTCTCCAGGCACGCATCTAACTCGCCACTGCCACATATTTGATGGACCAGTCCCATTTGCATCGCCCTCTGAGTGCTAAAACGCTCGCCTGACAAAAAAGTAGAACGAGCGTTGCTATGACCAATTTTGGCCATGACAAAAGGAGAAATCACAGCGGGCACAAGGCCCAGGCGTGTCTCAGTCAAACCAAAGGTCGCCGAATCAACGGCAAGAACATAATCGGCCACCGATAAGAGACCAACTCCCCCACCCATGGCCGGGCCATTCACACAGGCAATCACGGGACGCGGAAAGCGATTGATCACCCAAAACATGGAACCCATAATTTTGGCATCACGAACATTGTCTTCGAAGGAATAGTCCTTCATCTTTTTCATCCAGTTAATATCGCCCCCGGCGCAAAAGCTTTTTCCAGCGCCAGTCACAACTACCAAACGTATGGTTTTTTGTAGTGACCACTGGGTAAAGAGTTCGGTAAGTTCCGAAATCATCACATCGTTAAAGGCATTGTGAATTTCCGGACGATTGAGGGTGACAGTCGCCACACCTCTCTGGTCAATTGAAGTTACTAAATGTTTCCAATCCATACTTACTCCTTCTAGGTGCCTCACATTCTAAAAATACCAAAATTGGGATTTCCCATGGGTTCACGCAAGCTGACTTCCAGGGCCATGCCCAAAACTTCCCGTGATTGATGGGGCATGATAATTCCATCATCCCACAGGCGAGCCGTCGAATAATAGGGGCTACCTTCCCGTTCATATTTTTGATAGATCGGCCGCTCAAATTCTTCTATCTCCTGCGTTGTCATAAGCACCTTGCCCTGGGCCTTGAGCGATCCCTGGCGCACAGTCGATAAGACTTTGGCCGCCTGCTCACCGCCCATGACTGAGATACGAGCATTCGGCCACATAAAGAGAAACCGAGGATTATAGGCCCGACCACACATGCCATAATTGCCGGCACCAAAGCTACCACCGATGATAAGGGTAATTTTGGGAACATTAACGGTAGATACCGCCGTCACCATCTTGGCGCCATGACGAGCGATACCTTCAGCTTCGTACTTTCGTCCAATCATAAAACCAGTAATATTTTGTAAAAAGATTAAAGGAATTTTACGCTGCCCACACAGTTCTATAAAATGCGCCCCCTTAACGGCGCTCTCAGAAAATAAAATACCATTGTTGGCCACAATACCCACCGGATATCCATACAGGTTGGCGAAACCGCAAACCAGGGTATTGCCATAATTTTCTTTGAACTCATGAAAAAGAGAGCCATCCACAATCCGTGCGATAACCTCGCGCACGTCGTAAGGAATTTTAACCTCGGGAGGAATGATGCCGTAGAGTTCGTCTGCATGATAAATGGGTTCTTTAAACTTGAGGCGACGAACTTGTTCTCCCCTAATTTTTGCACCCGGATCGTTGATGTTGGCCACAATATTGCGTGCAATCGCCAGGCCTTCATTTTCATCATGAGCGTAATGATCAGTGACACCGCTTTCAAAACAGTGCACTTTGGCCCCACCTAATTCTTCGGCCGTAACATCCTCCCCAGTTGCGGCCTTAACTAGGGGTGGACCACCCAAAAAAATTGTTCCATTATCTTTCACAATAATTGATTCATCGCTCATGGCCGGAACGTAAGCACCACCCGCCGTACATGAACCACACACAACAGCAATCTGTGGAATTCCACGTGCCGACATTTGCGCCTGATTATAAAAAATTCTTCCAAAATGATCGCGGTCAGGAAAAACTTCATCCTGCAAGGGAAGATAGGCCCCTCCCGAATCCACCAGATAAATGCAGGGAAGACGATTTTGAAGAGCTATCTCTTGCGCCCGTACATGTTTTTTCACGGTAAGCGGCAGATAACTCCCACCTTTGACGGTGGCATCATTGGCCACGAACATACACTCCACTCCATGAACACGACTAATGCCGGTCACCACACCGGCCGATGGAGCTTCATCATCATAGAGACCATTGGCGGCCAAGGCGCTGAGTTCAAGAAAAGGCGAGCCGGGATCTGCAATGGCCTCAATTCTCTCGCGTGCTAATTTTTTGCCTCGTGCCCGATGCCGCCCAACCGAATGAGCATCTCCCCCATGCTGCACTTCCGCTAATTTTGCGCTTAAAATTTTGCTTAAATTTTTATGATGAGCATGTCGAGATATGAATTCATCAGAATGGAGATCAATATTAGAATTCAATGTATTTATTTTTGACCTCCTGGCCACTGGCCAAAAGGCCAGTCAACAATAATAGGATTACTGGGGCATTTTATGTTATCCTTTTACGGAATACAACCAAGCGATTGAGCGGAGAAAAGGAGGCGCAGGAGCGCCGAGCTACGAGTGTCCCTAAGGACACTCCCGGAGCTCGGGAACCCTGCCGAAGCAGGGTGTACGGCGGAGGGAAGCATGCATGACAAAAAACGTGGATAACGGTTCTTGGTTTCGGATGGCCCGAAATGCCACGGTAAGCATTTTGGCCATTATTGGTCTTTATGCCATCTCTCAAGTGCAGCCAATCCGTGGTTATTTAGACAAGATCTGGAACTTCTTTAACACGCCTTCCATGAGGTCCAGCATTACTCGTGCCCAGATAAAACGTGGTCAAGACTATTGGACTGAAAAAGGACTACGGAAAATCGTTGCAAAAGCTCCAGGACTTTGGAGGGTTTCTCACAATAAACAGGACTGGTCGGATGGTGCCGATCTCGCTTCCGTTCTCTATAGTGTAGGAGACATGGACGTGATCGAAATCTCCCCTGGCAGCTACACGCTTGATAAATTGGTGA
>CAYHRT010000059.1:0-18228 GCA_964359085.1 uncultured Bdellovibrio sp. | reverse complement strand
GCTGAAATCCTTTGTCAGGCGGCTTCGCAGTAGACCCTAATCCCAAACTCAGGTTACAATATTGTAAACCATTTCGACAGGGAAGAATGCTTATGCTCAGCAAAAGTCTGAAAAATGTAATCATCATCGGAACCATGTTATTAACTCCATCTTGGATCTGCGCCAAAACGCTCTCGGCGAAGAGCGATGTCACGGCTGATTTCGGATCAAATACGATGGCGGTCTTAGGTGCCCTAGAAGCAGAAACTGGTGTGGTCCACACTCCAGATCCCACTCCTAGCAAGCCGGATGATGCAGTGGTGAAACCAGATATGACACCTGAACCCACCCCAACCGAGCGCCCGGAAGCAACACCAACGCCAACACCAGAGCCGACTCCCAAAAAACTATCCGCGGGAGAACAAAAAATTCAAGAGATGCTCAAGAAAAATCGAGAAAAAATTGCTGAGAACCAGGGACTTAAAATGGAGGATGGGGAAAGTGGCGCTGACCTTGTCGCCAAGGCACGAGAAAAAACCAAAACGGATGTCAAGAATGCTCCCACACCGACGGAAGACGCCCAAACCGCAAATGCATCTGGCGGAAGTTTGCGCGATCAATACCTAAAAAATCTGAGCAATTTAAAACAAAAAAATAAAGACACACTCAAGAGTATGCGTTCTCAGGTCCAAGACACATATGCGCGTTGGAAAGAAAAACAGCAGGAGTTCTTGAAGAACCTGAAATATTATAAGGAAAATACCATTCCACTACAAAGCTTAAGTAGTAGTGCTCCACAAGGAAGCTTCGCAAAAAAAAGTAAAAGTCTTGTTCTCTCTTCAGCCAAGGCCAGCACACAGGACGTATGGCTCATCCCTCGCGCCTTCGAAGTGCCTGTCCGTGACCAGGCCAAAAGGCCAACCTGTGCCGCCTTTGCGGGAATACGGGCCCACGAACTTCTCCTGGCGCAAAATGGCATTGATGTTGATTTATCAGAGCAATATTTCTATTGGGTCAGCAAGCCAAACTGTGCCACCAGACCATGTAATGACAAAGGTTCCTGGGTTTTGGAGGCCCTTGAACAAACGCATAATCAGGGAAAATCCATTCCTAAGGAACAAGACTGCCCTTATGTCGACACCAGTTTACCTGGCAATGAAACGCAAATTCCCATGAGTGGTGGCTGTACCGGCCGTGGAGTCGCTCAGGCCAAAGAATACTATCCTTTGAATTCTCAGGCAGAGATTAAGGCAACATTGGAGCAGAATATTCCCGTCATGGCCGGCTTTACACTAACGCCGAATTTTTACACCACCAAAGGGATCGTCACCTTGGCCGAAAGTAATCTGGCAGGTGCAACTGATTCCCATGCTGGTGGCCATGCACTTATCATTGTTGGCCACATGAAGCTTGGGGAAAAATATCAGAACGAAGGTACTTTGTGTTACATCGTAAGTAATAGTTGGTCTGAGGGATGGGGCGCAGGAGGTCATGCTTGTTTGACTGAGGCATGGGTCAAGAAGAATTTAATTCCTCGCGCTCTCATGGCCCTACGATCAATCGATATGGCAAATTAGGATTCGGAGACAAAATGCCTTTCAATCTAAAAAATTTAGTTGGCCTTGTTCAAGTGGCGATACAAAATCATGCGAGCGATATCCATCTTAGAATGGGTGAATCGCCATGTCTCAGAATCAGAGGAGATCTTGTTCCTGTGCAAACACGGCCATTTGCCAAGGAAGATATTGAAGATATTTGCAAAATTATTTTTCAAAATGAACAGACGTCTTCCCAGTTGGATAAAATTAAAGAACTTGATGGCGGCTTTACCATTCCAGACACTTGCCGCCTGCGTTTCAATTTTTTCCACTTCAATGACAAGATGGGTATTATTTTGCGGATTGTACGAAATGCTATTCCCACCATTGAGCAACTTCAGCTCCCCTCCATTGTGGGAGAAATAGCCCTCCACCAGTATGGTTTGATTTTGGTCACAGGACCTACTGGCTCAGGCAAAAGCACAACTTTGGCCTCCATGATTAATCATATTAATCAGCTCAAACATGCTCACATTATTACTATTGAAGATCCTATCGAATACATTCATCCTCAAATAAAATCGCGTCTGACACAAAGAGAAGTAGGCAGAGACACGGAAAGTTTTCAGGCCGGTCTGCGTGCCGCCTTGCGACAAGATCCAGATATTATTTTAATCGGTGAGATGCGTGATCCTGAAACAGTGAGTATAGCCTTGAAGGCCGCTGAAACTGGCCATTTGGTCTTATCCACGGTGCATACCACAAATGCCATTTCCACCATCGGTAGAATTATCTCTATGTTTCCCCCAGAAGAGCAGCAGGATGTACGAAAACGTTTTGCAGAAAGTCTTTACGCCACTATTGGCCAGCGCATGTTGCAAGGAGCACAAAACAAAAACATAGTCCTGGCCCTAGAAATCATGTTGACCACCCCAGGAGTTAAAGAATGTATCATGGGAGAAGAACCTATCGGCCGCATTCTTGAAATTATCCAAGAAGGACGTGGTCCATCTGGAAATGGAAGCCAGAGCTTTGAGCAACATATCATGGAACTTTTCAAAAAAGGTATCATCACAAAAGAAACGGCCTTGGAATCTGTCGAAGGGGCCAGCGACTTCCAACAGCAATTACTGGTGGAAAAATAGGAACCTATTTTCAGCGGTTGTAATCTATCCTGATCACAGATTTAGACAAAAAATCATGAAGCGCGCGCCGTTGCGGATTCATAAAAGGCATAAAGATGCCTATGACAGTCAGGGCAGAGATCGGTTTAAAAATCATTTCTCGAAAGAAAGTTCGAAAAAAACCAATATCCCCTCCGTCAATATCATCGACTAAAATTTTTGTAGCAAATTTCCCAGGTGATTTGGAAGTAAAAGTTATAAGCAAAACGAAGATAAAGAAATAGAACACAACAAATATCCCTGCAGATAACAAATAATCCACTCTAGGGTCTTCAGGTAATTGTCCCAGAGCAAGTTTCACCATGGCTTGATCGACCCAATTAAAAAGCACATCAAGCAATTGAGAATTTCTAGACAACAAGTAAAACACCCCCATAATGACTGCATCTATGGCAAATGCCTTCCCTCGCACAGCAATATCAGGAGTACTTGTATCCTTACCTCCGTGGGTGTGTTGGCTTTTGTTAAGATAAGCTTCAGTATCTGAGCGTGATACACGTTTGGGAATCTTATCGAAGGCCAATTTTAAATCTTCCTTCTTACCCCGTTTCATGAGATTCCGAACGCCGGTATCGCTCACTACTTTCTTTGGGCCTTTCTCTAAACGATCCTCTTTCTCAATGTCCTTGATTTTGAAGTCCCAGTCTTCACTATTTTTCTCATCACTTGATGTCACCGCCATAATCCATCCTGTGTGAAAGGTCATTTACTTGAGAGATTTAAAGCTTGTCCCCGATACATCGACACCATATCATCGGCCACATAGAGGGCCTCTTCCAAGCCTGGGTCTTGACGCAATTGTTTCACCCATTCTTCTTTTCTCTGTTCAAAATCTTTTTTCCATTTTGGATCTTTCAGATCAATGGCATTTCCCTCAGAACTCTTGAGTGATTCCTCGTAATCCGCCACAAGAATATTTTCATTCACCTCTTCCAGCTTCAGTTTCTTGGTCATTTGCTGATTCTCTTCGTCTTTGGCCTTGACCTCAACCAAGGAAATAGGAACAAGAGTTTCTTTCCTCTTTTTGGTTAGATACTCCACACTTTCTATGACTTTTTTCATTCGCGCACTTGCGCCAACTCTGGTAATTGAGCGTTTTTTTAACATATCAAGGTCAAATTTCCCGTTGGCCCAAGGTGTGAACGTCTGCTTCTCTACCTGATCCCATTTCAATGAGTAATCCAAATCCTGCTCCCGGCTTTCAGCGTAACCAAAAGGATCGGGTACCACAATATCAGGAGTAATCCCCTTGTATTGAGTCGAAGCCCCTGTCACTCTATAAAATTTTTGTATGGTGACTTTCAAGGCCCCCATGGTTGGACCGAACATCGAAAGCAGGGGCGTTTGATTGAGATTAACCACCGCTTGGACCGTCCCTTTGCCGTGAGAGAATTCACCGCCAACGATCACGGCCCTACCATAATCTTGTAGGGCACCCGCAACAATTTCTGACGCCGAGGCAGAAAAGCGATTCGTCATAATTATGAGCGGACCATCATAGGTAATTTCAGGGTCACCATCTTTTAATATTTCTGTGCCACCTCTTTGATTTCGAATCTGTACAATGGGACCCTTTTCAATAAAAAAGCCCGACATGATACGCGCATCCTCTAAGGCACCACCACCATTGTTACGCAAATCTAAAATGATTGCGTCCACTTTTTTCTTCTTTAAACTCTCTACTTCTTTTTTGACATCATCAGAACAGTTGCGGGCATTTTCATCAAAATCACGATAAAACTTAGGTAGATAAATATAGCCAATCCGCACGGCCATGTTTTTCACTTGCAGAATGGAACTTTTGGCGAAAGAAGCACCAATTTGCACCACATCGCGAACAATCTTGATCACTTTTCGCGAACCATCAACTTTTTTTACAGTTAATTTTACTTCTGTTCCTTTAGGCCCCCTGATATATCGAACAGCATCATCGACTCGCATATCCACAAGACTGACCTGCTCTTTATCTCCCTGTCCGACGGATAAGATAATATCCTCAACTTCCAGCTCCTTCTCCCGCCATGCCGCCCCGCCTGGGACAATGCTTACGACTTTTATATAAGCGCCATCCTCTTGCAAAACTGCTCCAATCCCTTCCAAGCTGCCGGAAATATCGATATCAAAATCTTCTTTCTTCTTAGGAGGGAGGTAAACCGTATGCGGATCAAAAATATGGGCAATAGAGTTATAAAATTTTTCTAAATAATCATCAGGGACTTCCTTTAAGATGCGCTCAAAATAAATCTTATATTTTTTATCAATGGCTTCATAAGCTTCCTTCCATAGCTCGGCGTCGGACATTTTTTTCTTCTTAACCTTTTTCTTGGCCTTATTTTTTTTAGCCATAGGAGATAAGAGTTCATCACTTTGCTCTTCATCTAAATCCAGATAGCGTAATAAAACAGCTTGTTTAAATATTTTTTGCCAATGCTTATTTAACTCATCTTCGGTAGTAAAAAATTCTCGTTTCTCGGGATCGACCTCAATGTATTCTTTCTGCTCAAAATCAAACTTTTTCTTAAAAAACTCAATCCTCCAGGCATCGAGTTTTGCAATACGGTCGCGTACAAGCTGGATGGAGCGATCAACCAGTAAAACTTCACCGCTCACTATTTCATCATCCATCTGCATTTGATAGGCTTCGAGTTCTTTAACATCGGATTTCAAGAGCATCTGTTTTCCAAAGTCGAGACGCTTCAGATATTCCTTAAATGCCTTCTGTGAAACAGAATCATCCACCTTATGTCCCAAATAGTGATACGACTCCAAAGCATTTTTAATGATATTGCCAACTAATTTATTGCGGTCAACATTAGGCTTGGCCCAACTATTAAATGCACACGACAAGACAATCAACATTAACAGAGATAAAAAATTGCGTTTCATGAAAATCTCCTCAAACTAATATTAGTATAATAGGCCTATCATGCTATTCCTTAAAGAGAGAATGTTGGCTGCATGGGATGATTTGGATGATCTTTTTAGACGGCCAATAGTTCTACTCAAACAAGAAATTTCGTTCTTTAACAACATCTCCACCGACATCAAAGGCATAGATTTGAGCATTGGACAGGGATACTTGTTGCTCACTTTCGAGAGGATGCTTTTGCAAAAATTCACTTACATAATTTTGATTTGCCCTCGTAGTAGGACGTTTGGGAGCAAAGAGTGCACACGCATCATCGTGCGGTATGATGGACGTTTCATAAGTTCCAATCTTTTTGGCCCAATCTATAATTTCTATTTTATTTAACCCAATCAACGGTCTTAAAACGAATAATTTGAGAAGGCCATTGATGGCCGACAGGTTCGCAAGGGTTTGACTTGATACCTGTCCTAATCCGTCACCAGTAATAAGGGCCCCAGCATTAAGTTTTTCGGCCAATAATTCAGCCGTTTTTAACATATAGAGACGAAACAAGACGGTTCGATATTCTGGATAGGAATACATCCCTATTATTTCTTGAATTTTGCCGAAAGGCACCACAACCAATTTAGTTTTACGATGGGAAGGTGCCAACAAGGAAACCAGCTTGATAATTTTCTCTTTTACCTCATCGCCTACATAGGGATAGGCATGAAAAAAGACAAAGGTCTGGGCCAACCCGCGTTTTGCCATAAAATAACTCGCGACTGGCGAATCGATCCCCCCAGAAATGAGAGTAACGGCGTGCCCTGCGGTGCCAATGGGCAGCCCACCCATGGCACGAAAATATTCGGATGCCACCAATATCTTTTCGCTCTCAATAAAAACCTCAATTAAAAAATCTGGTCGATGCACATCGACCTTAAGTTCAGAAAAAGATTCCAAGATCTGGTGGCCGAGTTCACGCGAAATTTCCATAGAAGTCATAGGAAATTTTTTATCTGTGCGATAAGTTTCCACCTTAAAAGTAAAAGGCCATTTTTGGGCCTTCCTCTTGAGAACAGATCGTTGTGCAGATGCAAAGATAGCATCCATCGTACGCTCAATTACACATTCAACAGGAATAATAGTATGCAGCCCGGGTAACAATCGAATTCCGTTGATCAAGTGGTCCGGAATCATCTTGTTCGGCCCCTTAAACTCACATAAGAAGCGCTGCCCTTGATTCCTTAATGTAAAGACACCCACTTGGTGAAAAATAAAATATTCACGCAAGTGTTCACGCATGATTTCAAAGTAATCATCACGATTTTTCCCCTTGAGCCAGAGTTCATCAACCGAAATTAAAAGAGCTTGTTCCATAAAAAATTAGCGTTTGTGAGTAAGATGAGAAATGGTGTGCAAAACACCACCAAGTAAAAGACACATCGCCTTCACATCTTCTAAAGCGTTTTGCCATCCAAAGGAAAGACGCAGAACGTTCTTATGTAAATCCTCAGGAATCCCTAAGTCTGTGAAGGTGGGATTTAGACCCTTGATTTTGGAGGAGCATGCCGCAGTACTTGAGCAAAAAACCTGCTCCATTTCAAGATGGCGAAGGAGCACATCGCTTGGAACTCCTGCAACAGTTAGCATGGCAATAAAAGGAGAACAGTGTTCTGCCAAAAATGGAAACGCAATTTCTCGCTGGGCGGAAAGGAGAGAGCGAACAGATTGGTTCAACTGCTGCATCTGTAACCGTAATTTTTCCCGATGCTTCTCCATCCATTGTGCCGCTTCGTACATCCCAACGATCAAAGGAAAAGGTGGAGTTCCTGCGCGCATATTATTTTCTTGCCCTCCCCCATGAAGCAAGGCCTTTCGAGGCACAGTTCTGAAATAAACTCCAGCAATGCCTTTGGGCCCACCGATCTTATGAGATGAAAGGGAAAAAGAATCAATGGAAGCACCTTGCAAAGAAATTGCGTGCTTTCCAAATCCTTGCACGCCATCCACGTGCACATAAATTTCAGAATGCCTACGTTTTATTTCTTGCGCAATAAACGCTACATCTTCAAGATGTCCACTCTGGCCATTCACCCAGGTTAGAAAAACGGCTTTAGTGTCGCAAGATAGCTTATCTAGTAATTGATTGAGATTAATTCGCCCATCAACGGAACGAGGAATATTTTGCAACCTTGTACCACTTTTCTCCAGAGGTACAGTGATACTGGGATGATCGGCACGACTATAGAATACTTCATCAGCAGGCCCAACTTCCATCTGCCAGATAACCCAATTATTCGATTCAGTGGCGGAACTGGTAAAATAAAATTGATATCCCTCGGGAGCATTGGCCAAGTTTATGAAACCCTTCCTCATCATCTCTACCCTTTCGGAAAGATCTTTACCCATGCGATGAGCGGCCGATAAGTTGGCATAGTCATCTTCGAGAGAACGATTCAGCGCTCCCATCACTGATGGTAGAATCGGCCATGAGGCCGCATTATCTAAATAGATCATCTTATATTTTCAACCACGCAAACGGCGTAATACGTATTGTAAAATACCGCCGTTGTTAAAGTAATTGAGTTCATCTAGCGTATCGATACGACAATCCAATTCAACTTTTTCTTTCTGACCGTTCTTTCTTTCGATCGTCAGATCCACCATCATTTTTGGCTTGAGTGGACCTTTTGGCTCCAAAGAAATTCTCTCATCACCTGTCAAATTCAAGCTTTTACGTGTAACTCCCTTTGGAAACATCAGTGGCATTATGCCCATGCCAACTAAATTGGAACGGTGAATACGTTCAAAGCTCTCAACCACCACGGCCTTAACACCTAACAAGCATGTTCCTTTGGCGGCCCAATCCCGGGAAGAGCCTGTGCCATATTCTTTACCCGCGATAACAACGAGAGGAATATCTTTTTCAATATATTTCATGGCGGCATCGTAAATGGACATCTGTTCACCAGTGGGTGCGAATTTAGTCAATCCTCCTTCGATACCACCCAACATTTCATTTTTTATCCGAATGTTGGCAAAGGTTCCACGCATCATGACTTCATGATTACCTCGGCGAGACCCATAGGAGTTGAAATCTTTTTTCTCGACCTTCCGCTCATTCAAATAGCTGGCCGCGGGGGATTTGGCGCTAATATTGCCCGCAGGGGAAATGTGATCGGTCGTCACAGAATCGCCGAACAGGGCCAGGATATTGGCATTTTTTACGGAAAAAGTATCAGAAAAAGTATTACATGCGCCTTTCTTCAAATTTTCAAAAAAACTGGGGTTTCTGATGTAGGTCGATTTGACATCCCAGGCATAACGTTCACCTGTTGGCGCCTTGACCGATTTCCAACGATCATCCCCTTCAAACACATTTTGATAACGGGCCTTATACATTTTATTGGTGACATTCTTTAACACACACTCCTCGACTTCTTTATTGGAGGGCCAAATATCTTTCAAGAATATCTCCTTGCCATCTTTACCTTTACCAATCGTTTCTTTGGTTAAATCAATATTCATGCTGCCTGCAATAGCGTAGGCCACAACCAATGGAGGGGAAGCTAAAAAATTGGCCTTAATATCGGGGGAAATACGGCCTTCAAAATTTCTATTTCCTGAGAGAACCGCGCCGACGATCATATTATTGCTATTGATGGTCTTGGAGATTTGAATCGGAAGTGGTCCTGAATTTCCTATACAAGTTGTACAACCATATCCCACGAGATTGAAACCCAATTGATCAAGATATTGTTGTAATCCCGCTTCAACAAGATAATCTGTGACCACTTTTGATCCGGGGGCAATGCTACTCTTTACCCATGGTTTAGCATTTAATCCAAGAGCACGAGCTTTCTGGGCGAGAAGTCCTGCGGCCATAAGAACGGAGGGATTACTCGTATTGGTGCATGAGGTAATGGCGCATAGAACGACATCGCCATTTTTTATTTTATAAGCTTCACCTTCGACACTATATTCTTTCTGGAGCACATCAGCAGGACATTTGAAGGTGGTTTGCAAGGCCTTACCAAAGACTGGTTTTACATCGCTCAAATTAATGCGATCCTGTGGTCGCGTTGGGCCAGCGATACAAGGTTTAACATTGGAAATATCCAATTCCAAGCTTGAACTAAAGACGGGATCGGCTTCACCTTTTATCGACCAAAGTCCCTGGGCCTTGGCATAACTTTCTACCAGCTGAATCGTATCCTCATCTCTTCCTGAAAAACGTAAATAATCGATAGTCTTCTCATCAATGGGGAAAAATCCACAGGTGGCACCGTATTCAGGGGCCATGTTGGCAAGGGTGGCACGATCGGCAAGAGAAAGTTCTTTAATCCCAGGACCATAAAATTCTACGAACTTATTAACCACGCCATGTTTTCGTAAAGATTCAGTGACGGTTAAAACGAGATCCGTTGCGGTCACACCTTCAGGCATCTTTCCAAGCAGCTTAAAACCAACTACTTCGGGTATTAGCATGGTCACGGGCTGGCCAAGCATCGCTGCTTCTGCCTCAATCCCACCAACTCCCCATCCCAAAACCGATAGACCATTTATCATGGTGGTATGAGAATCAGTCCCGACGCAAGTGTCGGGGAAAGCATAAGTTTTACCACCTTCAGATTTAGTCCAAACGACTTTTGCTAAATATTCCAAGTTCACCTGATGGATAATGCCCGTTCCGGGAGGAACCACTCTGAAATTTTTGAATGCCTGTTGTCCCCACTTTAAAAATTTATAGCGCTCTTCATTTTGTTCATATTCGAGAGCAACATTTTTATCAAAGGCTTCGGCATTACCAAAGTACTCTACCTGTACACTGTGATCGATAACCAAATCCACTGGGGAAAGCGGGTTAATCTTGGAAACATCACCCCCAAATGACGCCACGGCTTCGCGCATCGAGGCAAGGTCAACAACAGCAGGCACTCCTGTAAAATCTTGCATAACCACGCGCGCAGGATGGTAAGCAATCTCATGCTCCGACTTTATCTCTTTTGGATTTGTGGCCCACTTATCAACGGCTTCCACATCTTCCCATACAACGGTTGTGCCATTTTCATGGCGGAGAAGATTTTCCAAAAGTACTTTCATACTTTTGGGAAGCTTATCAATATTTCTCAGGCCTAATTTTTTGGCCTCTTCGATGCTGTAGATCCAATATTTATTTTTTCCGACAACTAACTCTTTTAAGACTCGACTCATAGCGGTCACCTCTGTTCAAAAGTTGAAAAGAATCATCTTACGAAAAAAAGATATCTTTGGGAATAGAAGTAACACTGAGGGACTACTTCGCGATTTGTGCCACGTAGCGAGACAATAATTGCCATTCACCAGGCCCGCTAGACTTTATTTGCAGACCATAGTTTTCTAGCTTTCGCCTCAAATGATAAAGGTGAACATCCAAGGCCTTGGGATGTACCGTCGTATTGCCCCACACCGATTTAATCAAAACATCTTTTTGTACACGACGATCAGTGGTTTGAAGAAAGAGTGAAAGAATTTGAATCTGCTTCGTCGTCAAATTATCCATCGTAATGCCATCGACTATTACATTTTTCCCGTCAATCCCGAGATTCACGCTGGCAAACTTATTTTGTTGTGCAAGGATTCGCTCAATCTTCACCAGCAACTCAGATGGACGAAACGGTTTGGTCAGGTAATCAACAATACCTTCTACAAATAAATTGCGGATAGTGCTGTAATCGTCAAGGCCTGAGACAATAATAATAGGCGTATTAGGATGCATTTGACGGTAGTCATTTAGGTGATTCACAAATTTACCATCGGGCAGCATAATATCTGAAATGAGCAAGTTTGGTGCGGGTTGAGTCTTGGTAATCTCAAACAACCCCGCGACGTCTTTGATGAGTTCAGTACGGTACAGGTCGGAGAGAATCTCTCTATAGATCGCCAAGCACGCATCATTGTCTTCTAGGACCCAGACTGTCTTCATAAATCTTTTTCAACACCCTGCTAATAGAAATTGTAGCTCTTTGCATTGGTGAATTCTAAGATTCCCAATTCGCCTAGTTCACGACCAAAACCGCTCGCCTTCACACCCCCAAAGGGCACACGGGGATCTGATTTGACCACACCATTTACAAAAATGCTTCCACATTCTACTTGTCGTGCTACGCGTTCACACACAAGCTGATCTTGCCCCCAAACACTGGCCGCTAGACCATAGGAAGTTCCATTGGCCATGCTGATAGCTTCCTGTAATTCCTTATATTCAAAGATTAAGGCAACTGGCCCAAAAGCTTCGGCATGATAAAGTTTCATCTTGGGCGTGATTCCAGACAGCATGGTAGGAGAAAAAAACTGAGGATGCCCAGGCACAGGACCTCCACCTAAATGCACTTGGGCACCCTGATTTACCGCATCCGTCACCAGCGCTCCCAAGCTTTTAATTCCACGGGAGTGAAAAATGGGTGCCAAGGTGGTTGTGGGATGACGAGGATCACCTAACTTCAGATTTAGAAAATATTTTTTCATCCGCTCAATAAATTGTTCTTTTAGATTGAGGGGCAGCAAAAAGCGTTTTCCAGCAATGCACGTTTGCCCACAGTTGATCATGCGAGAACGAACGGCTTCCGGAACAACCACTTCTAAATTTGCATCAGGAAGCACGAGGAATGGATCGGAACCTCCCAACTCCAACAAAACTTTTTTAAGGTGCCGTCCACTTAACTCGGCCACTTTTTTTCCACTCTCTGAACTACCTGTAAAAGAAACTCCACGCACCAGAGGTGAACCAATCACTTTTGGAATGTCGCGAACATGGGCCAACATCACAATAAAAATATCCTCGCCATACTGTAGATCTTGGGCAACCTGCTTAAAAATCTCTTCGACTTTCATAGAGGAAAGTGGGGTTTCAGGTGCGGGTTTTAACAACAAGGAATTACCCGCAAGAATGGTCGGAATGCCAAACCGTAAGGCCTGCCATAGGGGAAAATTCCAGGGCATGATCGACAAAATGGGTCCCAAAGGTTCAAAACAGAGTTCGTGTTTTTTGCCATCGGCCTTGATAGAACGTGGGGCTAAATATTTCTGACAGTTTTCCCCGTAGTGAGTGATGAGAGTACAACATTTTTCAACTTCGGCTTGGGCCTCGCCAAGACGTTTCCCCATCTCGGTGGTGATGGTAGATGCCAAGTCCTCTAACCTCTGCAACATCAAAGTTCTAACTCCTTCCAAGAATTTTACTCGTTCTTGTAAAGAGCGATCACGCCAACGCAGGTGTGCCTGCCAACTGGCATGAATCTGGTCCTCAAGTCGAGAAACAGGCGAGGCATCATAGGCCTGAACAACCTGACCATTAAAAGGATCATGTACAAAAAAATCCACAAGGCCTCCAAAGACTAGACAATAAGTGTCGCCGATTATACTACTTCGTCACAATCGCGTCGACGGCCATTGGAGAAAGGCCCCATGAAGAAACATGATAAAATTTTTTCTAAAAAACAAAAACAGATAGAACCCTTTGAGTTTAATCATGAGGTGGCTTCAGTTTTTGACGACATGGTGAGTCGTTCGGTGCCTTTTTATAATGAAATCCATAAAATGATCTTGGACGTGGCAGGCACAGAACTACCAAATCACGCTCGCATCTACGACTTGGGGTGCTCCACTGGACATACCATTCTATCACTCTATAGAGAGGCACAGATTCTAGGTCGCAGTTTTTCTTATTTTGGAGTGGATGCCTCAGCACCGATGATTGCTGTATGCCATAAAAAGTTACGAACGAACGGTGTAACCGACTTTATCTTAACTCAGTCTAAAGTAGAGGATGTCTTGATCAAAAATGCCAACATGGTTATCCTGAATTACACACTTCAATTCATCACCCCCAAAAACCGTCTTGCTCTCTTAAAGAAAATTGTCAGCGGACTTGCCCCCAAAGGAGTCTTAATCTTGAGTGAAAAAATTATCAATCATAATTCTCACATCCAAAAACTCACCACCAAACTTTACTATGACTTCAAAAAACGCAATGGCTATTCCGAACTAGAAATTGCCCAAAAACGAGAAGCACTCGATAACATCCTTGTTCCATGGACGGCAGAAAGAAATCTCATGCTCTTAAAAAATGCCGGTCTAAAAAATATCTCGATGCTCTTTAAATGGTATAACTTCGCAAGCTTTATTGGATACAAGTGATGACCCTAAATTATTTAGAAAACCTTCCAGGGAAAATCAACGTGGCCGCACTTAAAAACATTGTGCTCCAGAGACTTGAGGCCTTTGATCAACGAATCGTCCCGGCCCCCTACCGGCCACTGCTGGAACGGCTCGCCTCTTTAAAACCTGGTCCTTATCTTAGTGGTGTAAACAACGGTGTAGTTAATATCGGCTCGATCGATGATCTGACTGAAAATGATCACAAGAAGTGTATTGAGATGGCAAGAACCCTATGCCCCTGGAGAAAAGGCCCCTTCAATCTTTTTGGCCAAAAAATTGATGCTGAATGGCGCTCTGATCTGAAATGGGAGCGTCTACTTCCTTTCCTACCTGGCCTAAAAGACGCTGTCATTTTAGATATTGGATGCAACAACGGACATTATCTCTTTCAGATGGCCGAGCACCATCCCAGACTTGCCCTTGGAATAGATCCCGTTGATCAGTACTATGCCCAATATCAATTTCTCCAATATTTCAAGGCCGATCCGCTCACACAGATGGAACTTTTAGGAGTGGATGAATTACAGTTTTTTCACCATGTCTTTGATGTGGTTTTTTCTATGGGCGTGATCTATCATCACCGCCATCCCCTTCTGCAGCTAGACTATATCCACCAATCACTCAAACCAAACGGCAAGCTGATTCTAGAAAGCATGACCATTCCTGGCCCAGCTGATTATTGTCTTTTTCCCAAAGACCGCTATGCTCAAATGCGTAACGTATGGTTCGTCCCCACAAAAGAGACGGTCATAAACTGGCTTGAACGCAGTGGCTTTAAAGATATCCAACTTATTTTCGATGTCAGACTGACGCCGGAAGAACAACGTGTGACCGAATGGTCAACCTTTCGTTCTTTGTCAGATTATTTACAACCCAATAATCCTGATTTGACGGTGGAAGGTTATCCAGCACCTTGGCGTACCGCCTTTATTGCAACTTTAGCGTAATTTAGAATCTCGTATTTTGGCCGAAGACACCCACCCTTTTTTCCCATCGGCCAACTGGACGAGGGCCCATTCTTCAATCGTCTCAAGAATATCAAATTCGGTTCCTTCGTGCAGGGTGAACAACACCACATTATCCTTGCCAATGGCCGAATAGATATTGGCCTCAGAATGAGTGATCACACCAAAATGAGGATTTTTAAATAATGAGATTGAATATGGAATGGCGGTAATAATAAAGACACCGATAAAAATATTTCTCAATATTTTCAACCAACCCAACTTTTTAAATAAAAATATAAATTGGGTGGACCAGATAATTATAGAAAATAGAGCAAGGAAAATTAAATACTCTCCACTGGTAAAAGGAAAAGTGACATCATTAAGTGAAATTTTGGGATCAATTTTATCAATCGTTTTCTCATGGGCGTATTGCAGATTATATCGAATATCGGGATCGCGGGGCGAAATGGTTAGGGCCTTTCTGTAATGGAAAATGGCACTGCCTAGATGTTGCGATTTCATATGGGCATTGCCCAAATTTAAATAAATATCAGGAAGAGCATGCCCTTGGGCAATAATGTCATTATAACCCTGAATGGCATGGTCATATTCCGCTCGATTATAGGCCTCATTGGCTTTTACAAAAAGAGTGGAGATGTCAGCATTCATATTTTCATCTCCTTTTCAAACTTCTCAAAGAGCATTTTGAGCTTCTCAGCAATCTCGTTTCGATCGCTGGCGGATAAAATTAGCCCGCCATATTGGGCCTTTTCAATTAGATCAAAAACTTCTTTGGTTTCAGAAAGAGTGGCGGCACTGACTTTATAAGGGAAGAGAATCCTCTCAATATCAAATTGAGTCATGGATCGACCATCAAAATTCAGTTTATTCCCCAGATAGTCTTTTAAAACATTTATTGAATCTTCAATAAATGTTGGACTTTTTGCCAATGACCGATGGCCAATTAAAAATTCCTTGGCAGCCTTTGTTCGTCTTATCAAACTGATATTTCCCTTAAAAAGAATCTGTCTGACCGTCACGATGTGAAGGGCAATATAGACCAAGGGAAGACCAAGGATGATAAGAATAAGGCCAATTTTTTGTCCACCAGAAAGAGGAGCATTATTGAGCGAATCAAGACTGTAACGAATTGGCATAAGGTCTTGTCCGAGAACTTCCACCCTTTTTTTGCCCGATGGCGATTGCAACACCGTATGATTAACATCATCTTTATCTCCGGCCAAAACATCGAGAACGAAGGGTTGTGACTGAATTTTCTGATAGGCATTGGTGGTGGGGCTAAATATTACCAATGATACGGGCGGGAAAGTAAGCTGTCCTTCTTTTTTGGGAATAATCGCTCTTTTAAAAACCTTGGTAGAAATTATTCCGTTGCTACCTAAATCTTTATTTAAGACGGGTTTATCATCATAAAATTTGAAATCGGCACTTTCTTGGGCCGGCAGAGTGGCACTTTCAAGCGCCCCATATCCACTCAAAATAATAGTGGTAGTGATAGATTCCCCCACTTTAACCGTATTTTTATCGGTTTGATTGGAAATAGAAAAATCTCCCACCAGACCAGTAAAATCATCTGGCCGATTTGCAGGTAATTCTCGCACATCAATATTTAAGGACTTGGCAATTAACTGGACACGTTTCCTCTCAGCAAAACGACCGCCAAAAAATTGATCAATAAGAGAATTCCCATATCTTCGCCCTGACCCTTCTACCATCACTTCACCAAACAAACGGGCCTCTTCAATAGTCATTTTCCCGGGCCGCAAGGCGGTGAGCAAAAAAGAAATTTCCAGCACCTGCCATGGAACGCCGTTAATATTTTTAACAAATTTTCTTTGATCTCCCAGTTGCTCTTTGAAAAAATCCTTAAACTGAGGAAGATCTACACGGGCATCGGCAATTCCAACTTGAGTAAAAAACTTAAAGGTATAAACAAACTGTTCATTGACATAAGGATTGAACTTATTGACGGTACTCTCGACAAACAAATTCTTCTCTTGTGCCGAACGGGTGCTACCATTATTCTGATCTTGATTTTTGCCAACTTTTATGACAATGCTTTGACTTTTATAGGTGACTCCATCGGCATTGACCATGGCCGGGCCAAGGGTAAATTCGCCCTCACGCTTGGGCGTATATATAAACTGGAAGGTCTTGGTGATGGATGTCACACCATTAATCATTTGAATCTGTGATGATGAACCGGCCTCATCAACGATAAAATTTTCACTGCCAAGTATTTGGGGTTCCGAAGCCGATTGGGTTCCCTGCACATGCACTTGCAGTTCAATCTGGTCTTGGGTCATCACATTATTATTACTAACTTCAATTTGCACAGAAACATCGGCAGCGATAACGGCACGGGCCAATAATAAAACCAGTAAAATAATAGGCCTCATTTTGATTACCAATCCTTCTCTAATTGATATTGCCCACCACTTCGCTCAAGTTTTTCCTTAAGGTGTTTTTTTCTATTTTCATCCAGTCCTTGCAACCAGCGCATAGCTTCTTCTTTACTCATTTTATCTGGTTGTGATTTAGGAGATGATGCCTGGGCCGTCTCTTTCTTTTCCTCATTTTTTTCATCTTTTTTTGCTTCATTTGGACGTTGCTGTTGATCTTGCTGTTTATCCTTTTTTTCTTCTTCTTTTTTCTTATCTTGATTGTTGTTGTTGGCCTGATTTTGATCCTTTTGTTCATCTTTCTTTTGTTCTTTGTTTTCTTCTTTATTTTGCTGACTTTGCTGCTGTTGTTTTTCTTGTTGCTTTTTGTTTTCTTCCATTCTGCGCTTTAATTCTTCTCTCACAAATTCTAGATTAAATTTTGCATCTTGATCGTTGGGATCAAGCGCTAAAGCCTTTTTATAATATTCGATGGCCTCAGGCAATTTCCCCATGCGGTAAGCGGTATTGCCGAGATTATAGAGTGAATGCTGCTCCAAAGTCTTATCACCCATGGCAGAGGTAGATTCGTAAAGACCGAAGGCCTTTTCATAGTCCTTATTATTGTAATAAGTATTCCCGAGATTAAATTTGAGATTCATATTTTTGGGATCGCTAATTTGAGCATCCAGAAATGATTTGAGTGCCTCAGGATATTTTTTATTTTTGTAAGCACTTTCGCCATCTCTTGATGAAGAAGCATAGACATTACCCGCGAGCAACAACAGCAACAGCATCCCGACTTCTTTATTAGTTTTCTTCTCCGATTTTCTTTCGGAGATAAACATCTCTAAAATGAGAAAGAACAGGGCCAGCAGAATAAACCATTGGAACCGCTCCTCAAACCTTTGTCGCTTACCGCTCTTTAAGTCTTTGTCTTCAACCTTAAGATTAATGTCCTTATAAATATTTTCCAGGTCAAGATCCCCACTAACCGAGTGAACATAACTTCCGCCAGTTTCAAGCGCGATCTTTTGCAATGTCTTCTCATCAAATTTACTTAAAATAAGATTACCGGAACTATCTTTTTTGAACCCGCCATTTTCTTTATCGGGAATAGGAGCACCT
>CAYHRT010000058.1:13127-18242 GCA_964359085.1 uncultured Bdellovibrio sp. | reverse complement strand
ATCCCAGCTTAAGTGCTCATTGATGCCAAATGCGCCTCATCGGGTAATGTCTCAAAGATGTCCTCAATCTTATTTTTTAATCGAATGGATAAGATTTTATCTAGTGCCTGTTCATGCATGGCCTTTTTAAGAAATCCCATCCCATCATTGACCTTGAAATTCATTTCTTGAATCGGCAAAAGCACATCTAATAAAACTAGTAACCATTCCTCATCAGACATTTCTTCCTCAGACAATTGAGATGGACCACTTCTATCAATTCGCTCATGGTGATGGGCCATTAATTGGACTACGCTGGGATTAGAAAAAAACTGTGAGATACCTGGGATATTTTCAAATGTCGCATAGCTGTTCGCATGATCCTTATAAAGTTGGACCTCTAAAGACAATCCGAGATTTTCCAAGTAGCGAATCCCCTCCTGATAATTCTGCCTTCCCTTCTCCATTGCCGTACGCAGGGTGAAACTCATCTTTTCATGGAGTCTAAAATCCAAGAGCATGCAGACGTGATAGAAATCACGGAGATATGAAAATTCAAGATTTCCTGTGGCAAGGCACAGAGTTGCACCGAGAGTTCCCATGAGCGCTCCGCGAGTGAATGAATAAAAACTTTTTTCTTAAATGACATTTTCTATCTGAAGAGGCAGTCGATAAAAAACCTGCTCCCCTATATTGACCAGATCAAGCAAGCTACCCGTCTTGGCTCCATCCCAATAAACTTTCTTAAACCAGTGTAAAATTTTATAACGGGCCAGAGGTATTTTTCGAGATTCTTTTTCGTCACGGAGGGCCAACCATAGTTCTTGTGCACGAGCGACGTTTACGGAATCTGTAATCTTATTCATTGAAAGAACACCGGAAGAAGATAAATATCGTTTCATTCTGGCCGAATCAACCGGGCCACCAGCTCGTAAGAGCTGCACCACTTTACCGTTCTTAAAAGTAAAAAAAACATCGCCTGGTGAAATTAAATGATTTTGTAATTCAGGTAGCATTGAGGTTGCATCATCATTCTTGATGACCATTCAAACATTCTCCATGCATATGCGAATGCCCAAGCACAAAAATCACTGCAAAGAATTAAAACAGCGATACTGATGTGTCGCAGTCGAAGAGCTAACTCCGGGATAATCTTTCTTGCACTCTTCTGTGGCGCGCCAACAACGTGGATGAAAATGGCATCCGCTAGGTGGATTCATAGGGCTTGGAATATCCCCTTCCAAAATAATTCGTTCCGCTTTTATTGTAGGATCGGGGTTCGGGATAGCTGAAAAAAGAGCTTTCGTATAGGGATGCCGACAGGCCCCATACAGTTCCTTGGATTCTGCAATCTCCACCACGTTACCTAAGTACATTACAGCGACCCGATTAGAAATAAACTCAACCACCTTCAAATCGTGGGCGATAAATAAAAAAGTTAAACCTAAACTTTTTTGAAGATCCATAAGGAGATTGATGACCTGCGCCTGTACCGAGACATCAAGAGCAGACACGGGCTCATCACAAACTATAAAGTCCGGTTCTACGGCAAGCGCCCGAGCAATACAAATTCGCTGTCTCTGACCTCCAGAAAATTCATGGGGGTATTTATTCAAAGTATCTTTGGGCATCTGAACGTAATCAAGCAACTGGAACAAACGTTTCAGCTTAGTTTCCTTATCACCGCATAGATTATGAATGATGAGGGGTTCAGCTAGAATCGCTCCCACAGTCATACGGGGATTCAAGGAAGCATACGGGTCTTGAAAAATAATTTGCATACGGCGGCGAAGTTCTCGCATCCCCACCGCATCAAGTTTTGTAACATCTATACCGTCAAAAATGACATCACCACAAGTGGGTTCAATTAAACGTAAAAGACTTCTTCCCAAGGTGGTTTTACCGCATCCAGATTCGCCCACGAGACCAAGTGTTTCGCCTCGATTAATGGTAAAAGAAACATCAGAGACGGCCTTCACGGCCCCAACTTCACGCCCCAAAATTCCTCCCCGAATGGGAAAGCTTTTGACCAAATTCCGAACTTCTAAAATAGGTCTATTGTCCAAATTCTTCGAAGATTGTTTATTTGATAGAGTCTGCACTACTTGTTCTGTCATGATCATACCTTTTATATAACAATGGGATTAAAACAACTCACCTCATGCCCCTGCGCCAAATTCTTCAATTGAGGCATTCCCTGCCGTCCTCGACAGTCCTCTGAAACAAATTGGCAGCGATCTTGAAAACTACAGCCTTCCGGCAATTCAAGTAAACTAGGCACCATTCCCTCAATCGTAGGTAAGCGGCCTTTCTCTTTATTTTTTGTAGAATCGTAGGACGGAATCGACTCTAGGAGTCCTTTCGTATAAGGATGTCTGGGGCGACTAAAAACTGTTTTGATGTCGGACTTCTCAACCATCTGTCCACAATACATGACGGCGACATGGTCACAGGTTTCCGCCACGACACCTAAATCGTGAGTGATCATGATGATGGCCATGCCCAAATCGCTTTGCAGTTTTTTCATCAGCTCCAAAATCTGGGCCTGTATAGTCACGTCCAAGGCCGTCGATGGCTCATCAGCAATCAAAATATCGGGACGACAAGCAAGAGACATAGCAATCATCACTCGTTGTCGCATCCCACCTGACATCTGGTGGGGATACTCTAGGTAACGTCGCTCGGGCGAAGGAATTCCAACCATCTTTAACAGCTCAATGCCCTGATTACGACGTTCGCTCTTGGAAAATTCCTGCTGGTGAAGAGCAAAGACCTCTTCAATTTGATTACCCACTGTAAAAACCGGATTGAGAGAAGTCATGGGCTCCTGAAAAATCATGGCAATTTTATTGCCACGAATTTTTCTCATCTCATCAAGCGGCAGTTTCAAGAGGTTCTGCCCGCGGAAAAAAATCTCTCCTCTGGCAATTTCTCCAGGAGGATTTGGAATCAGTCGCATGACAGATAAGGCCGTGACAGATTTCCCCGAGCCAGACTCTCCAACAATACCCAGAGTCTGCCCCTTATAAAGTTCAAAATCTACCCCATTCACAGCTGTCACTTTGCCGCGATCTGTACGAAATTGAACCACGAGGTTTTTTACTTCTAACAACTTTTCACTCATGATTTACCTTTGAGTTTGGGATCAAGCGCATCACGCAAAGCATCCCCTAAAATGTTGAATGCCAATACAATAACAAACATGGCGGCCGTAGCAGCAGCTAACTGCCACCAAACTCCCCGCGCCAATTCTAATTTAGCATCATCAATCATCGTTCCCCAGGACGGTCGACCTTGGACACCTAGCCCGAGGTACGAAAGAATAACTTCCGATTTGATGGCAGTTTGAAACTGAAGTGAGAAATTAATAATAACAAGATGGAGGACATTCGGAATAATATGCTTAAACAACCGCCGCATATCCCCACCGCCAATGGCCTTGGCAGCATGGACATACTCACGATCCTTGTGTCGCATAACTTCCGCACGAATTATTCGACACAAATTTTCCCAACTCGTTAAACCTAGGGCCAAATACACGGCGACCAGGCCCTTGCCTAAAATAAACGAGATAGCAACGATGAGCATGATGTATGGAATTGAACTAAAGGTGGTGTAAAACCAAACGATGAACTCGTCTATTTTTCCCCCAAAATAGCCAGCAATTGCCCCTAAAAAAACCCCTATTGTAACGGCAATGATGGCGGTTACAATTCCCACGGAAAGGGCGACTTCGGCCCCCTTTAATGTCTTGGCAAAAACACTTAATCCAAAAATGTCTGTTCCAAAAATGTGATCGAGAGAAGGTGGAGCATATGAAGGACCCACTTCTTGTTTCCAGTCTGCGGCAATAAGACCACATGCTGTCAGAAGTGCAATAAGCGCATAAATCGAGATAATCGTAATCGCGGCCACAGCATATCGATCCCGCATTAAGGTTTCAAAAGCATGTTGCCACAGAGATTTTGATTTATGTTTCTCTGTTTTCTCAACTGCAACACGCATGGTTTCCACTTGCTCCATCACTGACCTCACTTTGATCTCATTTTAAACGCACGCGTGGGTCAACCAATGTATAGAGCACATCAGTGATCACGGAAAAAATTATGTATGCAACAGCGGAAAGCACTGTCATAGCGCGAACAACTGGAAAGTCAGTGGAGTTTATCGCATTTAATGTAATGCCACCCAGTCCTGGGATACCAAAAAAGCTCTCAAGCAAAAGTGCACCTAAGATCAAAAAAGGAATTTGAATGACCACCCACGTGATAATAGGAATCATCGCGTTCTTCAAAATATGCTTGAAAAGAATAACAGTCTCATTCAGTCCTTTGGCGCGTGCAGTTCTCACATAATCCATATAAACCTCGTCTAGGATTACAGTTCTGTAAAAACGCACATCGGGCCCAATACTCAAAACGATCCAAATAATGCACGGTAATGCAACATAGGGAATGAAGTACGGAAAACCGTGCTCATAACCTGAAATTTCAAAGAATCCCAAATCGTAGGCCAGAATTTTTTGTCCAAAGAGAATGTAGGCCAAACTAGGAATACTCATCATGGCGACACAAACTAAGACAGCAGCTCGATCAAACCAATTGCCACGATAAAACGCCACAAATAAGGCCACAATCAATGAAATAAACAAAGCAATGATGAAGGCCGGAACCGTGACCGTAAGCGAAGGGATCGCTCCGTTCTTAATCATCTCAATAATTTCCTGCTTTGTAGACCAGGAACGCCCAAAATCAAATGTGAAAGCTGACTTTACAATGTCCAGATATTGAACAAAGTACGATCGATCCAGCCCAAGCTCATGCCGGAGTTCTTGCATTTGCTTGAGGTTGGCATGCTTACCCAAGAGCATCAAGGTTGGGTCAGGAGAAACAAGATTAAACAAAACGAAAATAATTAGGCAGACCCCCAACAAAACAGGAATCACGTAAAGGATTCGCCTAAACGCATAAACATAAATATTCAATGGGCCATCCTCTCTTAGGTGCCAGGTCCTTTTCGTTAACCCTATGTGTCGTTTGAACGATACATAGGGTTAACGAAAAGGACCTGGCATCTAAACTTTTAAAGCTTCGAACTTACCGCTTGCTTCATGGCCAAATCCACATTCAAATACTG
>CAYHRT010000058.1:0-13027 GCA_964359085.1 uncultured Bdellovibrio sp. | reverse complement strand
TTTAAAGCTTCGAACTTACCGCTTGCTTCATGGCCAAATCCACATTCAAATACTGGGCCTGTCCAGCTTCAAAATCAGTAGGAATGTAGTTTTTTAACCAAGCATGATGGAGCACATAACTCTGTCGGTGAACACCATAAATCCAAGGTACCAAATCTGAGGCCATCAAATTCAACTTTTCGTAAAGGGCCGTGCGCTCAGGAGTATCCTGCATAATTGCGGCCTTGGCAAAAAGCTCATTAAACTCTGGATTATCATAATTGGAACCATTAGCACCTGGCGTTTTATTTGGTCCGTAAAGAAGTTGCAAGAAATTTTCCGCATCGGGATAATCAGCGCCCCAAGCAATACCGTAAGTTTGCACAGTCTTGTTGTTAATTTTCTTCTGCAAGTCAGGCCATGGATTTTGCACAACCTTGATTCGTACACCTATTTGCTCCATCTGTGACTTGAAATGCTCTCCCATTTGTCGTGAGACGGTGGAACTGGGGCAATCGTAAGTAATTTCGGGTAATCCCTTGCCATTGGGATAGCCGGCCTCTGCCAGTTGCTGCTTTGCCTTTTCAAGATTTAATCCACGCCAAGGACTTAAGTAGTCATGTTTATACCCTGCAATACCAGGCGGAATAACAGACTGGGCGGGCAGAGCAGTACCATTATAGAAGAGTTCGTTAGACTTATTTACATCGTAAGCCAAACTCATGGCCCTTCGGAGTTTGACATTTTGGAAGAGAGGATTTTCGTGATTAAATGCAGTATAGGTCACATCCAGGGAGGGTTCAATCATCAGCTGAATCCCTTTCTTGGCCAGATCATCACTTAACTGACGAGATGGTGTAAGTGCCGAAGCAAAATTGTCTTTTGGAATGCCAATATAATCGAGATTCCCCTTTTGGAAATTCAACCACCGTGGCTGATCTTCCTCTAAAATCGTTACAATCACCTTATCAATCAGTGGCAATGTTTTTCCTGCATCATCTAAGTAACCCAGTTTCTTGTACTCATCACTGGCTTCAGATGGATATAGCTTTGTGCGAAACTTAGGATTTTTGGTATATGTAATCTTATTTGTCTGTTCAAATTTAGGCAGAATGAACGGCCCTGTCCCGACGGGATGATTCAGAAACTCTTTGCCGTAAAATTCCACCACTTCCCTAGGAACGGCAACCGTAAAAGTCATGGCGAGAGAGTAGAGGAACTGGGGGAAATTCTTCTTTAAAACAAAACGCAATGTATTCTTATCAACGGCCTGAACACCCTCAATGGCTTCACTATAGTCCACCACATCTTTTGAAGCATTTTTATCGCGCCATTCATTAAGACCCTTAATTTTGCCATCAAGCAACCACCATCCAGTACTCTGGAGTTTGGGGTCCGCCAATCGTTTAAAGGAATATACAAAGTCTTCGGCCACAAGCTCGCGCCCTTTACCGTTAGGAAAGGCTTGATCATCATGAAAAAAAACACCCTGTCTAATTTTAAAGGTGTATGTAAATCCGTCAGCGCTCACTTCGGGCAAACTCTCTGCCAAATTCGGGACAAGCGTATAGGGACGTTTAAGGTAATGGTATTCGAGCAACCCTTCATAGACACGTGCGACTTCATTCGATGAATACCGATCGTCTGCATAGATTGGGTCTATGCCTTTAATCTTCGCAGTCACAACTAGATTGAGCACCTTCTCTGAGGAATCAACCTTTTTTGTACATCCCACATTCAACATGCTGACAATGGCCAAAAAAATTAGCACTAACTTCATAAATTACCATCCTTTAAAAAGCCTCTGGGCCCCAACACGAACATTGGGCACTATATAAAAAAGAATGGAACTTGCCAACGACGGATCAAAGGAAGTAGAAAAATCCTTAGTCCAGCACTGCGCGTCACTGAGGAGTCTGTCGACATTCTTTTATAAAAAACTTGGCAGCAAGAGGTGTTGTAAGCTGCTTAGTCGTCTGTTGAACTTCAACCATCTGATAATAATTTTGCTCTTCTTCAAGTTGAGAGGCCTTCAGCTTAAAAATATCTCCCCCCCATTGACCTTCTATTAAAAGTTGTCCATCACCTAATTTCACATCGTATTGCCGATCCGTGCCGAGAACTGTGCATGACCATACCCCGCTTGTCTCCTTTTTATGACACTGTGGCTCATGCTTCACTGAAAGAGACAAGAAATCACTTAATGCCTCAATGAGCGATTGCCAAGCGGCAAATTGCTTATCCCGAGATAGTTGATTGCCTTTGAGACCCGGCCAGATTGCCTGTCTTTTCACATAGTCCAGCTCTATCACTTCCTCACCTTTCATGGGAATTTGGATGCCCAGCCGCCATAAGGTTTGCGCTGATAACATCTCACTGAAAAAAGTAACGAGATGTCTTTCGCCAGCGGCCTCAAAACGCGCTCGCCCCTCACTGTTCCAACATAATTTTTGCAGTTCTGTTTCAGGGATAGGGGATGGTTTAGAAATTTTTTGTCGATGCCATAGGGTTGAACATCCCTCAAAGAACAAAATTACGCAACAAGCGATGATTATTTTGAAAGGACGGAAGCCGGGAGACGAGCATCCTCTATTCCCTCCATGGCTTCGAGTACTTCGCTTCTTTCTGATTCGACTTTGCAATTTTTGAGGGCCTCGACAAAATATTTTTTAGCTTCCTTTAATTTTTGCATTTTGAGATAGACTTGAGCAAGGTGCTTTGTGATCACAACATCATCCTTTTGCAAATTCCACGCTTTTTCTATATGAACAAGTGCCTTCTTGAAATCCCCGGTCTTGAAGTAGTACCATCCGAGAGAATCAAGAATATATCCATCATCTGGTCTCAGCTTCACAGCATGCACAATATAATCAAGGGCCTTGTCCAAGTTGACTCCTCGATCAAGCAGTGAGTAGCCGATAAAATTTAAAGCATGGGCGTTCTCAGGGTCACGCTTTAATATTTCCTCCACTATTTTTTGAGACTTCTCGTAGTCAGAGACTTTTTCATAGAGGGATGCTAAAAAATAACGTTGCTGATCACCAAATTTATCACTCTCCATAACCTGTTCTAACCACTTAATCGCTTCTTCGGTTTGTCCTATCCCCTCATAATGTCCAGCAAGATTGACAGACAATTCTGTTTTCATTTCAGGATAGGTAGAGGACTGTTTTTTCACAAACTCCAATAAGTTACGAAGCCCCTCATCACTATTATTGAGACTGTCTTCCTGGGCCCTAACTTGAAGAATCGTAGCAATTTGCAAATTACTATCGAGAAAGAGAGAACTGGAATTAGGAACTCTTGAATAGTAAGTTACGGCATCTTCAAATTCGCCAGTCTGTTGGTATAATGCCCCGAGGTAATAAATAATTTTATCATTTTCAGGAACTGATTCCAGGATCTGCTTAAAAAGGTCCTTGGCATCCGCATAGCGTTTGACATCCGTATAGAGAATTCCAAGACGTATTTTGAGATTGAGATCACCGGGGTCAATGCCTGCCAGTTTTTCTGCGTAGGGTAGAACCTTATCAAACAGTTCAGCCGCAAACATCACTTGCACCAGACGAGATAATACTGTGTAATTGTCGGGATTATCTTTGATAAATTTCTCATAGAGGGTCGCGGCACCTTTAAAATCTTCTTTTTCCTCACGCAGCAGCCCTAATCCCATGACAGCTTGGTAGTATGTTTTATCAACTTTAAGTGCCATTTGAAAATTTTTAATCGCCGCCTCACGCTTCTCCTGAACTAGGGCAATTTTACCCCGATAGTAAGCGAAAATGGCCTTCCCCTTTGAATTTTTTTGACAGGAATCAAGTAAGCGGTTGGCCTCATCGAATTTCTTATCAGTGGCCAAACTCTTGGCCGAAAATACACATGCTTCTTCAGATTTAGGAAACATGATCATGAGCTTTTTATATGTTTGCTGGGCCTGTGATTCATTCTCCATGGTTGTATAGACTCCACCTAAGATTAATCCCACATTTTCATCTTCCTGCTTATCTCGTGCAAAAAGTTTTTCAAGCACATTCTTGGCTTCCTCCAATTCTCCTAGACGAATCATTTCTACTGCGTATTTCTTCTGGATGTAGGCATCTTCTGGGTTTAGCTCCATGACATATTTAAAAAGAAATGCTGCTGTCCGAGCATCGCCACGGATAGAAGAATCATTGGCCTTTAAAAAAAGATCAGTCGACAGATATTGAATTCCCGGGCCGCCTGCTTTCTTGGATTCGGCCACTAAAACATCCAATCGTTTTGAAGCATTCTGATAAATTTTTTCTATTTCCTTACTGAGTTTTGTGTCGGCCTTTTCGTTGCCAGCGACTTGCTCGTCATTCACAACACTTTGATGACTGCAGGCGAATAAACACCCACATAAGAATGTCATTATTAATTCTGTTAATGGCCACTTCTTCACTCGACTTACTTCCACTTTGCACACTTGCTTTTTCATTCAATTATTCCTTGGCCTCAAAATTATCAAACTGACGGACCTTTCAGGCGTTACCGCTCTAGCGGCCCTTATGTCCCTTTCGAGAAAGTTGATGCAAAGGTTTATGAGTGGAAGCAATTTTGCTCAGAGACCAACTTACTGGCAACTTTTTCCTTACATTTGAGCCTCTGCACAAAAGATTAATATATTCAAGGCGTTATGACGCATACCAATGATTTTATGACAGAATGATGTACATATTTTCAATAGGTTAGTTGATCGACGGGGTATCTTCATTCATCGACAAAGGGCCATAACACATAAAGATGGTTGACATATGAGCGTCATAGCGATATTTCATGGGCAAAATTCGAAGCGAAGCGCCATGAGATCTGCGTTGCGAGCATTCTCAGCATAACTTTTTGAAATCAAAGAGGTTAAGTTAGGCAGGCGCTACAATGCGGTACGTTGAAATAAGTACAAGCATAGTGTTTAAAAATGGAATTAAAGGTTATATACCCACCGAATTAATAAAGAGGTAGGTTTTAAAAATAGGGGAATACAATGAGCGAAGTAAGAATCATCAAAAGGTATCAAAACCGCAAACTTTATGACACTCATCAAAGTTGCTATGTGACGCTTGAGGAGATTGCTCAAATCATTCGTGAAGGAAACGAGATTCAAGTAATCGACAACAAGACTAAAAATGACATCACATACATTACACAAATCCAGCTTCTTTTCGATCAGGAACGAAAGTCTACAAAGGCCGGTGACGTTGACTTGCTAAAGCGCGTTATTCGCTCTGAAGAAGGTACTTTCACTGGTTATATCCGCACTTTGGAAACTGGCAAGTTGCCCGAAGCTTATAAGCCTTTCGTGCAACCAGTCCAGGTGAATACAGGAATGGAAACTTCTGCTACTCTAAACTAAGTTAAGAAGAATTCCAATTTCCTGGTGTTTGAAATGAATATTAAGCTGATGGTTTCTCATACGGCTTTGGCCCTGATTCTAGGGGCCAAAGCCTTTTTTATTTTTCCTTCTTTGGCCGTCGCCGATGAAAAAGTTACCAATGTAAAGAATCTGACTTCGCAAAAACAGGCGGAGGAAGTGCGAACTGATATAAGTGAATTCGACAGTAATGCTACGGGCGTTCACCTTCACTCCCTAGGACTTGGTGTTGGACAAACGTTCCTCAAGGGCGATTTTGAAGAGAATGGTGACGACTCCATTACTTTTGATCTCCTCTATAATTATTCCGCCAGCCACACGTTTGATCTCATGGTGGATCTGCACCACTCGCGACATAAGTTAGGAGCAAGAAGCGTAATTTTGAGGGGGCTATCTCCTTTCATCAAGGCCAAAGTTTTCCAATTTGATGCATTTTCGCCATTTGTTGGCGGTGGCCTCGGATTCTATTCACCCAAAGTGAAACGTGAGCTTAACGGCAGCATAAAAGAATCAAAATCAAAAACTGTGCTTGGCTACAATTTCGGAGCGGGCTGTGAACTTAAACTGAATGGCCACATGTTAGCCGGAGTGATTGGACAAGTACACAATCCTTTTGATGTTAAACAAGAAACTGACCCAGAAGTTGAAGGATCCTACTATAAACTGCTCATCTTCGCCCTCTACACCTTCTGAAACTGACCAACCTCGACGCCTGTATGTAGTGACCGGAAAGGGTGGTGTTGGTAAAACTGTGATCTCCATGGCCCTGTGCCTTTATCTTAAGTCACAAGGACGTACGGTATATTATAATAGTTTTGATCAATTACCTGATGAGGAATTACTGCTTAAAATGGGTATCGAATTCTTTCCTTTCAGCGTTATTGAAAGTGCTGAAATCTATGTTGGAAAAAAATTAGGCTCAAGAACTCTGGGCAATTGGGTTATGCGGGCACCTTTCTTCAGAGCACTCTTCCAAATGATGCCAGGTCTGGCCAGCATGATTCTCTTAGGTCACCTCATTAAGGCCTCTGACGACAATCCAGAGGCATCCATCGTCATAGATTCTCCATCAACAGGACATGCACGCGTGCTGTTTGAATCCACTCAGAATTATAAAGAAATGTTTGGAACAGGTCTGATTGTAGACGATATTAAACAAATGCAATGCTTTCTCTCTACTCCCAATCATTTACGTACTCTCATTTGCTCTCTCCCCTCAGAGCTACCACTGGAAGAAGGTAAGGAACTTTTCGACTACTTGAAAGATTCTCAGTACCAAGACGTCAGTCTGATTCTCAATGATTCCCTATTTGAATTATTAAAGAGTGAAAATATCGCCTTGGAAAAAATTCCCCAGGCATTGCAAATGAAGATTGAATTGGAAATGAATCTTCTGCGTGTTTTTGGGAAGGATATCGATCTTATTATCCCAAAAATCACTGATGAAAATCGTGAATCTCTTATCCACAAACTTAGCTCTAAGATGGGACCGCTTGCCTATGGAAGACATCAAACATAAACCAATTGAAATCTTTTGCGGCACAGGCGGCGTAGGAAAAACGACCTTGGCCACTTCGCGGGCCTTGTATTTGGCTTCGCACGGCCATAAGGTATTGCTGATCACCATCGATCCCTCCCATCGGCTCAAACAAATTCTCAATATGCAGGAGGAGGAATCTGGGGTGATTGTTCAGATTCCCCTTACCCGTTTTCCCAGCATGGCAGAAACTGGAAAAGGATCGTCGACACAAACCTTTGACGCATTACTACTCTCCCCTCGCGCAACCCTCCAGCGCATGAATCAAGAGGAAACGGGTGTCCTATCTTTTGAAAACCCTGTTCTCGAAATATTAACGAGACCTAATGGCGGCATGAGCGAGATTATGGGAATCATTGAAGTCCAATACCATCTTACCCAACAAAAATATGACGTGATTGTTCTCGATACGCCCCCGGGGAAACATTTTATTGATTTCCTCGAAGGGAGTGCCAAAATCCAGCGTTTTTTTGATAAAACTTTTGTAGACATCTTTCGCTATGTCGGCAAATCCTTTGAAAAGATAGAAGAAAGTACTGCAAAAAAAATGATGAATCTGCTTGTCTCATCGGGTATCAAGCAACTCCTGAAGTATCTGGAAAGGGTCACAGGCACTGGTTTTGTTGAGACCTTTATTGATGCCGTGGTTACCCTTTACCGCAATCGTAATTCTTTTCTCGAAGCACTTAAATTTCAAGAAGCTCTCAAAAAGCCCCAGCAATCTAATTGGTTTTTAGTCACAGCGGCAGATCAAGCCAAGGCGCAAGAGGCCTTTGGCCTGCAAAAAACTGCCATCGTATTTATGCATCAAGATAACTATCTAGTGATCAACAAATGCCTCTCAGATGATCTCAAAAATTGGAACCCTGCACATCCACCTTCTCAACAATTACGCGATTTCTTACTGCATAAAGAAAGCGAATTAGTAGCGGCAGGACAGCAACAATTTGGCCACATCCTCAGGTTTCCAGAAATTTTGGCCGATTCACCAGAGGCCCATGTTAGTGCATTGGCCCAAGTATGGTCCGCGCAATAAAGAAAAAATCATAACTAACCTAATGTAATGGAAACAATCCTGAAATATGATAACATGCCCGCGTGGCAGTAGCTTGCTCCTGCAGCTTCTGCACTAGGGCCATCCTGACCCATGAAGGAGAGATTATTCGTATGGAAAAAACTCAAACCAACTTAATGAAAGGGGCAGTGGCCAATGTCTTAGAGGCCATTGGCAATACCCCTATTGTGAAATTAAATAAGATAACGACTGGAGTGGAATCTCCAATCTATGTCAAATTGGAGTATCTAAACCCGGGTGGCTCAACCAAAGATCGCATCGGGAAGTATATGCTGGAACAGGCCGTGGCAAAGGGCCTTCTTAAACCTGGTGGAACGATTATTGAAGGAACCTCAGGTAATACGGGCGTAGGTTTGGCACTGTATGCCGCTGTTCATGGTTATCGGAGTATTTTTGTAATCGCTGATAAGCAATCTAAAGAAAAAATGGACAACCTGCGGGCCTTTGGTGCCAAGGTGGTGGTCTGTCCTACCAACGTTGACCCCGAAGATCCGCGCTCCTACTATAAAGTTTCTAAACGTCTGGCCGAGACAATTCCCAATAGTTATTACGTCAATCAGTACGATAATTTATGGAATAGAGAAACCCACTTCAAATGGACCGGCCCGGAAATATACAGGCAAACAGACGGGGAATTCGATATCTTTATGGCCAGCGTTGGTACAGGCGGAACTATTTCTGGGATCTCTCAATATTTGAAAAGCGTGATGCCCCATCTGAAGGTTGTGGGGATGGATGTGGAAGGTTCGATTATTGCTCATTATGCCAAGACGGGGGAGATGCTCAAAGGGCGCCCCTATGTGCTTGAAGGCGTCGGTGAAGATTTCATTCCAAAAAATTATGATTTTAAACTCATTGATGATTGGATTGTGGCGCAAGACAAAGAAAGCTTTGTTATGACAAGAAAGTTACTCAATCATGAAGGAATCTATGCCGGGGGAAGTTCGGGTGCGGTAGTCGCTTGTGCTATCCGCTATGCACGAACTCTGAAAACGCCGAAAAGAATTTTGGCCCTTTTACCTGATTCGGGAAATCGTTATGCTTCGAAAATTTATAATGATGATTGGATGAGTTCCAATGGTTATCAAGATAGCTCGTTTAACGTCTTGATCAGTGAGGTGTTAGAGGCCTTAGGCAAAGGGAAAAAAGAAATTATTAAACTTGAAGACACAGCTTCGATCGGGGATGCCGTTCGTTTAATGGATGAAAAAGGCATTTCTCAAATTCCCGTTTTTGGTCAAGGTAAAATCAAGGGCCTTGTAAGTGAAAAGTCCTTATTGCTACCCGTCTATCAAGGACAATACAAACTCACTGACTCAATCAACTTGGTCTATCAGAGCAAATTCAAAATGATCGACAGAAATGAGTTACTTTCTAAAGTCACTGATGCTCTCTTGGCCAAGGAAGTCGTACTGGTCACTGGCAAAGACAACACGGTTGTTGATATCCTCACCGACATCGATATCCTTCATTATATTTCATTAAAAGGTAGTTATTAATATGAAAAATAATTCTCACTTAGGTCTTGCGACCAGGGCCCTGCATGTTGGAAATGAACCCGATCCGAGTACTGGGGCAATTATTCCGCCTCTTTTCCAAACATCCACTTATGTCCAAGCTGGCCCTGGAGAGCATAAAGGTTTTGAATACACTCGTACTCATAACCCGACCCGGCGCCGTCTGGAAGCCTGCTTAGCTTCTTTGGAAAATGCTGAATACTGTGTCACAACTTCATCTGGGATGGCCGCAACTATGCTCATGATGCAGGCATTTCCTGCAAAAAGTTCAGTCTTATGTGGAGATGATGTTTACGGCGGAACCTTTCGCCTGTTCACTACCGTCTGCCATGATCGTCACAATTTTAATTTTGTCGATACAACGGATTTAAATAAGGTGGAAAAGGCCCTGAAACAATTCAAACCTATGCTTATCTGGGCAGAGACACCGACAAATCCATTGCTCAAGATCACTGATATTAAGGGACTTTGTGATCTTGCCAAGAAATACGGTGCACTCGTGGCGGTTGATAATACTTTTATGAGTCCATATTTCCAAAATCCCCTCACTCTGGGCGCTGATTTTGTTGTGCACTCTCTGACAAAATACATCAATGGTCATTCTGATGTTGTCGGTGGGGCAATCATGCTTAACGATAAGAAGTTGCATGAAGGCCTCTATAAATTACAAAATTCTATCGGCCCATGTGCCTCGCCGTTCGATTCCTGGTTGGTATTAAGAGGCGTAAAAACTCTTGCCGTACGTATGGAGGCCCATCAAAAAAATGCTATGCAGATTGCAACTTGGTTAGAAAAAAATCCACAAGTAGAGCGCGTCGTCTATCAAGGACTTAAATCACACCCTCAGCATGCCATTGCCCAAGAGCAAATGTCTGGCTTTGGAGGGATGATTACCTTTTTTATCAAGGGTGGAATGAAAGAATCTCTACACTTTCTAAAATCAGTAACGTTGTTCTCTTTGGCCGAAAGTTTGGGCGGGGTTGAAAGCTTAATCGAGCATCCAGCTATTATGACCCATGCAAGCATTCCTCTTGAAAACCGCTTATCAATAGGAATTACCGACAATCTTATTAGGATCTCCGTTGGCATCGAAGATGGGAACGATCTGCTACAAGACTTAGACCTGGCCTTCAAAAATACTTACTAGCGGGCCATTAAAAATCAGTACGTTCAGGTGCAGCAGTGGGGACGCTCTGCGCACTTGGAGTGCCTTCAGGAACAGGAGTACTACTGGGCGAAGCTTGGGGCTTCACATCCTGGGGTGTCAGTACCGCATCTGGTAAGAGGACGCTACTTTTTCCGGGTACAACCGCAGGAACAACGCTTTCCCATGAATTTGAATACTTCTTTAACAACCCTTCATACATTTCTTGGCGAGTAAAGACATTGGCACCTTCTAGATAGGCCTTCAGAAGTAAATAGGAACAATTCACACGGCCATGGGCCACCGCCAAATCTTCTTTCTCTCCCGGCGCAAAGATCAGACCATCATCTTGGAGAACTTTAAACAACTCATCGGCCATCTTGCAAAACTCATTATCGAGGGCCTTACAAGCACCTTGACGCTTAATAACTTCGACACTCGTGGCGCCGTACTTAATATGAATAGGTCCACGGCACACATCTACATCCCATTGCTTGGTTAAAAAACGCAATTTTTCATGCCTAACAACCAAGCGACAATCCTTTTTTTCAATTTCAAGTTTTGTTTCTGTCACTCCAAAGGGAAAAGCTTTGTGGGCCACCTTAGTTGTGAATACGCCGTCTAAGCATTGATTATCGGTAAAAGGTGAACTAGCAAATGCTTGCGAAATAAATGCCAGAGCAAGAAACGAAATAAAACTCTTATATTTTGATAATTGCATTTTGACTCACCTCTATCACAGTTGCGGTTACATCATACTTGTAAAATTCACTATCATCACCCTTTTTGAGTTGAAAAAATATCTCGTTAACACATTTAAGTGATGGTGCGGTGATATTTTCCAAGCCGAATTTTAGGATGGGAGTCTTGTTTAAAAAACCACCCGAATTGTAGTGAACTCCTGGAGAAATGATCAATAGTTTTCCGCCTCTTTCCAACTTAAAGGAAATATATGCCTGATCTGCAAAGGTCGGAGATACCGGAAAATCTTTTTTATCAAACACCAAGCCGTTCGTGGAGATCATGCTAAAACCACCAAACAACCATCCACAAACTTCTAGTGTTTTATTATTTATCTGAAACAAACATAACTCTAAAGCCGGACGATTATCGTTACTCTTATTTTGACCTCTATTTTGATAGGGGATGGCTTCACGACTCAGAAGCTTGAGCAACTCATCCAATGACGAATATTGCCCGTTATAGGTAGGCCGCCATACTTCAAAAACTGTCAGCGCCTTGCTATTCAAAACGTATGAATTTGAAGAGAAATGAACGTAAGCCAGTGTACCGTCAGAAATGGCGACATCAAAAAATTCTCCGCCGGGAGAATCGCCCGCACCATATTTCGATAAAATTTCAAAATTTTTCAGAGATTGTCGCCTCACAGGAACAATCTTTTCATGAATATGCCGAGCACGGTGTAACTCAGCCAGTGTCGAAGCCAACACTTGATTTAAGGCCGTCGAATAATGTTCAAGCTCAATTTGAGAAAAATAAGCATCAAGGAGTCGCCCCAATAAACCTAAAGAATTCTGAAGATGATTTTGACCAAAAAGATCAATCTGATCCACCCTCATTACCGCCCATAGATGCGATAAATCTTGCTGAGTTACTTCATGAAATGTTTGGGCCGATAGCTCGCAATTCAGCAAAACAATAGTCGGTCTAGATCTTTCTAAAGTTTTCCATAATTGAGCTAAGTCTCGGGCAACAGAATTAACAAAAAAAAGGATTATATCCTTTTCCGATTCCCCTGATTTTGAATGCACCTGCAAGTCGTAATTATGCTTTAATAGGGCCGATTTCTCGGACCCCAAAGCGCAAAAGAGTTCATCAGAGTTAATAATGATGACTTTACGATCAACCATAATGCTTTAGCCCCACCATTCGTTAACGGATTATAAAGCATGATATTTCAATATAATACATAGAATATCAAAAAATTCAGACCTTTGGTCAACTTTCAAAGGGGCAAAATCTTTCTCTCCCTTTTATTAGGGATGGTTAAGTTTAAGTTTTTGTAACTAATATTCCGATAAGTTCTCTAGTGTAAGGCCAAAATTTTGTTATAAAGGACTTAAATGGCCATTTCGCGTAAAAGACACAACGTGCTTAACCTGCAAACTGAGGTTAATAATTTGGCCATCTTGGAAATGGCCCGAGAAGTTAATCGTCTTAAAAATGAAGCCTTTCATTTTAATTATAGAATTGCCAAATGCCTGCTGCGGGCCTTGCAGTTGAAAGATCTATACACCTATGAACACAGTGCACGAGTGGCGCACTACTCGAATAAAACTGGTGAAGAGCTAGGCTTCAGTAAGAAGGAATTAACCAAATTAGAACTTGCTGCCCTATTTCATGATGTAGGGAAGATAGGTATCCC